>DATFAE010000131.1:0-32657 GCA_035254945.1 Arthrobacter sp. | reverse complement strand
CGCCACCCGCCGTCGGGGTTTAACCCGCACCCCGGCGCGAACGTACACTTGAGGCCCCAAAACCCTTCGATTTTGGGGCCTCAAGTGTACGTTCGCGCGTTGTCAGCGGCGCATCAGGAAATTGTGGAATCGTTGCCCTGTGAGTTCCGAGCCTTCCTTTAGTCCCCCGTGCGGTCCGGTCAGCGGCTGGCGGGACGGCACCGTGGTGCGCGCAACGGGAATCCCGTATGCCACCGCGGGCCGCTTCCAACCCCCGGTGAGCGTCCCGGACTGGACCACGGCCTTTGCCGCGACGTCGCCAGCCCCGGCCTGCCCGCAGGGGCCTGTGCCGTTCCTCGACGACGTCCTGGGTACGCGGTACGGCGAGCTCCCCGGCAGCGAGGACTGCCAGCGGCTCTCGATCACCATTCCCGCCGGCCTTGCCGACGGCGAGCAAGTCCCGGTGATGGTGTGGCTGCATGGCGGGTCCTACACGTCCGGCTCGGGTGACCTGGCCATCTTCGACGCCAAGTCACTGGTGGCTGAGAACCGCGTCATTGTTGTTTCGGTAACGTACCGGCTGGGCCTGTTCGGGTACCTGGCCACCGGCACCGGACGGCCCGGAAACCTCGGACTGCTGGACCAGCTCGAAGCTTTCCGCTGGGTACAGCGCAATATTGCGGCCTTCGGCGGCGATCCCGGCCGCGTCACCGCGTTCGGGCAGTCCGCCGGGGGCGATTCCGTAGCCCACCTGATGGCGACGCCCGAAGCGCCGTCGCTTTTCCAGCGGGCCATCATCCAGAGTGCACCGCTGGGGATCATCCGGGGCCGGCACAAGATGAGCCACGCCATGGGCATTGCGGCAGAAGCCGTCACCGAAGACACACCCGCCATGGATGTGGTGGCCGTTGAGGACCGCGTTTCCCAGGTGGCCCGTAAGTACGGGCTGATGGCGGCCATGCCGTTCGGCACGCAGTACGGGCATGCCCCGCTGCCGCCGGAAGCCGACATTGAGGCCGCCTGGAACGCGACGGCCCCCGACATCGAGGTGCTGATCGGGCACACCGCCGATGAGGCCCGGCTTTTCCTGCCCCGGAGCGCCGTGGTCAGCCGGCTCGGTAAGGTTCCCTTGCTGGGCGACGCTGCCGTGCGGGCCATCAATTGGGCAGTGACGGAGGCGGTGTACGGCCGGGCAGCCCGGAAGTTTGCCCGCCGCCACGCCCGCGCCGGCGGCAGGGCCTACAGCTACGTCATCTCCTGGGGCGCCGCCGGAAACTACTACCGGGCTGCGCACACTGTTGACCTGCCGCTGCTGTTCGGAAACCAGCGGACCTGGGCAGCTGCGGGGCTCCTCAAAGGGTCCTCGTGGGAGGAGATCAACAACGTGGGCCAGGAACTGCGCGGCCTGTGGGCCGCATTCGCCCGCGGGGAAAGCCTCGGCGAAACAGGCGGCATTCCCGGCGCCCTGCACTACCGCTCGGTCTAACTTCGGAAGGTCTTCAGGTACCTGCGGCAGCGTTGCGGATGGCCGCCACCAGAAGGTCCTGCCGCTGGAAGTACGCGTTGTGGCCCGCGTCCTCGACCACGAGCAGGCGGGCGCCGGGAACAGTAGCCGCCACGTGCTCGGCGCCGCGTCGGATGCGGGGCCTTTCAGCGTCCCCGAGGAACACCAGCAGGGGGCTGGTGATTGATTCCAGCCCCTCCTGGAATGCATCAACGTCCTTGGCGTCGGCACTGAGGAACTCGCCCTGGCTTGCCTCCAGGCTGCGCGGGTGGCGTGCGGCTTCGATCGCTGCTGCGGTGGACCGGACCCTGATGTACCGGGCGTAGTCGAGCGGGTTGTCCGCGATCCATTCCGCCGTGAAGGAGTTGCCGACGCCGAGCCAGATTCCTTCGTCGGCGTCGAGCGAGCTGAACACCTCAAACCTCTCCGGCTGGCCGGGCTGCCCGGGCGGCGGCACCACCAGGGGCCAGCCCATCCCGCACACCACCAGGGCGGCCGCATCGCCGGGATGTCGGACGGCCCACCGAAGCGCGGTCATGCCGCCCATGGACTGCCCCACGATGACGGGAGCATCCAGGCCGAGGGAACCGATGAACTGCTCCAGCTCCTCTGCGCGGTCAACCAGGGGACCCTGGCGCGGCGAGTTCGAGGACCAGCCGTGGTCATAGGTGTCGTACGCGAGCACCCGGAAGTCCCGCTCCAGCTCCGTGCAGATCGGTTCCCAGCAGGCCGCCGCGGAGGCGTGGCCATGCAGCAGGACCACCGGCTGGCCGTGGCCTGCGTCGGTGTAGTGGATGTCGTTGCCGAGCACATCAAGCCATGGCATGGGGACGGTCCCTTCGGGCAACGGGCCGCCGGTCGGCCCTCCGCGAACCAGCGTTCCAGACTGGAATCCGCGTGTCACGTGGCGTCCAGCACGGCGGCGGTAAGGTCGGTTGCATGACCCTCACGGTAACCGGCAGTGTCGCTTGAGGACGCTGGGCATCGATCTCGCCGCGGCGGCCAAGAAGACGGCAGTCGCTGTCCTGGAATGGTCCGCCGGCACGGCACGGCTGGAGCGCCTGGCCCTGGATGTGGATGACCGGGAAATCGTGGAACTGTTCGGCACCAGTTCGATGACCGGCGTCGACTGTCCGGTGGGCTGGCCAGATGCCTTCCTGCCCTTCCTCGCCGGGCACCTCCATTTTGACGCCCAGCCGGTCCTGGACCACGACGGCATCGAGGGACGCCGGCTGCTGGCCTACCGTGACACGGACCGCTTCGTGACGGGACACACCGGACTGATCCCGCTCAGCGTTTCGGCTGACCGGCTCGCCCATCCGGCCATGAGGTGCGCCGTGATCCAGGCGAAGATCGCCGCTTTGTACGGGCCCCAGCCGCGGGACGGATCCGGCCGCCTGGCGGAGGTCTACCCCGCGGCGTCCCTGAAGGTCTGGGGTCTCCTGGCCCGCGGGTACAAGGGCCGGAGCGCTCCGGAGGCGGAACGGCTGGGCGTGATCCTGGACCACCTGGCCGCGGCCTTGGCCGAAGACTGGATCCACGTGCCGTCCGGCCAGCTCGCCGGCCTCAGGGGCAGCTAGCCCTTTTCCTGCTCCTGGCCGAGCGCCCAGTTCCGGATCTCGTCGGGGTCCTCCCCGTGCCTGCGGGTGTGTTCGCGCGCCGCAATCCGTCGGTCCTGGAGCGTCTGGCGCAGCAGTGAGTGCTTCTCCGCCAGGCCGGGCAACCGGTCGATGGCGTCGATGGCCAGCTGGAAGCGGTCGATCCCGTTGAGCATGGCCATGTCGAACGGCGTGGTGGTGGTGCCCTCCTCCTTGTAGCCGCGCACGTGCATGCCCTCCTGGTTGGTCCGGCGGTAGGCGAGCCGGTGGATCAGCGACGGATAGCCGTGGTACGCGAAAATGATGGGCTTGTCCGGCGTAAAAATTCCGTCAAAGTCCGACGCCGGGAGGCCGTGCGGGTGCTCACTCACGTCCTGGAGCCGCATCAGGTCCACCACATTGACCACACGGACCTTCAGCCCCGGAACGCCCTGCTTGAGCAGCTCGGCAGCGGCAACCGTTTCCACCGTGGGCACGTCACCGGCGCACGCCAGCACCACGTCCGGCTCCTCCCCCGGCACCTCCGAACCGGCAAAACCCCAGATGCCCAGGCCCCGCTGGCAGTGGTTGGCGGCGTCGGCCGGCCCCAGCCAGGTGGGCGAGGGCTGCTTGCCGCTGACCACGATGTTCACGTAGTCCGTGGACGCCAGGCAGTGCTCCATCACGGACAGGAGGGTGTTGACGTCCGGCGGCAAGTAGACGCGGATGACCTCGGCTTTTTTGTTCACGGCGTGGTCAATGAAGCCGGGGTCCTGGTGCGAGAACCCGTTGTGGTCCTGCTGCCAGACATGGGATGACAGCAGGTAGTTCAGCGATGCCACGGGCTGGCGCCACGGGAGCTTGCGCTGCACCTTCAGCCATTTGGCATGCTGGTTGAACATGGAATCGACGATGTGGATGAACGCCTCGTAGCAGTTGAACACGCCGTGGCGTCCGCTCAGGAGGTAGCCCTCAAGCCAGCCCTGGCAGAGGTGCTCGCTCAGCACCTCCAGAACCCGGCCCGACCGCGCAAGGTGCTCGTCGGCGTCGTCAATCCGGTACTGCCACACCTTGTCGGTGACCTCAAAGACGTTCTGCAGGCGGTTGGATGCCGTCTCGTCCGGCCCGAACAGGCGGAAATTTTCCATGTTCAACGAGATGACGTCGCGGATCCACGAACCCAGCGTGATCATGGGGCTGATCCGCTCCGTACCGGGATCCGGTACCTCCACGGCGTGGGCCTCATAGGCGGGCAGCTCCAGCGCCCGGCGCAGCAGGCCGCCGTTGGCGTGCGGGGTTGCGCTCATGCGGAAGTCACCGGTGGGGGCAGCCTCGGCGACGCCGGGACGGAGCCGGCCGTCGCCGTCGAACAGCTCGTCCGGGCGGTAGGACTGCAGCCACTCCTCAAGGAGTTTCAGGTGTTCGGGGTTGGTGCGGACCTCGGACAGCGGTACTTGGTGGCTCCGCCAGGTGCCTTCAACCTGCAGGCCGTCCACCGTCTTCGGGCCGGTCCAGCCCTTCGGCGAGCGCAGCACGATCATGGGCCAGCGGGCGGCCGCCTCTTCACCTGCGGCGGCGGCATCGCCCCCTTCCGCGAGGCCGCGGCGGGTGTCCTGGATGGCGCGGATCCCGGCCAGGCAGTCCTCAAGGGCAGCGGCGAAATCGCGGTGTGCCTGGGCCGTGTTGTCCGGATCGGCGACGGTCACGAAATGTGGCTCGTGGCCGTAGCCGCGCAGCAGCTGTTCCAGCTGGGCTTCGGGCATCCGGGCGAGGATGGTGGGGTTGGCAATCTTGTAGCCGTTCAGGTGCAGGATGGGCAGCACGGCGCCGTCCGCAGCAGGATCCAGGAAGTTGTGCGAATGCCAGCTCGCCGCCAGCGGTCCGGTCTCGGCCTCGCCGTCCCCGATCACGACGGCGGTGACCAACTGGGGATTGTCGAACACCGACCCGTACGCATGCGCCAGCGCGTATCCCAGTTCGCCGCCCTCGCTGATGGATCCCGGCGTTTCGGGCGCCGCATGGCTGGGGATGCCGCCCGGGAACGAAAACTGCCGGAACAGCTCAGCCATCCCGGCCTCGTCGTTGCCAACGTGACCGTAGATTTCGGAGTAGGTGCCTTCCAGCCAGGCGTTGGCCACCAGCGCCGGCCCGCCGTGGCCGGGCCCTGCCACAAACAGCATCTCGTGGGAGTCCCGGCGGATCAGCCGGTTCAGGTGTGCGTAGACGAAGTTCAGCCCCGGCGTGGTGCCCCAGTGCCCCAGCAGCCGGGACTTGGTGTCCTCGGCTGCGAGGGGCTTCCGGAGCAACGGGTTGGACTGAAGATAGATCTGGCCCACTGATAGATAGTTCGCGGCGCGCCACCAGCGGTCCACGAGTTCGAGTTCATCCTGCGCCAGGTTGCCGGCCATAACCATCCTTAGGTCGCACGCGCCGCGCCTGCGGCCGTTGCTCCATCGCAACAGAAGACGGCCGCACTGGCAACCTTTGCGGTTCCCCAGCCAACGGATCCGGCTGAGCAGGCGTGGCGGAGGCCCTGTCGTAGATCCAGGGGTCATGGCGGAATCCGGGCTCCAGCGGCCGGAATCTCCGTCGCTGCAGGCGCTTCCACCGGTTCAGATCAGCTCTGCCACCACGCTTGACCAGGCCTGGATCGGGGCACTTCCGTGACGCGTACCACCGGGTAGGGTGTACCCAGAATGTTCACGCTGACCATCAATCAAACGGACAGCCGGCGCGATGGTGACCGGGTGCCGCAGTTGCTCAAGGACCTGCGGCACATCCCCGCGCGCCTGGACTTCGACCGCTCGGTGGAGGACGAAGTGCAGGGCATCGTAGATTGTCCGCACCAGGCGGTGGAGGCTGCGCTGATCGCCCTGCGCTCAGGGTCCTGGTATGTGGGAATTGGCGTGGGTCCTGTGAATGAGCCGCTGCCGAACCTGATAAAGGACGCGTCCGGGCACGGGCTGGTCTACGCCCGCCGCGCCGTGGACCGGCTGCGGAACGGCAAGGACCGGGTACCCGTGGCTGTGGAGGGCCCGCTGGCCGACGTGGCCCACGAGGCCGAGTCCGTGTTGCGGCTCCTGGGCCATATCGTGCGGGACAGGTCCGGCGCTGAATGGCGCGTCCTTGACCTCATGACCCCCGGCGTCCGCGGGCAGCAAAAGGCGGTGGCGCAGGAACTCGGCATCACCACCCAGGCCGTGAGCAAGGCGGTGGCGCGGTCGCAGTGGGCGGAGGAGCACGCCGCCCGGCCGGCCGCCGCACGGCTGCTTTCGCTCATCCTCGAGGTGCGCTGAACGCCGGCGAATGGCACCCCCAATGGCGCGCGATTGGAGTATCGCGCGCCCAGTGCACAGCGCCGATGGTCGCCCCATCGGCAGCCGGGCAGGATGGCCCTTGAACACCTCTGACCGAGCACGAACGAGCCTGTTCGGATCCCTTGAAGCGCAAACACCTCGAACATAGTCTCGCTGTGCCCGGCTTTCCGGATCAGCACCGCACCCCCGAGACCACGAGGTATAACAATGGCGTTTTCCGCACCAAGAATCCGAAGGCCTGTGGCCGCACTCGCAGCAGCCGCCACAGCCGTGGCAGGGCTGGCGCTGATGCCCGCCGCACTCCCGGCAGCAGCCGATGGAGCAACCCCTGTGACCATCACCCCGAACCCTGCCAGCCGCGGCGAGGCCTTCGAAGGGTGGGGCACCAGCCTGGTCTGGTTCGCCAACGCGACGGCGGGCTACTCCCCCGAGCTGCGTGAGGAGCTGTACCAGAAGGTCTTCGGCCAGGACGGACTGAACCTCAACATCGCGCGCTACAACGTGGGCGGCGGGAACGCCTCGGACGTTGCCGGCTACCTGAACGACGGCAGCGCCGTTGAGGGCTGGTGGAAACCGGTCACCGAGCCTGCAGAAGGAACCGTCGAATCGAACCTCTACAACCCTGACGGCTCCGTGGACCCGGCCCAGGCGAATAAGCTGGCCTTCCTCAGCCAGTGGGATCCGGACGATCCCGCGTCCTACAACCCGGAGGCCGACCTGAACCAGCGCTGGTGGGTGGAGCGGCTGGCCGCCGACCAGCAGATCACCCACTGGGAGGCGTTCAGCAACTCCCCGCCCTGGTTCATGACCAAGAGCGGCTACGTCTCGGGCCAGGTCAACTCCAACAAGGGCGAAAACCTCCTGCCCCAGGCGGAAGCCAAGTTTGCCGCCTACATGAAGCACGCAGTCGAGCTCCTCGAGGCCGGCAGCGGCATCACCGTGGACACCATCGATCCGTTCAACGAGCCCAACTCCGGCTACTGGGGCACGGCGATCGACCCGGCAACCGGGAAGCCGCCCACCAGCTACACGCAGAAGCAGGAGGGCGCGCTGATCTATCCGGCCGCCCAGGACCGTGTCACCAAACTGCTCGCCGCCGAACTGGCCAAGGACAGCACCACCACGGACGCTGTCATCTCCGCGATGGACGAGACCGATCCCACCAAGTTCATGACCAACTGGAACAGCTACAGCCAGGAAGCCAAGGACGCCGTCGCCCAGCTCAACGTCCACACTTACGGCACCAATGACCGCCGCCGGGTCCGCGACCTGGCGAACTCCACGGAGAAGCCTCTCTGGATGAGCGAGGTGGGCGGGTTCTGGCCCGGCAACCCTGCGCTCGGCGACTCCACCAGCGGCTGGGACCGCTCAAACATCACCAACGGCCTGGGCATCGCCGGCCGCATGGTGAACGACCTCCGCGAACTCGAACCTGACGCCTGGGTGTTCTGGCAGCCTGTGGAGGACACGTACAAGCAGGAAAAAGCCGACAAGGGCTGGGGCTCCATCTACGTCGACTTCGACTGCAACTACGAGGGACGCGAAGGCTTCTCCAACCGCAGGCTCAACGACGGAGCCACCCAGGACCAGGCGAAGTGCAAGATCCTGACCAACCAGAAGTACAACACCACCCGGAACTTCACGCACTACATCCGGCCCGGCGACTTCCTCATCCAGAACGACAACGCCAAGACGGCGAGCGCGGTGGACGCGGATGGCAACGGCGCCACCCTGGTGCACTTCAACGACACCCCGACTGCGGAAAAGGTCACCATCGACCTCAGCCGCTTCGGCGCCATCGCGCCCGGCGCGACCGTCACTCCCGTGGTAACCACCAAGTCGCCGCTGGATGACATCGAACGCAACGCGCTCGTCAAGGGCGCACCCGTCGCCGTCGACGCCTCGGCGAAGTCCGCGACGCTTGAGGTTCCTGCCGCTTCCGTGGTGACGTTCGTCGTCGACGGCGTCAGTGGTGTTGAGGAGGACGCCGCTCCGGTTCAGGACGGCCACAGCTACCACCTCACCGGAGATGCCAGCGGCAAGTACCTCACCGGAGGGCCTGACGGCTCAGCGTCGATCCAGGAGCTGGGAACGACGGCGGCAGAGGTCACTCCCCAGCTGTGGACCTTCCACGCCGTCAAGAGCGACGACGAGTACGCCAATGACCGCCGCTGGGTGGTCACCACCAAGGACGGACGCGTCCTGACCGGCAACGGCGGCGTGCTGAACGCGAGCCAGTCCGGAACCGCGTCCCTGGCCGCCATGCGCCTGGAGCAGGCAAAGGCCACGCCGTCCGCACAGTGGATCGTCACCACCGAGAACGGCAAGCAGTGGTCCCTGGTCAACGCCGCGGCAGCAATCACCCTGCAGGTTTCCGGGAACCAGACCGCGGCCGGAACCGCTGTTGCGCTCGGCTCCTCCACCGGCACGACCGCCACCGCCACCGGCAGCACCCACCAGTCCTGGGGATTCACTGACCTTGCGGACCTGGTGCTGCTGGGAACCAAACCCGTGGAACTGAGCACGCCCATCGGCGTCGTGCCTTCCCTTCCCGCCACCGTCACCCCGCTGTACGAGAATGGCGAAGGCAGGCCCGTGCCGGTCCAGTGGAACGCGGTTGACCCGGGCGTCTGGAAGAAGCGCGGCACAGTGACCGTCACCGGTTCCGGAACCGATGTGTACGGACAGGCCTTCAACGACGCCAAGGTCACCGTGACCGTCGGAAAGTACACCGCCACGGACCCCGTGTCCGCGACGGTGGGCACCGGGGCGACACTCGCCGAGGTCCAGGCCGCGGCACCGGCAACCGTCCCTGGGCAGATCGGCACCGGAACGGCGAGGAACAGCCTGGCTGTCACCTGGGATTGGAGCGCCTTTGATGCCGCGGGGCTGCAGACGCCCGGAACCGCCACCGTCACGGGTAAGGCGATCACCGGCGTCGACGGTGACAAGCCGCTTGACGCCCAACTGACGGTCCTCGTGGTGGACCGTGTCCCCAGCAGCCACATCTGCAAGGACGACACCACCACCACTGTCACGGCCAGTTACACCGAAGGCTCCTACATCGCCAAGAACACGTGCGACGGCAACGCCGCGACGCGCTGGTCGAACTGGGTCAGCGGAGGCCGCGGCGGCGACACCCTTGCCTACGCCTTCAGCCGCGACTACACGGTGGACTCGGTGACCGTGACACTCGCCGAAAAGGCGGCGCAGAGCCTCACCGTCCAGTACCAGGATGCAACCGGCGCCTGGAAGGACACGACCGCGGGAACCGTCACCGGCCTGGGCACGGCCGCACCGGCCAAGGTGTCCTTCACCCCCGTCACCACGCGAGGCATCCGGGTTTCCCTGGCCACTGCGGGCTCGTACACCAAGATGGCCGAGGTGGCCATCGCAGGTTCCCGCCTGGGCGAGGCCGGACTTGCTGACCTCGGCCGCCTGCTTGTGGACCAGAAATCAGTGGTTGGCTTCTCATCCGGCAGCACAGGCTACAAGGTGCTGACAACGTCGACGACGGCGCCAACCGTGGCGGCGTACCCGCTGGACACGAACGCCAAGGTATCCATCGTCCAGGCCACCACAGGCACCCCGACGGCGGTGGTCACGGTGACCGCCCCCGACGGTACCGCAAAGGATTACACCGTCGCCTTCGTGACCGGAAAGGAAGCCTGCACCAACGGCGGCTGGGCCACCAACGTCGAACCCGGGTTCGTCTCTCAAGGGGATTGCATGAGCTACTTCGCTTCAAAATAGGAGGCATCAACCGTACAGCGGTCCGCTGAGGAGGACCCAAGGGGCACGGCCGTTGCAGCACCGGCATCACGGGTGCCGCAACGGCCGTGCCGTCTTTGGACGACTTCGCCGTTTCCGGAGCATGCCCGCCGTCGGGGAGAATGGAAGCCATGACCCTCACGACCTTCGCCCTCATCCGCCATGGCCAGACAGACTGGAATGCGCAGCGCAGGCTGCAGGGATCAACTGACATTCCACTGAACGACGTCGGCCGCGGCCAGGCGCGTGACGCCGTCGCCGTCGTCTCGGCTTACGAGTGGGACGCGATCGTGTCCTCGCCGCTGAGCCGCGCCGCGGAGACCGCCGACCTGATCGCCGCCGGGCTGGGTCTCAGCGTGGCCCGGCGCATGCCGGAACTCACCGAGCGCAGCTTCGGGCCCGCGGAGGGCCTGCAGGCCGGCCCCGAACTGGACGCGCTGCGCGTCGACGGCGGTTTCCGCGGCGCCGAAAGCGAGGATGGGGCAGCGAGCCGCGGCCTTGCCGCCCTGGAAGCACTGGCCGAGGAGTTCAGGGGAGGCCGCGTCCTGGTGGTCGCCCACGGCACCCTCCTGCGCGTGAGCCTCAGCCGCGCCATCGGCCGCACCCTTCAGAGCGTCGACAACGCCGTACTCAACCTCGCCCACCACCACGCCGTAGAAGGCTGGCAGCTTGAGTACTTCAACGGCGAGCCGGTCATGGAGACCGCCCAGGGCTGAACGCCTACGGTTCCTTTCGATCCAGGTCCCTGCCGGGGTCCGGCTATGCTGAGGAAAAACCGGCCGCAGGACGGCATGGCCGGGACATGGCGGCAAGGACCAGCAGCACTGGTCGTGGAAGGACAACCGAATGGGGCGAGCGACCGTCCAGGACGTCGCTAAGACGGCAGGAGTGTCAGTAGGGACTGTTTCCCGGGTCCTGAACAAGAGTCCGGCTGTCAGCGAGTCCAGCAAGGAAAAGGTCACAGCGGCCATCCGCCAGCTCAATTACCGCCCCCTCGCTTCCGCCCGTGACCTGCGCCGGGACCGGACCATGCGCATCCTGGCCCTCGCCAAGAACCTGAACTCGCCCGTCATCAGCGAAGCCTTCCGCGGCGTCAGCGACGCCGCCGCATCGTCGGGCTACGTCAGCCTCATCGCCCCCACGGCCGGGGACCCTGAACGCGAACAGCAGCTGGTGGACATGCTGCGCAACGGCTCCGTGGACGGGCTGATCATGTTTTCGCCAACGATGCCCGATGAGGACGTCGACGATATGGCAGAGCAGCTGAGCGTTGTCCAGGTCTGCGAGATCGCCGATTCCGAGGCAGCATTCGGCGTATCCATCGACGACCGGCAGGCCGCCTTCGACATCACGCGGCACCTCATCGAAACCGGCGGCCGCCGCCTGGCGATGATCGGCAACAGGGCAGCCCGCTCGGGCCGGCTGCGCGAGGAAGGCTTTCGCCAGGCGGCCGCCGAAGCGGGTTTGTCGCCGGACCAGATGCTGTTCGTTGAAGGCGAGTTCGACTTCCACACCGGGCGCCGCCTCACCAGGAAACTGCTGATGTCCGATCCCCTTCCCGACGCCGTGTTCTGCGGCAGTGATACCGTCGCCGCCGGCTGCGTCCGTGAAATCACCGACGCCGGGCTGCGGGTCCCGGACGACATCGCCGTGGCAGGGTTTGACGATTCAGTGCAGGCGGAAATGTGCGTCCCGGAGCTGACGACGATCCGGCAGCCCGCCTATGACATGGGCCGCCTGGCATTTGACGAGCTGCTGGCGCGGATGACCGTTCCGGGGGAACACCGCCGCGGGCGGACCTTCCTGCCCCATGAGCTCGTGGTGCGGGACTCAACAAGGAACTGAAGCGAGGGTTGACAGCCTTAGGTGGCGGCTGCCACACTTCTGTGGAATCGATTCCAAAACACAGGCACGGCACTTTGAATTCAATTTGGAATCGATTCCACATGAAACTCGAAAAGACGCCGGCAAGGCAAAGGAGCCACTAGTGGACTTGATTCGACTTACTTCCCCACGACCCGCTGTCATCGCGGCCGCGGCCATGGCCGCGGGCCTGCTGCTGGCAGGGTGCGGCGGCGGCGCAGCCACCCAGGGTGCCGAAAAAGCGGTCGCTGCAGATCCGGCGTCTGCCGCCGGTGCCACCGGAAGCATCAACGTCTGCGGCGGCAAGGACGCCTCGGGCATCTACAAGGGCACGGCAGAGGCCTTCACCAAGGCGAACGGCAAGGTCGCCGCCAAGTACACCGAGATCGGTGCGACCACCGACGAGGCCCGCACGCAGGCCGTGCAGCGGCTCGAGGGCAAGTCCACTGAATGCGACATCTTCCTCACCGATGTCATCTGGACGTCCGAGTTCGCCTCCCAGGGCTGGCTGCTGGACCAGACCAAGCTCGTCGAGGCCAACCGGGACCGGCTCATCCCCTCCACTGTGGAGACCGCAAAGTACGAGGACAAGTACTGGGCCTCCCCGTTCTTCACCAACGCAGGCCTGGTTTACTACCAGAAGGACAAGGTGGCCAAGCCGGAGACCTGGCAGCAGCTCTACGCTGAGGCAGCGAAGGCCCCGGGCAACAGCTTCGTCTACCAGGGCAAACAGTACGAGGGCCTCACCGTCAACTTCCTGGAGATGCTCTACAGCGCCGGCGGCGAGGTGCTGGACAGCCAGGGAGAGGTCGCCATCGACTCACCCGAGACCCGTGAAGTGCTCGACTTCATGAGCAAGGGCCTCGAGGACGGCTCCGCGGACCGTGCGGTTCTGACCTACAACGAGGACCCGGCCCGCCTGGCCTACGAGTCCGGCAACTTTGGCTACCAGCGCAACTGGCCGCACGTATACCGCCTGCTCAACGCCACACCGCTGGCCGGCACCTTCGGCGTCGCTCCGCTTCCCGAATGGGAAGGGGGCAAGGCCTCAGGCGTCCTGGGCGGCTGGAACCTGGCCATCTCGGCCCATTCCACGAACCAGGCCGGAGCCGTGGCTTTCATCGACTTTGCCACCACCCCGGACTGGCAGAAGCACGTGGCCATGGACTTCTCGCAGGCCCCGGTCAATGAGGCCGCCTACTCCGACGCCGCAGTCCTGGCGAAGATGCCGTTCGCCACCGAACTGCTCGCCTCCGTCAAGGGCGCCAAGCCGCGGCCGATCTCCCCCGTCTACCCGCAGATTTCCCAGGCGATCTACAAGAACGTCTACGCCGTACTCTCCGGCACCGCCTCCACCGAGGACGCGGTGAAGGCGATGGCGGAAGAGATCACCACCGCAAAGGCGAGCTTCTGAACATGGCAACCAAGTCCTTCTCCCCCGGCCGCGGGGTGAATAATCGCGGGGTGCCCGGCCGCAGCGCGAACGTCCGCGACCGGGCGGAGCGGCGGCTCGCGTTCCGGATGACCGCCCCGTCCCTGGTCCTCATGGCCCTGGTGGCGGCTGTCCCCATCGGCTACGCGCTCTGGCTGTCCCTGAACCAGTACAGCGTCCGCACCGCCGGCCTGTCCCGGTTCGTCGGGCTGGAAAACTACATCACCGCCCTCAGCGGGCCGCACTGGTGGGCCGCCTTCGGCCAGACCTTCCTCTTCGCAGGGCTTTCAGTGTCACTCGAACTGGTCCTCGGCACCGCCATGGCCTTGCTGCTGAACCTCGCCTTCAAAGGCCGCGCACTCCTGCGCACCGTGGTCCTGCTCCCCTATGCCGTGGTGACCGTGGTCAGCGCCATCACCTGGGAAACGATGTTCCAGCCCAACCTGGGCCTGGTCACCAATGTCCTGTCGACCCTGGGCCTGCCTGGCGGCGACGTCGTCTGGCTCGGTGAGCATGGCTACGCCATGGCCGTGATCGTCCTCGCCGACGTCTGGAAGACCACGCCGTTCGCGGCCCTGATCATCCTGGCCGGCCTGCAGGTCATCCCTGCCGAGACCTACGAGGCGGCAGAACTCGACGGCGCCAGCAAGTGGCAGGCCTTCCTCAACATCACCCTTCCGCTGCTGCGGCCTGCGATTGTGCTCGCGGCGATCTTCCGCACCATGGATGCCCTGCGCGTCTTCGACCTGCCGTTCGTGCTCACCCGCGGCGCCAACGGCACCGAGTCCATGTCCATGCTGGCCTACACCCAGCTGCGCGAGAACCGCCTGGTGGGCGAGGGATCGGCGCTGTCCATCCTGACCTTCCTCACGGTCATGGCCGTGTCGGTGGTCTACATCCGCTTCGCCGGGGGCAACATCCGCGAAGTCGCCAAGGAGGAACAATGAGCACGCTGACTGCACAGCGCACGACGGCGGCACCCGCCACCCGTGGCAGGTCACCCAAGTGGGGGGCACCAAAGCGCAGGCTCCGGGGCGAGGCGAAGCTGCACCCGGTCGTGTGGGTCTTCGTCTTTGCCGTGATGGGTTTCTCGCTGATCCCGTTCTACTGGCTGGTCAACACCTCCCTCAAGAAGGGGGTAAGCCTGTCCAAGGGCGAACTCTTCCCGAGCCAGCCCACCTTTGAGAACTACCTGGCAGTGTTCCAGAACCCCGAGTTCCTCCTGGCTCTGCGCAATTCGATGATCATCGCCGTCGTCACCACCACCGTGGCTCTGGTGTTCGCCTCCTTCGCCGCCTATGCCCTGGCCAGGCTCAAAATGCGCCGCAAGGCGCTGATCCTGACCCTTATCCTCTCGGTCACCACCTTCCCGGCCATTGCCATCGCGGCACCTCTGTTCTCCATCTGGCGGGAAATAGGCCTGTACGACACGCTCCTTGGCCTGATCATCCCGAAACTGACCTTCGCGCTGCCCTTGGCGATCTACACGCTGACCTCCTTCTTCAGGGAGATCCCGCGGGAGCTGGAGGAATCGGCCTACATGGACGGGGCCACCCCATTTACCGCCTTCCGCAAAGTCATCCTGCCGCTGGCTGTCCCGGGCCTTGCCACAACGGCGATCCTCGTGTTCATCTCGGTATGGAACGAATTCCTGCTTGCCGTCACCCTGACCACTTCCCCAGAGGCCCGTCCGGTCCCGGTGGCCATTGCGTTCTTCAGCGGGACCAGCGAGTTTGACCAGCCGCTGGGCACCATCAGTGCGGCCTCCGTGATCATTACGGTGCCGCTCGTCGTCCTGGTGCTCCTGTGCCAGAAACGCATTGTCTCCGGCATGACCGCCGGCGCCGTCAAGGGCTAGAAACCCCAAGTCCCCAACCACAAGAAAAAGGAAAAACCCCGTGAGCAACGAGCAGTCCCCCAGCTGGCAGACTCCTGACCTGCAAGAACCAGGCTCCAAAGAACTGAGGGTGGGCGTCGTCGGCATCGGCTGGGCCGGACAGCAGCACCTGAAAGCCTACGACTCCCTGGACGGCGTCCGCATCGTGTCCCTGGCGGGGATGGAGCAGGAGCTCCGCGACTCGCTGCAGGCCGAATACTCCATTCCCAACGCATTCGCGGACTGGAAGGACATGCTGGAGCGCGGCGGGCTGGACGCGATCAGCGTGGCAGTGCCCACCTTCCTGCACGCACCCATTGCCATCGCCGCCCTGGAACGGGGAATCCACGTGCTGAGCGAGAAGCCCATCGCGCGCAACGCCGTCGAAGGCCAGGCCATGGTGGACGCAGCCCGCAAGGCGGGGCGCGTCCTGGACGTCGCGTTCAACCACCGCCGCCGCGGCGACATCAAGGCACTCAAGGAAGTGATCGACGACGGCGGGCTGGGCCGGCCGTACTACGCCAAGGCCTCCTGGCTCCGCCGCTCCGGCATCCCCACGCTGGGCAGCTGGTTCACCAACCCGGAGCTCGCCGGCGGCGGACCGCTGGCGGACATTGGCGTCCACGCCCTGGACTACGCCCTGCACCTTCTCGGTGAACCCAAAGTGGTGGCCGTCTCCGCCGCCACACACTCGGAGCTGGGCCCCCAGGGCCGGGGCGGCGGAAGCCGGTACTCGGCGCAGGCCACCAGCCACGCGTTCGAAGTGGAGGACTTCGCATCGGCGTTCCTCCGGCTGGAGGGCGGCGGAACTCTCGTGATCGAAGCCAGCTGGGCCACCTACCGGGAAACGGACGACCTCCTGGACTTCACGGTCTACGGGACCGACGGCGGAGCCGAGCTCAAAGTGCAGGGCGCGCCCTTCCCGGCCGTAGGCCAGCTCCGGGTCTTTACCGACAAAGCGGGGGAATCCGCCGACTACGTGCCGCCGGTGCTTCCGGGCCGCGCCCATGACGCGGTGGTGGAAGACTTCGTCACGGCAGTGCGCGGCGGCGAGCAGGCCTGGGGGGAACATGACGGGTCGCTGGCTCTCTACCGGGCACAGATCATTGATGCGTGCTACCTGTCGGCACGCGAACAGAGGGAGGTTCGTCTCTAATGGACGGCAAACTGAGAATCCGGGTCTGGAACGAGGGTGTCCACGAGGCACTCAACGAGCCGTCGCACATCGGGGAAATCTACCCTGACGGGATCCACGGTGCCATTGCAGCCGGGCTGCGCTCCTACTACCCGGACGCGGAGATCACGACGGCGGTCCTGGCCACCGACGACGAGCACGGCCTCGACGAGGAGGTGCTCGCGGAGACCGACGTCCTGCTCTGGTGGGGCCACATGGCCCACGGCGAGGTGAGCGAGGCCGTCGTCGAACGCGTCCACCGGCACGTCCTGGGCGGGATGGGGCTCATCGTGCTCCATTCGGGGCACTTCGCCAAAGTCTTCACCCGGCTGCTGGGCACCAGCTGCTCCCTGGCGTGGCGGAACGAGGGCGAACGCGAGCTGGTGTGGACCGTCAAGCCGTCACATCCCATCGCCGAGGGTGTGGACAGCCCGATCGTCATCCCCGAACAGGAAATGTATGGCGAGCTGTTCGATATCCCGGACCCCGACGACCTGATCTTCATCAGCTCCTTCGCCGGCGGCGAGGTGTTCCGTTCCGGCGTCACGTTCACCCGGGGCAAAGGCCGGATCTTCTACTTCAGCCCCGGCGACCAGGAATACCCGGTTTACCACCACCCGCAGATCCAGCGTGTCCTGGCGAACGGCGTGCGCTGGGCCGCCCAGCCCGGGCTGCACCGTTCGGTTCCGGAGGTCAGCAACCCGGCACGGGGTTGGTTCGAGGAGGCCTAGGGCCTGGTAAGTCCCGCCCAGACGGCGGCGAGGTCAACACCGGTTCCGTCCGCGAACTCGAACCGTCCGCCGCCGTCGCCAGGGCCGGCGTCGGCCACAAACCGGACGGCGGCAGCGGATTCCGTGGTTCCCTCCCCTGTCCCCTCCCCGGCGAGGACGACGACGGCGGCATAGTCGCCGTCGTCAGCCGCACCGGATGTGCCAATCCAGGGAATCGTGAGCCGCTCCCCCATCGGGTGCGGTGCAGCCCGCTGCCAGGTTCCGGCGTCGTCCAGGGGTGAGCCCCAGCCGGCAAGCGGGCGGATTTCACCCGCCACCGGGGACTCCGCGTCCACGGGCCAGCCGCCAATCCGCAACATCGCGGGCGTGCCCGGGGTGGTGCCACGGACCCGGACCAGACGCAGCTCAACGGCACCGCGCGTCAGCGAGGCCACGGTGACTTCCGGCCCAGGCGTCGCGGTGCCCCTGGCGCCGCTGCCGTGGTCCGGGCCGCCAGCAGGGTCAACCTCGATCCAATTGACGGTGGCCCGGGACACGCCGGCCAGGATGCCGCCCAGGTCCCACTGGCCAAGGAACTCAAAGCCGGTTCGGTGCGTCAGCCTGCCCCGGGTGTCGACCATCACCACGGCATTGTCCAGGGATTCCGGCTCAAGGTCCGGGAAGGTGTGGCTGGAGTATCCCAGCCGGGCATAGAGCGGGGAATCGGCTACCACGGCTCCGGCGTTGGCGTGGTCGGTTCCGTGGTTCCGGACCCTGACAACGCCGTCGGCCGCGGTTCCGTCCACCTGCCAGCCGGGCGCCGCGATCAGCCGCCGGGTGTCGCCGGCTTCCACGGGCAAGGGTTCCTCGACGGCGGTCCATACCCGGTGGTCCGCCGGCAGGGCCAGTCCCAGGAACCCCTTGGCAGCCCAGTAGGGTGACCCCGCACCTGAGTAGGACTGCTTCATCCCGGCGAACTCGCCGTGCCAGCCGATGGAGAGCAACCCGTCGTCAGTGATCGATCCACGGCGGGCGAAGTAGTCCATCATTCCGGAGGCCGCGCGCCGGGCCACCCCCGGGGACAGCCGGGTATGGCCTGCGAGCTCGCCCACCCAGAACGGCGCGGCAGCGGCGAAGCGGTAGATCAGGCTGCGGCCCTGGATCAGCGGGGCCCCGTTTCCCCCAACAAGGCAGGCGGCGTCGTCGAGGAAATCGGCCAGCCGCCCGCCATCGAGCTCTTTCCGGGCCATGACGCGCGGATCCCCAGGGGCCATCAGGGCCCAGAGCTGCGGGTAGACCTGGAAGGCCCAGCCCACGTAGTGGTCGTAGGCGCGCTCGGGACCGTCGGCAAACCAGCCGTGGCCGCGGTAGAGCGAATCGTGGACAGCCAGTCCCGCGTCGATGTCCTCATCCGAGTAGCGCCCGCCGACGCCCGCCAGGAAGGTCTCCACCACAATCTGGAACCAGACCCAGTTGATGGGCGGGTACTCCCCGCCGATCACGGTTTCGAACCACGCAATCAGCTGTTCCTGGACCCGCTGCGGAAGTTTGTCCCAGAGCACCTCGCGGGTCAGCGCCAGCCCCACGGCGAGCGAAGCCGCCTCCACCTTCGCCTGGCCCAGCTCGCCGGGCGTGGGCCAGCGGTCCGGGTTCGCCGGATCGGTCCCCGCGTCGAGGCCCCGTGCGTACCATTCCGCGATCCAGCCTGTGCCCTGCGGGTCGCCGGCGATGCGGAAGGAGGCCAGCAGGAAGGTCCTGGCGAAGGCCTCGAGTGAGTCACTACGCGGGCCGTAGGCGCTGTTGGCGCCAGGCAGGTGGATGTTGGCGTGGTCCGCCGTGCCGTAGCGGTGAGCCGAGCGGAGCAGGTAGTCGGCGTAGGTGCACCAGTGTTCGCGGGTGAGGCCGGTGTGCGGTGACAGCACGCGGTCCAGGGCGGGCAGGGTCAAGGCAAGGGGAGTCGCTGTGGATGGCATGGGGTCCTTGGGTGTCAACGGGTTTATCCGGCGGCGAGCCAGGCGATGGCGCGCAGCAGCAGTTGGCGGTGCCCGGGTGATTGGAAGGAGGCGGCGTCGTGGCCCAGGGCGTCGTAGAACGTCCGTCCCGGCCGCCGGTCCAGGGACCACATCACGGGATGCTCCAGGCCTTCGTGGGTGTGGGTCGCATGGACGGTGACGGCCGGCGCCGTCTGCAGATAGCTGTACCGCTCGTCCAGCAGTTCAAAATCGGCGATGCCCTGCGCCAGGGCCCCGGATTCCGGAAGGACGTGGATCGTTGCAGGACCGTACGCGGGATGCATCGATGTTCCGCGGACCCATTGGCCGCCCAGCGCTTCGGCCCACTCCGGGGAATCGAGGAAGCTGGTGGAGCTGACGTGGCTCACCAGCATCGGCTGTCCGTCCGCCAGCCAGCGTCGGAGCCCCGCCGATGCGTCCGGGGTACCGGGCGAGGGCCGGCCATCGCGCGGCAGGCCAACGTTCACCACCAGAAGGTCAGGCAGGCCGGCATCGGCTGGTCCTGCCGGCGCCAACAAGCCCGCCAGGGCGGCATCGACGTCGTCCGCTGTTTCGACGCCGAACCCCGCCTCCCCGAGGAGGCCCGCCAAGGCCCCGGACGTCTCCGCGAACGGGTGCCAAGGGTCAGCGTACCGGCCCGTGCCGCTCAGGAGCAGTGCCCGCGGAGCCGGTCCCGCCGTCACAGGGATTCCTGGAGCGCGCCGGACGCAGGAACCCGCGGCGCGCCGATGGACGATTCGCGGAGGATCAGCTCCGGGTTCAGCTCGATCCGGTGCACCGGCCGCATCCGGCCCTCGGCGAGGCGGGCGGCCATAAGCTGGACGGCCACCTTCCCGACGTACTGCTTGGGCGGCCGGACGGCGGAGATGGCAGGCTCGGCAAGGTAGGCCACTTCGTCGTCGTAGCCCACGATCGCCATGTCCCCCGGAACCTGCACGCCCTTGTCCACGCAGTGCTGCACAAAGGCCACGGCCTGGGTGTCCGAATGGACCAGCAGGGCCGTGGTCCCCGTCTTCCTGCAAAGTTCCAGGACGTGGTCAAAGTGGGCGGCCCGGTCGCCGTTGTCCAGCTTGGCCGAATCCTCGTGGACAGAGCCGTCCACCGGGATCTTCAGGGCTGCCATGGCCTGCTTCCATCCCCGCACCACGTGGGGTGTGGTGGGGCTGGAGGAATCGGCGAGGCAGCCGATCCGCCGGTGGCCCTCCTGCCACAAATGCCTGACTGCCATCCCGGCGCCGAACGCGTGGTCCGTGGCCACCCATTCGAGGCGGTGGGCCGGGTTTTCCACGGGCGAGCGCCGCTCGGCGAGCACCACCGGAATGGGCAGCGCGTTGAGCCAGCGGAGCAGCTCCTGCCCGCGTTCGCCGGTCATGTCCGGTGCGACGATCAGCCCGTCGATGTTCTGGGTGTCGAGCAGGGCCTGGACCTGGCGGCGGTTGTCGGCGGCGTCGTAGGCGGAGCCGCGGACCAGGATCCGCAAGTTCTGCTCTTCGGCCTCCGCCCGCGCACCGCTGATGACCTGCGGCCAGTAGTAGTCCAGCGAGGGAACCACCATGCCGATGGAGTAGCTGTGCGGTGTCGGCCGACCACCCGTGGCCGACCGGTCCAGCGGGCTGGGCAGTGTGGCGCCACCGTGGACCCGCGACACCAGGCCCTCGTCGGCCAGGAGGTTGACGTCCCGCCGGATGGTCAGTTCGCTGACGCCCAGTTTCGCGGCGATCCCGCGGACCGTGATGGCCCCGTGGGCCCGCAGTTCCTCCATCAGCCGCTCGCGGCGCTGGAGCGAGAACAGGGTCTTCCCGGTACCTTCAGATGGTTGTTCGGGGCTCATGATGTTGCCTCCACTGTGAGGGTAAACGCGGCTGGGGCGCCGGATTTTTCGGGCACGGATTTTTCGGGCAGGAATTGTTTCGGCAGGCGGAAGCGCAGCCGCGTCAGCCGCGCGCCCCACACCTCGGACAGCAGGGGGTCATCCAGCGGCCATTCATCCACCAGGACGACGGCGGCAGCAGGCTCCCAGCGCAGGCGGACTCCCCTGCCGTTCCCTGCTGTGGGGATGCCGTCCCGAAGGATGGTGGCTGAGCCCTCTTCACCGAGGCGGACGGTGCCGGCGGCCAGGTAGGTGATGTCGACGTCGGGCGTTCCCCTGTCAGGCACATCCGGAAGATCCCAGCGGTCCGTGACCACCACCCGCCGGGCTTCCCGGTCGAGCGAGGATGTCCGGATCCACTGCTCCGGGCGCCATCCGTACGCTGCTCCGAGGGCCAGCCTGAGTGTTGGATTCTCAGGGGTGGGCGCCTGCAGGACGTCCGCCGCGAAGTCCTTCCCGGTGCCCTG
This sequence comes from Arthrobacter sp., assembly GCA_035254945.1. GTDB lineage: Bacteria > Actinomycetota > Actinomycetes > Actinomycetales > Micrococcaceae > Arthrobacter. The sequence goes on along the minus strand of DATFAE010000131.1, from coordinate 11,105 downwards.
CTCCAGGCCGAACGGCGCGGGAACGCTGTGCCAGGCGCTTTGCATGGCACGGATGTCGTACCGGTCCGGGCCGAAGGTCTTGGCCGTGTAGGTGGGCTGGCCGGCGTCGACCAGCAGCGGAACGCCGTCCACGGCAACCACCACGGAGCCGACGTCGCGGTGGTTGTGGTGCTCACCGTTGTGTCCGCCCTTCGCTGCGAGCAGCAGGCCGCGGGCAGTGCCGGCGGTCTCGCGAACCACCATGATCTGCACGGACGGGAGGTAGGTTAACGGCACCATCGGCTGGGACTGCCTGCCGCCTCGTTCCGTGCCGCGGCCTTCCGCCCCGCCCAGGAGCGCATGCAGGACCCGGCCCAGTCCCGCCGCCGCCTCCGGCCGTTCCGAAACGAATGCGGCGGAGTGCTGTGCGGCGTCAGTGTCCCCTAGGCGCACAGCCCAGCGGTGCAGCATGTCCCACGGCAGACCGCTGGCCGCCCGGGCCGGGCCGTCGGCAACGTTGAGGAACCAGCTGCCGCCCAGATGCATGCGATGCGGAAAGGCAACCAGCTGGCGGACCACGGGGAGGTCAACGTTGAGCGCCCCGCCGGTGGCTTCCTCCAGCAGCGCGAGGCCCTCAAGCGCCCTGCCGGCACCGTTCCACCAGTAGGCGAAGCCCTCGTCGATGGCCCCGTCCGCGGGGATGGAGGCGAGGAAACGGTCCAGGTCCTCGACGCAGCGGGCTAGGGTGGCTGCCCGGAGTTGGGGGCTGTCCACGAGGAAAAGGGCCGCCGCAACCAGGTTGGTGTGGATCCACGGGTTCCAGTTGTGGACGTCCCCGTCCAGCCCGAGCCAGTGCCAGTCGAGGCGCCCAAGGAACGGGGCGATGACGCGTTCGGCCGTTTCCTGCCGGATCCTGCGGCGCAGGCCGGGCGTCCGGGCATCCAGGGCGTCACCCAGCACATAGTCCGTCCATGCCAGCTGTGCGGCCACCTCACCGGCGCCAAGGTCCAGGTACGGCCGGGACTTGTCCGGCACCACCTCGCCGCTGCGGCTGAACACGTCGTCGTGGGCGGCCCAGCTCCAGGAACTCTGTTCGCAGAGCAGCAAGACCCCGTCGATTACCTCATCGAGCCAGTCAGGGGACCCGGCGCCGACGGCGACGCCCTGGGTGACACTGTCGGCGTGTCGTCCGGCGTCGGTCCCGGCATCCATTCCGCTGTCGCGCCCCGCGAGCAGGGCCATCACCACGGCACGCGTCAAACGCTGCTGGCGTGCCGCCACCAGCCCTTCGTAAACCGTTCGGTTGCCGTCGCGGAAGTACCGGGCATAGTGCGAGACAAGCGGTTGCGGCCAGGGGGTCCCCCGCTCTGTCCGCGCCTGGGCCGCCAGGCTGGCGGAGGCATCCTCCCTGACGCCGGGCCAGACGGCGTCGCCAAGCGGGCGGATGCGGAGCCCGGACGGGCCGCCTGCCAGGAGATCCCTGAGGCCGGACGGGGAAGCGCTCGTTCCCCAGGCGCGGGCGAGAGGCCCGGCGGTCAGGACCGGGGCCGACGTGTCGCCGGCGGGTGGTGCGTTCATGGGAAGACTCTTCTTGGTTGTTCGAGTTCGATCGTATTGGAACGAAGCTGAACTAGGTGATTGATCTGTCTTGTTTATGAGTATCTACTGATTGTTAGATGTGATGCAAGACCTGAATCGCCCCAGGAAATCGCACCGAGGGCAGCACCCAAAACCTGAAAGGAGGATCCCCTGATGTCAGCCAAACCCAAGGCGCTGCTGGTAATGAATAGCGGAACCTTTGCAGACCAATTCGATTCCACACGCCTGCAGCGGCTGGCCGGACTCGTTGACCTGGGTGGACAGGAGTGGACGGATTCCCTGGATTCGCCCGGGCTCGCCGAGCAGTTGGCGGACGTTGAAATCCTGGTAACCAGCTGGGGAGTCCCGCTGCTCACCTCCGAGCGGCTCGGGCGGATGCCCAAACTGCGTGCCGTCTTCCACTGCGCCGGCACGGTGCGAAGCTTCGCCAGCGACGAGCTCTGGGAACGCGGCATCCTGGTCACCAACGGCGCTGACGCAAACGCCATCCCTGTCGCGGAGTTCACCTTCGCCTCCATCGTCCTCGCGGGAAAGAAGGCCCACGTCCTGGCCAACGATGCCCGGACGCACCGGGAGGACTGGAGCTACACCACGCAGCGTGGCGAACTCGGCAACATCGGACGGGTCATCGGAGTGATCGGCTATTCCCGGATCGGACGCCGCGTGGTCCAGCTCGTCCAGCAACTGCAGGACGTCACCGTCCTCGTAAGCGATCCGCATGCCGATCCGCTCGCCGTCAAGGCAGCCGGCGGACGGCTCGTCCCGCTCGAGGAACTCCTTCCGGCGTCGGACATCGTGACAGTTCACGCGCCCGCCCTGGCCGAAACCCGGCACATGATCGGCGCGCCGGAGCTGCGGGCCATGAAGGACCACGCAACCCTGATCAACACGGCCCGCGGATCACTGGTGGACACCATGGCGCTCGAGGTTGAGTGCAGCACCGGCCGGATCCACGCCCTCCTCGACGTCACCGAACCAGAGCCGCTGCCGGCGGACTCCGTGCTCTATGACCTCCCCAACGTGACCATCACCCCGCACATCGCCGGTTCCCTCGGAACGGAAACCCGCAGGATGTCCGACGCGGCCCTGGATGACCTGGAACGGTACCTGGCCGGACAGGAACTCCTCGCCCAGGTACTTCACGAAGACCTCTCACTCAGCGCCTGACCCACATCCACCCGCCGCACCTGCGGCAGACTTAACACCCATCTAAGGAGAACGCAATGAAGCGCACAACCCTCGCCGCGATCGCGCTGGCCGTAACGGCCGGCCTCGGCATGACCGGTTGCGCAGGAGCCGCAGGCCCGGCGGAACCGCAGGCCCAGGAGGGCAAGACCCGCCTGACTGTGTCCGTCTGGAACTACGAAGGAACACCTGAGTTCAAAGCACTGTTCGACGGCTATGAGGCCGCCAACCCCAACGTGGACATCGAGCCCGTGGACATCCTGGCCGATGACTACCCGCAGAAAGTCACCACCATGCTGGCCGGCGGCGACACCACCGACGTCCTGACCATGAAGAACGTCATCGACTACTCCCGGTACGCCAGCAACGGCCAGCTCCAGGAGATCAACAGCGTGGTGGACACGCTGGACAAGGACAACCTCGCCGGCCTGGACGCGTTCGACGTCGACGGCAAGTACTTCGCCGCTCCGTACCGCCAGGACTTCTGGCTCCTTTACTACAACAAGGACCTCTTCAAGGCCGCCGGCGTGGAAGATCCCGCGGACCTCACCTGGGACGAATACGCAGCCCTGGCCCAGAAGCTCACCACCAAGGGCGCCGACGGCAAGACCGTCTACGGCACCTACCACCACATCTGGCGCTCCGTCATCCAGGCCATCGCCGCCGCCCAGAACGACGGCGACCAGATCGGCGGCGACTACGGCTTCTTCGAGGACCAGTACAACACCGCCCTGGGCCTGCAGAAGAGCGGCGCCACCCTGGACTTCGGCACGGCCAAGAGCCAGAAGACCAGCTACCGCACCATGTTCGAAACCGGCCAGGCAGCCATGATGCCGATGGGCACCTGGTACATCGCCGGCATTCTCCAGGCGAAAAAGGACGGCAAGACCAACGTCAACTGGGGCCTGGCCCCGATGCCGCAGAAAAAGTCCGGCGGCGATGTCACCACCTTCGGCTCCCCCACGGCCTTCGCCGTGAACAAGAACGCCTCCCACTCAGAGGAAGCCAGGAAGTTCATCGAGTGGGCCGCCGGCGAAGAAGGTGCCAAGGCCATCTCGAAGATCGGCGTTGTTCCTGCCCTGCAGAACGATGCGGTGACGGACGCCTACTTCACGCTTGATGGCCTCCCCACGGACGAACTGTCGAAGAAGGCCTTCACCCCTGACGAAACCGCGCTGGAAATGCCCGTGAGCGACAAGTCCGCCGCGACCGACAAGATCCTCAACCAGGAGCACGACCTGATCATGGTCGGCGAGCGCTCCGTGGCTGACGGCATCACGGAAATGGGCAAGCGCGTCAAGAGTGAAGTCCTGGGCCAGTGACTGCAGAAACACTCAAGAGGGCCCCGGCTGTCCACAGCCGGGGCAACCGGAAGCAGGCACGGCGCAACACGCTGATCGGCTGGACGTTCATCCTTCCGAACTTCCTGGGCTTCCTGGCATTCACCCTCATTCCCGTCCTCGCCGCCTTCGCTTTGTCCTTTATGGAGTGGACCTCGTTCAGCGCCCCGCGCTGGGTGGGCCTGGCGAACTTCCAGCGGATGGTCCAAAGCGACACTTTCTGGGTGGCACTGCGCAATACGGTGGTCTACGCCCTGGGGCACGTCCCGCTGACCATGGCCCTGGCCCTCGTCCTGGCACTGCTCCTGAACCGCAAGCTCAAAGGCATCGGCTTCTTCCGGGTAGCCATCTTCTTCCCCTACATCACATCCCTGGTGGCGGTCGCTGTCGTCTGGAACATGCTCTTCAGCCCGGACAGCGGACCCATCAACCAGTTCCTGCACGCTGTTGGCGTCGCCGAGGCTCCGGGCTGGACCTCCAGCTCCGACTGGGCCATGCCCGCCGTGATCATCACCAGCGTCTGGCGGGACATGGGCTACTACATGATCCTGTACTTAGCCGGGCTCCAGGCCATCCCCACCGAACTCTACGAAGCAGCCGAAGTGGACGGTGCCAGCCCGTGGCAGCGCTTCTGGAACGTCACCGTGCCGTCGCTGCGGCCCACCACGTTCTTTGTGGTGGTCATGCTGACCGTCTCCAGCTTCAAGGTCTTTGACCTGATCGTGGTGATGACCAACGGCGGGCCGGGGCGCGCCACCACGGTACTGTCCCAGCTGATCTACCAGGAGGGAATCGGCGAAGGGAAGTTCGGCTACTCCTCGGCCATCTCCCTGGTGCTCTTCGTCATCGTCCTGACGGTCACCGTCCTGCAATTCAAGCTCCAACAGCGGAGGGAACGCTGATGACCAACATGGCCGAAGACCTCAAAGCCGAGGCACCCTTCGTCGGGAGGGGCCTGGCGCCCACCCCGGAGGACCGCCGCAGTTCCCAGCGCAAGCGGTCCACGCGCGAACAGAAGAAGCGGACCACCGACGTCGTCATCTATGGCGTGCTCGTGGTGCTGGTCATGGCGCTCCTGGTGCCTTTCATCTGGATGCTCTCTTCCTCCCTTAAGGAGAACAACCAGGTCCTCACGGTTCCCATCCAGTGGATCCCCTCGGAGTTCGTGTGGAGCAACTACACCGACATCTGGACCCGCATCCCGATGATGGGGTACCTGCAGAACTCGCTCTACCTTGCCGTCATCATTACCTGCCTGCAGGTCCTGACCGGATCCCTCGCAGCGTACGGCTTCTCGAAGGTCCGTTTCCCGGGCAGGGATGTGCTGTTCCTGGCCTACATCGGCACCATCGCGGTGCCGTGGCAGGCCTATATGGTGCCGCAGTACATCATGATGCAGCAGCTGGGGCTCACCAACAGCTTCAACGCCCTGATCCTGCTGCAGGCGTTCGGCGCGTTCGGCGTGTTCCTGATGCGGCAGTACTACATGACCATTCCCGATGAACTGTGCGAAGCCGCCCGCATCGACGGCCTGAGCGAGTACGGCATCTGGGCCCGGGTGATCCTGCCCCTGTCCAAGCCGGCGCTGGCCAGCCTTGCCCTGCTGACGTTTGTCAACACGTGGAACGACTACATGGGTCCGTTCATCTACCTCACGTCCAACCGCCTCTGGACTGTCCAGCTGGGCCTGCGGTCCTTCGTGGGCCAGTTCGACGCCGAATACGCCATGATCATGACCGGCTCCGTCATCTCGGTGATCCCGATCCTGGTCATCTTCCTGGTCGGCCAGCGCTACTTCATCCAGGGCATCGCGACGAGCGGCATGAAGGGATGACTGCTTTGGCTGGGCAGAAGCCGCGCCGCTGGGCCGGGCCGGGGTTCGAAACTTTCGGCAGCATCTTCGGGTTCGTTTACACGTTCCTTGCCGGGAACGTGATGCTGGCCCTGGCCAACGCCCCGCTGGTGCTCTGCCTCGCCCTTGTGGCCGATCCCGTGGCGTCGTGGCCGTTCTTCCTTGCCCTTTCGGTGACAGTTCCGCCGTCACTGGGCGGGCTGTTCGCCGCCTTCCAGGCACTGAACGACGACGGCGGCGCGGTCAAGCCGTTTGCCTCCTTCCTCCGGGGCTACGTGCGCAGCTTCCGGCGCACCGCGGCGCTGGGGCTGGCCGCCGTCGCACTCCTGCTGTTCCTCGGTGTCGACCTCGTGGCTGTCCAGTCGATGCCGGCGGCAGCGGCGCTGGTCCCGCTTATCGTGCTGGCAGCCGCCGCCACGGTAAGCGTTGCCGTGCTGGTGATTGCCGGCGTCGTACTTCTTCCCGGCGCCCGGCTCAGGAGCCTGGCAAGGGCATCCCTGTACCTGTGCGTCCAGCGCTGGTACCTGAGCGTGGCCATGCTGGTGCTGCTCGGGATCATTGCCTCGGCCGCGTTACTCCAGCCGGTGCTGGGCGTGGCCCTGGCTCCGGCCCCGCTGCTGTTTGTGGTCTGGAGCAACGCCGCGTTCGCGTTCCACGCCGTCCTGCGCGAGGACTGACCGCCTCCTGACCCGGCTTCCCCGGGTCCCAACTGCGAATTCCCAAGGAACCCATGGATACCTTTGCCATCGGCGATCACGACTTCCTGCTGAACGACGGTCCCTTCCGGATCCTCTCCGGCGCCATCCACTACTTTCGGGTCCATCCGGACCTGTGGGAGGACCGGATCCACAAGGCGCGGCTCATGGGGCTGAACACGATCGAGACCTACGTGCCGTGGAACGAGCACTCCCCCACGCCGGGGACGTTCCTCGCCGGGGGGCGGCTGGACCTGGGCCGGTTCCTGGACCTCGTGGAGGCCGCTGGCATGCGGGCCATTGTCCGGCCGGGGCCGTACATCTGCGCCGAATGGGACAACGGCGGACTGCCGGCGTGGCTGTTCAGTGACCCCACCGTGGGTGTCCGCAGCAGCGAACCGGGCTATCTCGCCGCCGTCGGCTCCTACTTCGATGCCCTGCTGCCTCTGGTGGTGGAGCGGCAGGTCACGCGCGGCGGCCCGGTCATCCTGCTGCAGGTCGAAAATGACCTTCGGTTCCCGTTCCCTGGAGCGCCTCGGGTTCCTGCGCAAGCGGCAACCCACGGGGCCCCTGATGTGCGCCGAGTTCTGGAACGGCTGGTTCGATAACTGGGGCACCCACCACCACACCACCGACGCCGGTGCTTCCGCCGCCGAACTCGATGCGCTGCTGTCCGCGGGTGCGTCTGTGAACATCTATATGTTCCACGGCGGCACGAACCCCGGCTTCACCAACGGCGCCAACGACAAGGGCATCTACGAACCCACCATCACGTCCTACGACTACGACGCGCCGCTTTCCGAAGATGGGTATCCGACGGAGAAGTACTTCGCATTCCGGGATGTCATTGCCAGGCATTTTCCTGTCCCATCCGAGGTCCCGGCGGTCCGGCACGTCCTGCCGGAGTCCGTGGCCACCATGCACTCAAGTGTCCCGTTGCTCAGCGTGGCGGATGCCCTCGGCACTCCGCAGCGTGTTGCCGGTCCAGTCCCGGCCAGCGAGGCCACCGGACAGTACCGCGGCTTCTGCCTCTACGAGCGCACCCTGGACCGTGGCGGCGTCCTCTCCTTCGCAGAGATCCGCGACCGCGCACAATTCTTCCTCGACGGGTTCCCGCTCGGCACACTCAGCCGGGAGTTGGCCGAACGCTCCATTGCGATCCCTGCGGCCGGGTTCCTGCAGGTCCTTGTCGAGGACCAGGGCCGGGTCAACTACGGGCCGCGGATCGGCGAATCCAAAGGACTGATCGGGCCGGCGGTTTTGGACGGCGAAGACGTGGGTGATTGGCAGCTCCGGCCCCTTGACCTTGACAGCGTGGACCTGGCGAACCTGGACCTGGAAAGCCTCGGCCCGCTCGGGACGCAGGCCGGGGACAGGCAAGGACCCGGAGGCGCTGCCGGCCCGCAACGGACGTTGTATGTGCCGGGGCCGCTCCTCCGCCAAGGCAGCAACACCCTCGCTGTACTGGAACTCCAGGGCAGCACTACCCGCGACGCCCGGTTTGTGCCCGGGCCCGACCTCGGACCGGAAGAGAAGTAGCCCGCCCATCCAGGGGCGGAAGCAGCCCTACAACAGGAGGCTGCGCAGCACGTGCGCGGCGCCGTCGTCGTACACCGAGTGGGTGACCTCATCGGCGGCGGCGATGACTTCCTCCGGGGCCTGGCCCATGGCCACGCCCCGCCCAGCCCAGCCGAGCATCTCGATGTCGTTCCGGCCATCCCCCACAGCGACCGTGAGGTGCGGCGGCGTGCCGAGCCTGCCGCGCAGGTGCTCCAGGGCGCTGGCCTTGGTGACGCCTGCGGCAGCGATGTCCAGCCAGGCCGTCCAGCCGACGGAGTAGGTGACGCCGGCCAGGCCGATTTCGCGGATGGTGGTGGAGAATTCCTCGGGCGTGTTCTCGGTGCTGAACACCACGAGGCGCACGGCGGTGGCCTCCAGCAGGGTATGGAAGTCCACTCCGATGGCCTCGACGCCGAAGCTGGCATCCTGGAAGCGCTCCGTGGACAGGAAGTTCCCGGCCTCGTCCTCCAGCGCATACTTCGCGGAGGGAAGCTTTTCGCGCAGCGCGCGGAGCGCCGGGGCGGGATCGAACGTGACCTTGTGGATCACCTCGTACCCGTCTGACAGGGCCGGGTCCAGGCGGAGGGTCACGCCGCCGTTGCAGCACACCGCGAAGCCGCGCTCCAGGCCGATCTGCTCAATCACAGGCAGGGTGGCGTTCAGAGAACGGCCGGTGGCAATCAGGACGTCGTGGCCGCCGGAAACCACCGCTCGGGCAGCGTCACGGACGTCGTCGGACATGTGGCCGTCGTGGTCTACGAGCGTGCCGTCAACGTCCAGGGCCACCATGAACCTGGTGCCGGCCTCCGGGGTGCTGTTTCGCTGGTCATCGTTGCCAGCGACTGTGTTTTCAGTCAATGTTGTCATTCATCCAGTAGAGCAGACGCCCCGGACACCGGCTAGGACGCACGCCACAGCGCCTGTGAACAACTGGTAAATACTCACAGGGTTATCCCCGGTGTGAGTGTTAACCTTCGCCGCCGTTTCCCGCTGGTACGCCAATGATTCCTAGGCATGTTCGCGGATCTGAACCTAGAAGACGCCGATCTGCGAACTACGTCCATTTTGCGGGCGTAGCCCCGCAGCAAGAAGTTTGCGCCTCAAACGGTCGGGGTTATCCACATCCGCCCAGCTCCAGCGGACAAAGCCAAACCCCAGCGCACGGATACGGTCCTCGCGAAGTTTTTCGCGGTACACGGCCTCCTCTGCAGTGATAGCACCCCGGATTTCGGCCTCCACGTACTTGGCCTTGCCATCGAACTCGCCCACAACTCCCTGTTCTGGCCACCAGCAGTCACTTCTGCCGATTAAGCCGTCTTCGTCCCTCAACTCATGCTGGAGCGTGGGCTGCTCGAAACCCAGGAATTCGAAGGCTGCCCTGCTGTATGACTCCCCCACTGATTCAGCGAGGGGGCTTGCAAGACGCGCCACTTGCTCAGCCCGAAGGCGCGCGGCGGCAGTCGGTTGGGCTGCGATACCGCCGCTGATTTCCGCGAGGGTCAAAAGGTTGGCCTCAGGGGCCAGGACTCCATCATGATGCAGCCGCCGGGCCAGGCCGTCGGCAACCACCAACGCCTGGCTCAGTTTGCCGGACACCATGAGATCCAAGGTGGTCTGGACCGGGCTGGTGCACCGGAATTCACCCGCCAATACCGGCTGCACGGCGGACGCCAACCGGTACCGGAGCGGGTAGGACCGGGTTTCGCGCACGTCCCTTGCGGTGACGTCATCGCCCAGCACCAGGAACGGTGAGCGGCGTATCCCGCTGCGGCCGGGCAGGGTTGTTGCCAACTCAACAAAGACGGGTGTCCTGAGGGTGGGCAGGCCGTTGGCAAGGGCAGCCGTTTCCCCGCACAAAACGGCACCCTTTACGGACCTGGCAACTGCCGCCGTCGACCACGCAAAGCGCTCCGACGGGCGGGCACGAAGCCACTCGCCCGCACGAACGTAGAAGCCACGGCGGATCCGGACGAGCTTTCCCGCCCTGAACTCGCGATGGATGGTGTCGGTGCCGCCCCGCGTACGCAGGACGGCACCGGAATCAATGAGGCCGGGCGGAATATTCATCCACTCAGCGTGCCCGCATCACTGGCGGGAGTCAGTAGGCCTCCGGACCTATGTGGACAAGCCAGCCGATTCTCGGACGCCGGCTGCTTCCGAGGTTCCTGGGCTTGTCCGCGGATCCGCGCCTTGAAGGTTCGGATCTGCGAACAAGCTTAGGATCCCGAGAAGCTAGAGGACCGGGAGGACTTCCAGGCCGCCGATGTACTCCTGCAGCGCGGCCGGGACATTGACGGAACCGTCGGCGTTCTGGTGGTGCTCCAGGAGGGCCACGATCCAGCGGGTGGTGGCCAGCGTGCCGTTCAGGGTGGCGACGGCGCGCGTTCCCTTCGGCGCACCTTCCTCGTTGAAGACCCGCTCGCGGATGTTCAGGCGGCGGGCCTGGAACGTGGTGCAGTTGGAGGTGGAGGTCAGTTCGCGGTAAGCGCCTTGGGTGGGCACCCAGGCCTCGCAGTCGTACTTGCGGGCAGCGGACATTCCGAGGTCCCCGGCCGCGGTGTCGATGACCCGGTAAGGCAGCTCGCACTTGGCCAGCATCTCCTCTTCCCAGGCAAGCAGCCGGGCGTGCTCGGCCGCGGCCTCCTCGACCGTGGTGTAGATGAACATCTCCACCTTGTTGAACTGGTGGACCCGGATGATGCCGCGGGTGTCCTTGCCGTGCGAGCCGGCCTCGCGGCGGTAGCAGGAGCTCTGCCCGGCGTAGCGGACCGGGCCGGCGGAGAGGTCCAGGATCTCGTCCGCGTGGTAGCCGGCCAGCGCTACCTCGGAGGTTCCCACAAGGTAGAGATCGTCCTCCGCGAGTCGGTAGATCTCGGCGTCGTGCTTGACGTCGAA
>DATFAE010000130.1:0-13100 GCA_035254945.1 Arthrobacter sp. | reverse complement strand
CGAGTAGACCTCGGGGTCCGTGATCGGGTTGCCCCATTCCTCCCATTCAAGGGCGGACAGCGGCAGCTCCGGATCCAGGATGGTGGTGAGCGCGTCCACGAACGGCACGGCCGCCACAATGGCCGCGTACTTTTCCGGCGCCAGGTTGGCCACGGCGCCCATCAGCAGCCCGCCCGCGGAACCGCCCATCGCCGCAATCCGCGCGGGATCAACCCACCCGGACGAAGCGAGCCAGTCCGTGGCCGCGATGAAGTCCGTGAACGTGTTCTTCTTGTGGAGCTTCTTGCCGTCCTCGTACCAGTGCCGGCCCAGCTCGCCGCCGCCGCGGATGTGCGCGATCACGAACACGATCCCGCGGTCCAGCAGCGACAGCCGCGGGATGCCGAAGCCCGGGTCCATGCTCAGCTCGTAGGAACCGTACCCGTACACCAGGCCGGCCGCCGTCGAATCCTGCCTGATGGACCTGTGCCGCAGGAGGGACAGCGGGATCCTGGTGCCGTCGGCGGCGGTGGCCCATTCGCGGGTGGCGATGTAGTCGTTGCCGTCGTAGCCGCCCAGCACCGGGCTTTCCTTGCGCAGCAGCAGTTCGCCTGCGGGCTGCGCCGGGGTGGGCAGGACAAAGTCGTACACGCGCGACGGCGTGAAGTAGGACGTGTACCCCAGCCGGATCACCGGGGCCTCGTAGTCCGACCCGCCGACGCCGGCCGTGTACAGCTCCTCGTCGAACGCGGGCTCCACCGGGGCCTCCTGCGCAGGCGTTCCCAGGCCGGCCAGCCCCATCACCTGGACCCGTTCGATGGTGTCCTTGCGGATGGACACGATCAGGTGCGTGGAGGTGACGCCCGCACCGTTGACGCGGACGTCGTCGGAATGCCCGACGACGGTGTCCCAGTGCTGCCCGGACAGCGGCTTGGCGAGCTCGGCAGGGTCAATCAGGGAGACCATGGAGTTCACGGCGTTCCGGTTGTGGGTGATCACGATGCGTTCGTGCTTTTCGCCGTCCGGGCCTTCCAGCAGGAACGGCTCTGCCTCGTAGAGCACGCGCTCGTTGCGGGAGATCACGGTGGTGAGGGCCGCCGTCGGGTCATCCAGGCGCAGGAGGCGCGTTTCGCTGTACTCGGAGCAGCCGATGCCCAGCACGAGGTGACGCCTGTCGGAGGAGAGTTCGAAGCCCAGCCACATGGCGGCGTCGTCCTCCTGGTAAATTACCTCATCGTCGGTGACGGGCGTGCCCAAGACGTGGGATTTGACCTGGTACGGGCGCCACGCGTCATCCACCACGGTGTAGAAGATGCGGGTGCCGTCGGGGGAGAAGCTGACGCCGTAGAAGATGTTCTCGATGATGTCCGGCAGGAGTTCGCCGGTGCGGAGGTCCTTGATGCGGAGCGTGAAGCGTTCGTCGCCGGCGTTGTCCACGGCGTAGGCGTAGAGGTTCCCGTCCACCGTGACGGCCGAGCCGCCCACGGAGAAGAACGGCTTGCCTTCGGCTTCGATGTTGCAGTCCAGCAGCACTTCCTCGCCGGGGATTTCGACGCCGGCCTCCACCGCCGGGGGAGTCCAGTCGGCCACGGGGTTGCCGGTGTCCTGGGCGCGCACGCGGCACTGGATGCCGTATTCCTTGCCTTCAACTGAGCGGCTGAAGTACCACCAGCCGTCCTTGCGGTTCGGGACAGACAAGTCTGTCTCCTGCGTGCGGCCCTTGATTTCCTGGAAGATGGCCTCCCGCAGCGGCTCCTGGTGTGCGGTGACGGCTTCCTGGTAGGCGTTCTCGGCCTTCAGGTGCTCAACCACTTCAGGGGATTCCTTTTCCCGCAGCCACTCATAGTTGTCCACGAAGGTGTCGCCGTGGTGCGTCCGCTCGTGCGGCACCTTCCTGGCTACGGGCGGCGTGAGGGAAGTGGTGGCGGAATCCTGCAGCGGAGTCTGGGTCATTCCTTCAATATATAGACCTGCGGGGGCGATGGGGCGGCCCGTTCGCTACCGGAAGATCCCCCTCCCGCCAGGACCCTCTCTCACTCCCTGCAGGTTTTGGGGCGACCCTCTCTCACTTCCGGACGCCCACGTGCCTGCCCAGAGGGTAACGAGGGAGGGTTGCTGCAGGAAGTGAGAGTGTCCTGGAAAAGCGGTACGTGAGGTGGGGGCCCTTGGGCGGGTGGCGGGCGTATCCTGAAACCGCAAACGCACATCCGCCACGCGTGAGAAGGGAATCAAAATGACCATCCCGCCAGTGCACGAACCTGAGCCATTCCCGCCGGAACCCGGACCGGATCCCATGAACCCCGACCCCACATTTCCGGGGCATCCGGGCCCCGCAAGGCCCAGTCCTGTACCGACGCCGGAGCCTCCGGGCCCGTTGCCGGTGCCTGATCCGGGGCCGGCGCCGTTGCGCCCGGATCCGACCCGAAGCTAAGTTACCCGCCGGAACCCCTTGTATTGGGTTTCGAACCAGTGCTAAAACGGCAGTACCGGGAGGATCCGAACGCGTTGTATATCTGCCTTGTCAGGGCGATTTGCCACTAAGGAACGCCACAGCGCCAGATAGCGCATCGGCAGTTGCGGGTGATCCCCTCCGATAATGATGGCCCCCGGCATTGAGCCGGGGGCCATCTCCATGCCCGGCGACTGTCCACTCACTGTCCGGCAACGTGCGGTGTCCGGGAACGTGCGGGACAAAACGCCGCGGAACATGCGGCGCGGACAACACAAATCCTCTCAGGACCACTTGCGTCGGTTTGGCCGCAGTGCTATAAAAAATCTATATCAGCCAACATAGATCGGCTGGTGGTGGATGTGTTGGACCGTCTCTTAAGGGGAGGAAGCCATGTTGATGCGAACCGATCCGTTCCGCGAGCTGGACAGGCTGGCCCAGCAGGTCCTCGGCACGGCAGCGCGCCCGGCAGCGATGCCGATGGATGCGTGGCGGGAGGACCAGGAATTTGTGGTGGCCTTAGACCTGCCAGGAGTCAACGCGGACTCGATTGACCTGGATGTGGAACGGAACGTCCTGACAGTGAAGGCTGAGCGCCCGGATCCGGCCGGTAAGGACGTTGAACTGATCGCCTCCGAACGCCCGCGCGGTGTCTTCAGCCGGCAACTGATCCTCGGGGACACCCTGGACGCGGACAACGTCAAGGCCGCGTACGACGGCGGTGTCCTGACGCTGCGGATTCCGGTCACCGAGAAGGCCAAGCCGCGCAAGATTGAGATCGAAACCAAGGAGGCCCAGCACCAGATTGCCGCCTAGTTCCATCCATGGACCGGGAGGTCCGCCGCGTCTGATGTTGACTGCCTTTTGGGGGCGACTAGCCATTCTGTGCACGCCACAGCGCCAGACAGCGCACCGGCAGCGAGCGGCCGTATCTCCCGCAACGATGGCCCCCGGCATTGAGCCGGGGGCCATCACTCCGTCCGGCGCGGGGATGGACGTCCACCCAGCTGCAGGGCCGGAAGTGTACGTTCGCGCCAAGGGGCGTGGCTCAGGTGGCCAGTTCGACCATCAGTGCGGGCAGTTCGTCGGCCAGTTCGCGGGCCAGGAAACCCAGCGGACCCAGCCGGCTGGCAAGCCGGTCCGCGGCAGCCGCGTGGAGGTGGCTTCCCCAGCAGGCGGCCTGGGCGTCGCTGGTACCCCGGGCGCGGAGTCCGGCGATGGCACCGGCCAGGACGTCGCCGCTGCCCGACGTCCCCAACCCGCCGTAACCGGTGGTGATCTCCCACAGGTCAGGATCCTCCGGCGCTTCACCGCCCGGCGGCCGGGCCACAAAGCCCTGACAGCTGACCACCGCCTGGTATCGGGCCGCAATAGCCGTCACCGCGGACTCCAGCTGGTCCGCCTCACTGCCCAGCAGGATCTCCGCCTCGTGGGGGTTCGGGGTGAGGATGAGCCGGCCCCGCCACGGATCCAGGAGCTCTTCGAGCCGGGGCAGGCACCCCAGCGCGTAGGCGTCCAGGACGATGGTCGCGTCGCCGGTCACGAGGCCTCGTCCGGCGACGCCGTCGGCATCCTGTTCCAGCAGCGTCCGCAGGAGTTTCTCGGTGAGGTCGATATCGTCCAGCCCTGGTCCGATGAGAATGGCATCGGCGCTGCCAAGTTCGGAAAGGATGGGCTCCAGCCCGGAGCCCAGTACTGACCCCTGCGCCGTTTCCGGAAGCCCCGTGACCCCCGCCTCCGGAAGGGCCACGGCCAGCTGCATGGCCACGGATTCGGCCACTGCCATGGTCAGCCTGCCGGCACCTGCCCGGAGCGCCGCGGTGCCGGCCAGCAGTGCGGCGCCGGGGGTGGCCCGGGCGCCGCCGATGACCATGACTGCGCCGCGCGAGTACTTGTCCTCACCGGCGGACGGCAGCGGCCAGGCGCGCAGCAGCGACGGCGTGACAGGCGTCGCCCGTGAACCGTTGCCCCGCGAACCACTCGCCCGCGAACCATTCGCCTTGGAACCGTTGGCCTGGGCGTCCGGCCCGGCCGGCCCCTTACCGCTGCGGGTGGACACTGGCATCCCCGGCGTGTTCGGTGACTTCGACGCCCTGGGCCGTGAGGTGGTCCGCCACATTGAAGCTCTCCAGCATCCACGGGCCTTGTCCCTCGGGGCGCACATAACGGGTAATGGAAGCGTTCAGGACCGAGGTGCTCGCGGCGAGGTCCAGGAGTTCGGTTTCGCTCATGCCTTCCAGGATGTAGCGGAACAGCAGGACCACGGCGTCGTGGCCGACCAGCATCACCCGGTGCCCACTGCCCAGGTTGTTCAGTTCGCTGAGCACGGAGCGCAGCCGAAGCGCCACGTCGGCCCAGGACTCGCCCCCGGGTGGCCGGTAGTAGAACTTGCCCAGCCACAGCCGCCGTTCGGCTTCGTCCGGATGCCAGCGGTCCACACCCTGCCGGGTGAGCATGTCCAGGATGCCCAGTTCACGGTCCCGCAGCCTCTCGTCGGTGCGCACCTTGACGGGCCAGCCCGCGGTTTCCACCGCGATCTCCGCCGTCTGCCGCGCCCGGACATAGGGGGAAGATACGACGGCGTCCGCGCGGCGGTCCTCGGCTGTTGCCCCGAGTGCCCTGCCGAGCGCGAGAGCCTGGTCCTGTCCGGTGGCGGAGAGCCCGACGTCGGCGTCCCGGGCCGGCACCTCGATGATGTCGGCGCCGGCCCGGCCGGCTTTTGTGGC
Source organism: Arthrobacter sp. (assembly GCA_035254945.1). Lineage (GTDB taxonomy): Bacteria > Actinomycetota > Actinomycetes > Actinomycetales > Micrococcaceae > Arthrobacter. Next base: position 7,946 of record DATFAE010000130.1, on the reverse strand, counting down.
CGCCAGGTTGCCTTCGCTTTCGCCGTGACGGATCAGGATGAGCTCCACCGCGCCGGCCTCGCGCACCGCATGCGTCATTCCGCTGTTGTCCATCATTCATCACCCTGTCCGCCCATAGTCCCCCTGCTGTCCGCCGGTTGCGGAAAGCAGAGGCATTACTTGCGGGGTACCCAGATTTTGGCGGTGATAACGGCCGACGGCGGTCTGCCGCCGGTGACCGCGTCCCTCCCGGCTCCTTAATGCAACGCGGGGTCACTTCCGGCCCAATAACCACGGATTATTGGGCCGGAAGTGACCCCGCGTTGCATGGCTCCGTTGGCGCGGCGGTGGTGGCCGGCATGGATTTTGGCTGCGGTGAAGTCGGACGCCTGTGGAGGCCCAGGTGTACTGATGCTGGTGTGACGGGGCGTCATGAATGTACCGCCGGGCGATTGTCGAGTTGTTGTTAGGTAAGGCTTCCCTTTACAGTGGCGCAGTGAATCCCTCCCTAGAACTCACCGGAGTGGCCCTTGCCGCCGACCTCGCAAGCCATGGAGACCGGCCCGCCGTCATGACCGGCGGCACCGTCCTGTCCTACCGGGACCTCGCCGGGCGCGTTGACGCGTTTGCCGCACGCCTGGGCACGGCACGGCGGTTGGTGGTGCTCGCAGCGGACAACAGCGTCGGCTCGCTCGTGGCGTACCTCGCCGCGCTGGCTGCCGGGCACCCGCTGATCCTCGCACCGGCCGGAAACGATGCCGCGGTGGCGTCGCTGGTCTCGGCGTACGATCCTGACGTGATCGTCAGGCCAGGCACAGCGCACAGGCCTGGGGCCCGGGGGACCGCGGAGGACGTTTGGGGTGAGCCCAGCCTGCAGGAGGTGCGGCCAGCCACGAACCACACCTTCCACCCGGATCTTGCGCTCCTGCTCAGCACGTCAGGATCCACCGGATCACCCAAGCTGGTCCGGCTCTCGCGCGAAAATGTCCAGTCCAACGCCGAGGCCATCGCGACGTACCTGGACATCACCGCGGACGACCGTGCCGCCACCACGCTGCCGATGTCCTACTGCTACGGCCTGTCCGTGATCAACAGCCACCTGCTGCGCGGCGCGGGGATCGTCCTCACGGACCTTTCAGTGGTGGACCCGTGCTTCTGGCAGCTGTTCCGCAACCGCCGCGCCACCTCCTTCGCCGCCGTGCCCTACACCTTTGAACTCCTGGACCGGGTGGGCTTCACGGACATGGACCTGCCTGACCTGCGCTACGTCACCCAGGCCGGCGGCAGGCTTGATCCCGGGACCGTGGTCCGCTATGCCGGGCACGGCCGCAGCCGCGGCTGGGAGCTGTTCGTCATGTACGGGCAGACCGAGGCCACCGCCCGGATGGGCTACCTGCCGCCGCGCCTGGCGCAGTCCCATCCCGGGGCTATCGGCGTGCCCGTGCCCGGCGGGAGCTTCCGGATTGAGCCCGTCCCCGGGCTCGACGACGGGGAACTTGTCTACTCCGGACCCAACGTCATGCTCGGTTACGCGGAGACGCCGGCGGACTTTGCAGCCGGGCGGACCATCAGCGAACTGCGCACCGGTGACCTCGCCCGCCGCAACGCCGCCGGGCTATATGAAGTGGTGGGCCGGCGGAGCCGTTTCGTCAAGATCGTGGGCCTGCGCATCGACCTCGGCCAGGTGGAGAAGATGCTCCACGGGATGGGGCTGCGGGCGGCCTGCGCCGGGACGGATAAGAAGCTGGTGGCCGCCGTCGAGGGCAGCCATGACACGCGGCTCCTGGCCAAGATGCTCGCACAGGACCTGGGGCTGCCCCGGGCGGCGGTGGAGGTCCGCGCCGTCGAGGAACTGCCCCGGCTGGGCACGGGCAAGACCGACTACCCTGCCGTCCTGGCGCTCGCCGACGCCGAAAACGCCGGCGCACGTGATCAGTCCGCCGCTGCCGGAGCTACCGGAGAGGAAGCGGGTGCGCCGGAGGATGTACGCCGGATCTTCGCGGAGGCGCTGGAAGTTGAGGACATTTCCGACGACGACACGTTTGTTTCGCTGGGCGGCGACTCGCTCTCCTACGTGGCAGCGTCAGTCCGGCTGGAGAAGGCCCTCGGGCACCTGGCGCCGGACTGGCACGTCACCCCGGTCCGGGACCTGGCGGCACGGGCGCGCCCACAGCGCCGCCGTCGGATCTTCGCACCGCTGGAAACCAGCATTGTGCTCCGGGCCGTGGCCATTGTGGTCATCATCAGCACGCACGTGGACCTCATCCGCTGGCCCGGGACCGCCCACATCCTGATGGCCCTGGCCGGCTACAACTTTGCCCGGTTCCAGCTGGGCGGCGACAGGCTGCCCAGGCTGCGGCGCCAGCTGGGCAGCGTGGCGCGGATCGTGGTGCCCACTGTGGCGTTCATCGGGGCGGTGATGCTGCTGACGGACAAGTTCCACTACACCCCGGCCAACCTGCTCCTGCTGAATACGATGATCGGGCCGGCGGGCTGGACCGACGCCTGGCACTTCTGGTTCGTGGAGGTGCTGGTGTACGTGCTGCTCGCCGTGATGGCGCTGCTGGCCATCCCCTGGGTGCACAGGACCGAACGACGGTTCCCGCTGGCCTTCCCCGTGGCGCTGATCGGTGCGGGGCTGCTGGCCCGCTATGGCCTGCTTGGCGTGGACATCCTGCACACGCGGCCGGTCCTGTGGCTCTTTGCCCTTGGCTGGGCCTTGGCCCGGGCGCGCACCGTTCCGCAGCGCCTGGCACTGTCCGCAATTGCCGCCGTCGCCCTTCCCGGCTACTTTGGCGACCCGTGGCGGGAGGCCACGATCCTGGCCGGAATCCTGCTGCTCGCCTGGGTCCCGGCACTGCCGGTGCCCGCCGTCGCCCACCGGCTGGCGGGCGTCCTCGCCAGCGCTTCGCTGTACGCCTACGTCACCCACTGGGTGGTTTTTCCCGACCTGAAGGACACCTGCCCGGTGCTGGCTGTGGCCCTGTCATTGGCGGTGGGGGTGGCATATTGGGCTGTTTCCCTGCGGCTGATGGGCTGGATTAAACGATACTCAACTGTCATCCGGGAGCCCTTGACAGTTCGTCAGTAACGCGCGGTAATTGTAAGCACACTTAGCAAATTGGGGACCATAATGCGCAACCTCATTCCGAAAGGCACCCTTCGGCAGATGCTCCTGCCGCCCACCTTTGGCCTTCATTTGACGGGATCCGCGGAGTACACGGTGTTGTCCGTGGAGGTGTGGAGCACCTGCCTGGTGGTCAACATCCACGTGGAGTCCGCCGTCGGGAACCCGGTGCCGGGCATAGCCATCGAGGACCACCGAGGCACCGTTTACACCTTCCGGGACTCCGCCAGCATCGGGTCCAGGAACCTGCAGGTCTTCACACCTTCCGTGCCGTTGGGCACCCGGAGCCTGACCATCAGGTCCACGGACGACGCCGATGCCCGCCTGGTGGTTACGTTCGCGGTCCCGCTGATGCTCAAGGCCGACGAGATGGCTCAGGCGGAGGAACCCGTTACGCGGGCGTCCAGGTTGCAGCGCCCGGCCTGACGGCGCCCCAGCGGGTCAGGTCCCGGCCCCGGGGCGTCAGCGCGCAGCTGAAATCAGCGCGCAGGTGCTCAGCGCGCGTACTCCGCGATCCGGCCCTCCCGGAGGGCTGCGGCGAGGGCGTTAATTCCGCCGTAATCGGGCAGCACCACCGACGCCCCGCCGATGTTTCCCACACCCGCAGTGGGCAGCGTGACGAAGCCGGCAGCATTCGGGTCGGTGTTGCGCAGCGAGTAGGCGAGGATGGCCACGGACACAGGATCGAAGCCCTGGTCCACGGTGAGGGAGCTCCCCGCGAAGTTCACCAGGGCCCGCACCGCGTTGACGTCGTTGAGGGCGCCGCCGCTGGTCAACCTGGCCAGGACGGCACGGAGGAAGGTCTGCTGGTTGCGGACCCGCTGATAGTCGCCGTCCACGAAGGCGTAGCGTTCGCGGCAGAATTCCAGCGCCGCCTGGCCGTCGAGGTGGTTCACACCGGCGGTGAAGACATGCTGGGTCTCGTGCGTGGACTGGAACGGCAGCGTGACGTTGACGTCGATCCCTCCCAGCCCGTCGGTGAGGAGTTTGAAGCCATGGAAGTCCAGCATCACAGTGTGGTCGATGTGGGTGCCCAGCAGGGATTCGACTGTCCTCGTCACCAGGTCGATGCCGCCCACTTCGAGGCTCGCGTTGATCTTGGACCCGCCGTAGCCCGGGATGTCCACCCACAGGTCACGCATCAGCGAAACAACGTAGAAGGTGTGCCGGTCCGCCGGGACGTGGACCAGCATCAGGGAGTCCGCGCGGTGGTCTGACGAGGCGCCGGTTGCGGCAGTGTTGGCCGCCTGTTCCCGGGCGTTGCCGCGGCTGTCGCTGCCAATGAGCAGGATGTTCATCGCCACCGGCGGCAGGTCGGCGATCGGCTCGGGCGGCGCGGGAGCGGCCGGCACCGGGGCAGGGGTCTCGGTGGGGGTCGAAGTGGCGGTGTCGCTGGGTGTGGCCGTCTCCGACGCCACGGGGGCCTGGGATTCCGAACCGGTGCGCCCAAACGTGAAGACGGCGACGACGACCCCCACCACAAGCACCAGTGCCAGCACAGCGGCAATCAGGCGCCGCCGTCGTTCTGTCCCCGGCTGCTGCGCCGGATGGGGCGCAGGGGATCCGGCAGGAACCGAAGGTTCAGGACCGCTGGGGTCGGAACCGGATGGGGTGCTCATCGTCGTGCCTCCATGGCATCAGTTTCCGCCCTCCAAGCCGTTGCTGGCTACATAGCCTGCCAGCGTGTCGGTTGCCATGGCGGCGGCGATGGCGTCGATGGCGGCGGGGTCCGTGAGCACTATTGACTGGCCGTCGGTGGAGGTCCCGGTGCCCCGCGTGGGAAGCGTGAACATCACCATGTCGCGGGGGCGGACGTCCTTGAGTTCCACAGCGAGACCGGCCAGCGTGGCGGCATCCAGGCCGCTGTCCACGCTGATGAACGGGGCCATGGAGCTGACCACGTTGTGGATCTTGAGCGGGTTCAGCAAAGTGTCCGCGCTGAGGTTCTTGGCCAGCAGTGCCTTGACGAAGGCCTGCTGGTTGCGCACGCGCTGGTAGTCGCCGTCGGCAAAGGCGTAGCGTTCGCGGACGAACTCCAGGGCGTGCTCCCCGTCCAGGGTGTTTGGCCCGGCGGGGAAGGAGATCTGGTCGTGGTAGGACACAAACGGCAGCGGGATGTCCACCTGCACTCCGCCCAGGGCGTCCGTCATCCCCTTGAATCCTTCGAAGTCGATCATGGCGATGTGGTCGATGCGCTGGCCGAAGATGGATTCCACGGTCTGCACCATCAGCGGGACGCCGCCGAAGGCCAGGGCAGCGTTGATCTTGGCGTGCCCGTGGTCCGGGATGCCCACCCACAGATCGCGCATCAGGGAGATGGAGTAGATCTTGCTGCGGTCAGCGGGGATGTGGACCAGCATGAGGGTGTCGGCGCGCTGGTTGGAACCGGCGCCGGAGGTGGCTTCCTCGGTGGTGGCGCCGCGGCTGTCGCTGCCCATCACCAGGATGTTCAGGGATCGGCCGGAGTCCGACGTCGAGGTCCCCGCCGCTGCGGGACCGGCGCCCGGAGCACCGCCTGCCGCCCCGCCGGGGAGGGACGGCTGCGGGCGGGTGGACTCATCGGGGAAGGCGTTTTCGATCTTGGTGGTTTCCGAATCGAAGATCCGGCCGAGGTTGAAGAGGTAGGCGCCCGCTGACGCCGGAATGAGGATGACCAGTGCAAGCAGCACCAGGAGGACGGCCCGGAACGGGCGACGCCGGCGTGCAGGATTGCGTGCAGTTTTGCCGGGGCGTGCAAAGCTCGGATGCGCGGACAGGGTGCCCATTTCCGAAAATTAGCACCGGCGTTCCGGCGTTACATCGGGGGAACCCGCAGAAAAGCCGCACAATAAACCGCAGCTGAAAATACGACGGCGGCAGCCCCGTCAGGCGGGGGCGTTCAGCCGTGCGTGGCGCAGGATGGAGACGATGGCCGGGGCCAGTTCATCCTCCATCTGGTGGTAGACGTCCAGGCTGCGGCGGTAGGGGTCGATGATGTCGTTCTCGGATGAGTCCGCCGGCAGGGACAGGTGCCGCACCGCGGCAGCCCTGGCCGGGAGGCCGCGCCAAAGGGCGGCGTTCGCAGCCAGCCGGTCACCGCCGTCGTGCGCTGATTCTTCCGGTGCTTCAGGTGCTGCCGGTGCTTCCGGTGAGGTGGCGGCGCGGTCATCCAGCACATCGAGCATCCGGGCGAACTCGCGGATGGTGAAGGTGCGCTTGAGGAGGGACGCGTCCAGCTGCAGGACCTCGCCGCGGTGGCCGGAGGTCATGGTGAGCACCAGGTCCACGCCGCGCAGGATCCTGCTGGTCAGCTGCCGGGCCGCGAAACCGTCCGCGTTGCCGCCGAACGTGCGTACGATGTCAGCCGAGGGCGGTTGGATGGGCTCGCCCACCAGGGCCCGGGTGCCGGCGCTGGTGACCACAAAACCGCCCGGAACCGCCTGATCCAGCCCTGCCTGCAGGAGCCGCTCGGCCACGGGGGAGCGGCAGATGTTGCCCGTGCAGACGGTCAGGATTCTCACTTGTGCGGGGGCAGGTTCGGGGAGTTGCAAAAGGGATACTCTTTCCAGCCGGTGCGCCGGACCGGTCGGTCCGCACATTTCAACTTAACACGTGAAGGTGCCGCTGCCGCCGTCGAAACGCTCTCTCACTTTCTGCAGAAAATCGGGCGATGCTCTCTCACTCTTGGTTGCTAACAGTGCTGTTAAGAGCCGTAGGTGAGAGAGGGTCGCCGGGAAACCTGCAGGTAGTGAGAGAGCGTCCGACGGCGGCGGGCGGCCCAGGCGGTCGGCGTGGCCGGCTGGAGCGCCTGCGGGTCAGAGGGTGGCCAGCAGCTGCTTCATCTCCTCGATCTCGGCCTGCTGCGAGGTGATGATCGCCTTGGCCAGCTCGACGGTTTCAGCAAACTCTCCGGAGTCGACCTCCGCCCTTGCCATGGCGATGGCGCCCTCGTGATGCGCCACCATTTGCGTGAGGAACAGCTTCGCGGCCTCGTCGCCCGGCGCGGACTTGAGCTTCCCAAGGTCCTCGTCGCTCACCATGCCGGACATGCCGCCGTCGGGCATGGAGTGGTCCGACATCATGCCGGTGGGCTGGTTCCAGCCCTCGAGCCAGCCCGTCATCTGCTCAATTTCGGGGGCCTGCGCGGCCTTGATCCGGGTGGCCAGGTCTGTCACCGCGGCCGGAACGCCGGTTTTCGCCAGCATGATGTCGCTCATCTCCACGGCCTGGGCGTGGTGCGGGATCATCATCTGCGAAAACATGATGTCCGCGGCGTTATGGTCCGCCGCCGCGTCCGGCATCATGCTGGACATCGGGCTGGAGCTGCCGTGGTCCATGCCGTGCGACGGCGTGGTACCGGCGCCGGCGGCGCATCCGGCGAGCGAGAGGGAAGCGGCAAGGACGGCTGCCAGGCTCAAGGTCTTGGTGTTCATGGGAATATCTGTCCTTCAGGTTGTGGTCCGGCGCGGGGGCCGGAAATCTTGGCATGCCGCGCAGATGGCGCGGCGGACGGCCTGGTGGGGGCACCAGGAGGGGGTCCCGCCGGGGTGTGGCCCGGCGTCGTCCTTTACGTCCGGCTGATGGACAGGTCCCCCGGCGAGGGGTCATCAGGGAGGTAGGTGTACAGGCCCAGTGCGGCGGCGCCGGAACTGATGTCCGCGTCCGCCAGGTGTCCGGCGCTGCCTGGTGCGGGGGCTGCGAGGGATCCGGCCTTGGCCAGGGGAGTGCAGGCCGCGCCAGCCAGGTCTGCACCGGCAAAGCTCCCGATGCAGGAAGCGGCGGGGCCTTCAACCGCGCCGGAAACGGCCGCGCCGGAAACTGCCGCGCCGGAAGCGGTGTGCGCGGATGACCCGTGGCTGTG
>DATFAE010000129.1:0-17092 GCA_035254945.1 Arthrobacter sp. | reverse complement strand
CCCCCAACCCGGGGCCCATGAGCCTGGAGGGCACCAACTCCTACGTATTGCAGGCGGTCGGCAACCCGGCCGCCTGTGTGGTGGACCCCGGCCCGCTCGACGAAACCCACCTCCGGGCGCTTGCTGGGGCCACCGCCGTGGAACTCATCCTCATTACCCACCGTCACGCGGACCACACCGCCGGCTCGGCCCGGCTGCATCAGCTGACCGGCGCCCCGGTGCGCGCCGCCGACCCCGCCCATTGCCACGGCGGCGGCGCACCCTTACGGGATGGCGAGGTGATCCGGGTGGCCGGACTGGAAATCCAGGTCCTGGCCACGCCGGGGCACACCTCCGATTCGGTCTGCTTCCACCTCCCCGACGACGGCCCGCATGGCTCCGTGCTGACCGGCGACACCATCCTGGGCCGCGGCACCACCATGCTGGACTACCCCGACGGGACGCTCGGGGACTACCTGGATTCGCTGGACAGCCTGGAGGCGCTCGGACCGGCCACGGTCCTGCCCGCCCACGGCCCTGTGTTGCCGTCCCTGGAGGCCATCGTCCGCGCGTACCGCGACCATCGGCAGGACCGGCTGGACCAGATCCGTGCCGCGCTGGACCGGCTGGGCCGGGACGCCGCGGTCGGTGACGTCGCCGACGCCGTGTATTCCGACGTCGGGCCCTCCGTGCGGCGTGCCGCGGAAATGTCTGTTGCGGCCCAGCTCGAGTACCTCCGCGGATCCGCCCGGGACGGCTGAGTGCGCCCCGCCGGGGCAGCGACGAGACGGTAGGCTGGGAACCATGCGTATTGCCAGGTTTGTAGTCGATTCTGATCCCCTCTACGGCATTGTGGAGGGCCAGCCAGGCAGTGAGGAAATCACTGTCATCCACGGTGACCCGTTCTTCAATGGCGTGGAGCGCACGGCGGTCCACCACAAGCTCGAAGACGTCCGTTTGCTCGCGCCGATCATTCCCCGCAGCAAGGTGATCGGCGTCGGCCGCAACTTCGTGGAGCACGCCCACGAACTCGGCAACGAGGTGCCCGCCCAGCCGCTGCTGTTCCTGAAGCCCAACACGTCCGTGGTGGGCCCGAACGACCCCGTGGTGCTCCCCGAATTCTCCGAGGAAGTCTCCTTCGAGGCGGAGCTGTGCGTTGTCATCGGCCGGATCTGCAAGGACGTCCCGGAAGAACGTGTGGACGATGTCATCTTCGGCTACACCTGCGGCAACGACCTCACCGCCCGCGACGTCCAGAAAACGGACCTGCAATGGGCGCGTGCCAAGGGCTTCGACACGTCGGCGCCGCTGGGCCCTTGGATCGAGACGGAACTGGACACCGAGGACCTTCAGATCCAGGGCCGCCTCAACGGCGAGCTGCGGCAGGACGGCAGCACCAGCCAGATGATCCGCGGCGTCCGCGAACTGGTGTCCATTGTCTCGCAGGCCTTCACCCTGTTGCCCGGCGACGTCATCATGACCGGAACACCGGCCGGTGTTGGCCTGGTTCAGGCCGGCGACCGCTTTGAAGTGGAAATTGAGGGGATCGGGCGCCTGTCCAACCCCATCGTGCGCCGCTGACAGTCCACCCGGACACCTTCTGTCCCGGCCGGCCGCAGGGCGCCGGGACGGAAGGCGGCGGGACATGCCGCAGGCGGTAAAGTTGGAGCCACTATGACTACAGCTTCCGCGCCGAACACTGCCTCCATCCCGTCTGTCACTGCCGATACCCCGGTACGCGTCCGGTTCTGCCCGTCGCCCACCGGGACCCCGCACGTGGGCCTGATCCGGACGGCCCTGTTCAACTGGGCCCACGCCAAGCACACCAAGGGCACGTTCGTATTCCGTATCGAGGACACGGACGCAGCACGCGATTCGGAAGAGAGCTACCAGCAGTTGCTGGAGGCCCTGAAGTGGCTCGGAATCACGTGGGAAGAGGGAGTGGAGGTCGGCGGTCCGCACGAACCGTACCGGCAGTCGCAGCGGCTGGACCTCTACAAGGACGTGGTCGCAAAACTTCTTGAAGCCGGCTACGCCTACGAATGCTATTCGTCCCCGGAAGAAGTTGAAGCGCGCCATCGTGCCGCAGGCCGCGACCCGAAGCTCGGCTACGACAACTTCGACCGCGAGCTCACCGAGGAGCAGATGGCAGCGTTCAAGGCTGAAGGCCGCCAGCCCGTCCTGCGCGTCAGGATGCCCGATGAGGACGTTGTGTTCACCGACCTGGTCAGGGGCGACATCACCTTCAAGGCCGGAAGTATTCCGGACTATGTCATTGTCCGCGCTGACGGTTCACCCCTGTACACGCTGGTGAACCCGGTGGATGACGCCCTGATGGGGATCACCCACGTGCTGCGCGGCGAGGACCTCCTTTCCTCCACGCCCCGCCAGGTGGTGCTGATCCGCTATCTCATGGACATCGGCGTCGCCAACTACCTGCCGCTGTTTGGCCACCTCCCGTACGTGATGGGGGAGGGCAACAAAAAGCTGTCCAAGCGTGACCCGCAGTCCAACCTGTTCCTGCTGCGCGACCGCGGCTTCATTCCCGAAGGCCTATTGAACTATCTCTCGCTGCTGGGCTGGAGCCTGTCGGCCGATGAGGACATCTTCACCGTGGACCAGCTGATCGAATACTTCGACGTCAAGGACGTCCTGGCCAACCCGGCCCGGTTCGACATCAAAAAGGCGGAGGCCATCAACGGCACCCATATCCGCATGCTGAACCCGGAAGACTTCCGGAACCGGCTGGTCCCGTACCTGCAGGCTGCCGGCTTTGTCGGGGAGGAGCCCACCGCGCGCCAGGAGGAAATCCTCACCGAAGCGGCACCGCTGATCCAGGAACGCATCGCCCTGCTGGGTGAAGCGCCGGAGATGCTCGGGTTCCTGTTCAAATCTGACGATGCCATCGACGTCGCCGACGACGCCCGCAAGGGCCTGCCGGAGAACCTCATCGAAGTCCTGGACGCTGCCATTGCGGCGCTGGAGCCCCTTGAGGACTGGAACCCGGAGAACATCCAGGCGGCGCTCAAGCAGGCCCTCGTGGAAGACCTTGGCATCAAGCCGCGCCTGGCGTTCGGCCCGGTCCGCACCGCCATCTCCGGCCGCCGGATCTCGCCGCCGCTGTTCGAATCCATGGTGATTCTGGGCAAGGACTCCTCCCTCGCCCGGCTCCGCACCTTCCGCGGCTGATGGCGGTGTCTGCCGGCCAGCTGGCTGACGGTTCCCTGAAGACGCCGTTCGGGACCATCAGGGGGATTCTCTTTGACATCGATGACACCCTGGTGGACCTTGAGTACGCCATGACCACCGCCCTGCGCGAGGTCAGCGAACACCTCCTGCCCGGCCTGGACCAGACCGGGTGGGAGCGGTTCGGCAGGATCTTCACCCACGAAACCACCCATTACTACGACCGCTACCTGGCCGGCGAACTCACCTTCAACGACCAGCGGCTGCTCCGCGGCCGCGCGGCCCTGGGGCACTTCGGAGTGGACCTCGCCGACGGCGAGGAGGCGCACCAATGGCTGTCCGCCTACGGGCGCCTCCAGCCGTCCTACGTCAGGGCCTTCGAGGACGTGGTCCCGATCCTCGACGCCCTTGATGCCGCCGGAGTTCCTTATGGAGCGGTGAGCAACAACGTCCATGACTACCAGCGGGCAAAACTGGACGGCGCTGGCCTGGACAGGATCGAACGCCTCGTGGGCACCGACACCGTCGGCGTGGCCAAGCCGGAGCCGGCGATCTACCTCGAAGGCGTCCGCCTCCTTGGCACCAGCCCCGCAGACACCCTTTACGTCGGCGACAACCGGATGCTGGACGCGGAGGGTTCGACGGCGGCCGGGCTGTTAGGGGTCTGGCTCAACAGGGTGGGGGAGCCGCGGGAGGGCTATGCCGGCCACGAGGTCACGTCCCTTGCGGGGTTGCTGGCCTGACGCGGCCGTCGCCATCCGGCCGCCCCGCCGGGTGTGACCCAGCTAACCCCTGATCGATTTGTGCGCTGGAAAAGTCTCGGGTAAAGTAATTACTCGTGCTGAGGGGCCGGGAGCGCTGGTTTAGACCTGCGGATCCGGCCCGAAGGTTCCATTGGGATATGGTGTAATTGGCAACACTACGGTTTCTGGTACCGTCATTCTAGGTTCGAGTCCTGGTATCCCAGCTCTGATAAATCCACGGATTTCCGCGGAAAATCGGGGGTTTCAAAACGGTTAGACCGATTTGAAACACTGGCTGAGTGTATGAAATACTCACTTAGCCTGAACGGCAGAAATGCTGTTGAAGGAAGTACACGGCCCCATCGTATAGCGGCCTAGTACGCTGCCCTCTCACGGCGGTAACGCGGGTTCGAATCCCGCTGGGGTCACAGATGAAACGGTCCCGGGCAACAGCCCGGGGCCGTTTTTCGTTAAAAGCTTGGTCAAAGCTTCGCTAAAGCGGCAGATTCGTTGTGGGCGCCGTAATACTGTGAACCCCATCACTTGATTGGGGGAGTAGCATGCTTGGACGACGTTTTGATGCCGGCCCGAACTCACTGAATGCGCTAAGGTTGATCCTCGCTGCCATGGTCATCGTTTCCCATTCCTGGTGGATCGGTGGTTACGGTGCCGAACCACAACCCGGTGGCGTGAAACTTGGGAGCTGGGCCGTCATCGGATTCTTCGGCATTTCGGGTTACTTGATAACACGTAGCCGGTTGCAGGCGAGGTCGGGTGCGGCCTTCTGCCATGCCAGGTTTCTGCGCATCTTTCCTGGTCTGGCCGTCTGCGTGGCCGCGGTGGCCTTCGCCATAGCGCCCCTGTCGGCATGGCTCACGGGCCGACGGTATTCCCTGGCTGACGCCCTGCTTTACTTTGCGACAAACCTCTTTGCCGGCACCCCCGGTGTGGCAATGGGAGGGATCCGGGGGTCCCTGGAGGGGCTGCCGGAAGATTGGCTGTGGAACGGTCCGCTGTGGACGCTGTTTTGGGAGATCTTCTGTTATGTCCTCATTGGCCTTGTGCTCGGGATTTTCCGTCTGGAACTGGCCCGACTCGCCGTCGTTTCGTTGTTTATCGGCGGATCCGCTGCTGCCTTCGTAGTGAACGCGGGATGGCTCGCTCGACCTACAGCCACTGACTGGCCGTTAATTCCGGTTCTTACTTTCCTGGCAGGTTCCCTGGTGTACCTCTTCCGGGATCAGATACCGGCAACTCGCTCCGCGATTGGGCTCTGTGCGCTCACCGCTGTGATCATTGCCGGGTTGGGATTTGCCCCGTCGCTCTACACCTGCCCTTGTGCGTCCTCGTGCTGGCGGGCTCCCTATACCTGCCGCTGGCTGCTGTAGGCTCGCGATACGACATTTCGTATGGCGTGTACATTTATGGCTGGCCCGTGCAGCAGTTCCTCGCTTCCATGGGTGTGCACCTTGCCGCGCCGCCGTTGGTGTTCGCTGGAGCTTCTTTGCTGCTGGTTGCCCCATTGGCCTGGCTGTCCTGCCGATACGTGGAGGTGCCCGCGCGACGCTGGCGCCGTTCCAGCGTCGCGCCTTCGAAGCCCATGGAACTGGCATGATGATGCTGTGACCGCCCCTAACGAGCCTGACCAGCCAGTCCGCCGCTCCCCGGATACATCAGGGGCGGCGGCTGCGGTGGACCTCCTGGAAGCAGTGCGGCAGGAACTGTCCCTTGTCACCCTTCCCCTGTTCACCCCGGGGGTGGAGCAGGCGAGGCTGGAAGTCCGGAACGCCATCGCACAGCTGGATGACTACATCCTGCCCCGGTACCGCAGCCTTGACGCGCCCCTGCTTGCCGTCGTCGGAGGTTCAACCGGCGCTGGCAAGTCAACTCTCGTGAACGCCCTCGTGGGGCACCCTGTCACCCGCTCGGGTGCCATCAGGCCCACTACCAGGCAGCCCATCCTGCTGCACCACCCTGCGGATGCCGGCTGGTTCGAAGGTCAACGGGTCCTGCCCAGCCTCAGCCGGATCCGTGGCACTGTTTCCGCCGGACCCGTTCCGGCCAACAGGGCCGGCGCAGTCCCGGACGCGGCCGCCGTCACGTCCCTGGTCCTGATCGCGGACGGCGCGGTGCCGCAGGGCATAGCCCTGCTTGATGCGCCCGACGTCGATTCCATCTCCGACGACAACCGCAGGCTAGCCGGGCAGCTGCTCGCAGCCGCGGACCTGTGGGTGTTCGTCACCACGGCGAACCGTTATGCCGACGCCGTTCCGTGGAAGCTGCTCCTGGACGCAGCGTCCCGCGACATCCTGGTGGCGGTGGTACTGGACCGTGTACCGGCTGAGGCTGAAGCGGAAGTCAGCGCGGACCTGCGAATCCTCCTGAGCAGGGAAGGCCTGGGTTCGGCCGGACTGTTCATCGTTGCGGAGACCCGCCTTGACCCGCTGGGCATGCTGCCGCCGGCTGCGGCGGAGCCACTCCGTGCGTGGCTCCAGGACCTGGCGGCGGACGCCGCCGGCCGGGCAGAGATTGCCCGCCGGACCCTCAACGGAACCGTGAATGCGTTGGCTGGCCGGATCCGCAGCGTGGCACGGGCACAGGACGGGCAGGAGCAGGCTGCCGGGATGCTCCGCGCTGCCGCCGTCGGTGCCTACGATGCAGCGGCAACCCGGATCCTTGATGCCACGAAGGACGGCGCCCTGCTGCGCGGCGAGGTGCTTGCCCGCTGGCAGGACTTTGTGGGAACCGGAGAATTCTTCCGCAACCTTGAACAGGGCATCGGACGGCTCCGCGACCGGGCAGGCGCGTTCTTCCGCGGCGAACCGGCGCCCGCCGTCAAGGTCGAAACTGCCATCGAAACCGGGCTGCAGGCAGTCATCCTCGATGAAGCCGCGAACGCCGCCGAGCAAGTCGACCAGAGGTGGCGTGCAGACCCCGCCGGCCGGCAACTGCTGGGAACCGTGGACCTCTCCGGGACAGCTCCGGATTTTGCGGATACCGTGGCGGCCGAGATCCGGGCCTGGCAGGCGGGCCTGATGGAACTGATCCGGACCGAAGGCCAGGGCAAGCGGACCCAGGCCAGATGGCTGTCCTTCGGAATCAACGGCCTGGGGGCGGCGCTGATGATCGTGGTGTTTTCGATGACTGCAGGCCTCACCGGGCTGGAGGTGGGCGTGGCAGGCGGCACTGCCGTCGTGGGCCAGAAGCTGCTGGAAGCGGTCTTCGGTGAGGAGGCGGTCCGCCGGCTTGCCCGGAAGGCGCGGGAGGACCTCCACCAACGGACCCGGCGGTTGCTGCAGGCGGAGCAGCGGAAGTTCCTTGACCGGCTCCCTGACGCACCCACAGACACTTCCGTGCTGGCTGGCCGGGTCGAAGCCCTGACGCGCCTGGCGGGAGCCGCATGAGCCGCCACGGCGCCGCCCAGGTGGCCTCGCAGCTGGACAGCCGGCTTGAAGCCCTCAACGCTGCCCGTGAACTCGCCGGGGGCGTCCTGCCGGACGATGTCCTGGAGGACGTGCTTCGCCTGCTGGAACGGGCCACGTCCCGGCGCTCCCTGTCCGCCGATCACACGGTGGTTGGGTTTTTTGGCGCCACCGGCAGCGGCAAATCTTCCCTCTTCAATGCTGTCAGCGGCGCTGACATTGCGACGGCGGCCGTCCGGCGGCCCACCACCACGGAACCTCTGGCGGCGGTCTGGGGAGCGGAGGGCAGCGAGCCGCTGCTGGATTGGCTGGACGTACGGAGCCGGCACCATGCCGGGCCTGTGGACGGCTTCGCGGATGAGGACACCGGGCTGATACTCCTGGATCTGCCGGACTTCGATTCCACCAGGGCCGCCAACCGGGACATTGTGCAGCGGATGGTGGGCATGGTGGATGTCCTGGTGTGGGTGCTCGACCCGCAAAAATACGCCGATGCGGCGGTACACAACGACTTCCTGGCACCCTTGGCAGCGCACGGCGCCATCACACTGGTGGTGCTCAACCAAACCGACCGGCTGCCGGAACGCGACGTCAGGCCTGTGCTGGAATCACTGAAGGGAATCCTCGCCAGGGACGGCCTGGGCAAGGTGCAGGTCATCGGCTCTTCGGCGGTCACCGGCGACGGCGTGGACCGGGTCAGGGCCGCCATCCGGCACGTGGTCCTGCACCGGCGGGCCTCCGCGCAACGGCTCACCGCTGATGTCTCGCGCGCCTCCCGCCAGCTGCGCGAGGCCTCCGGAGACGGTGAGGCCGCAGGGGTCAGGCCCGGTTCAAAAGCGCGGCTCGCGGACGAGCTGGCCATAGCCGCCAACGTGCCCCTCGTGGTAGGGGCCGTGGACCGTTCCTACCGGCTGGAATCAGCCCGCCGCACCGGATGGCCGCTGACCCGCTGGCTGCTGAAGTTCCGGCCCGATCCGCTCCGGCGGCTCAACCTTCGCAGCACTGCACCCTCCGAACTCAGCCGCACGTCCCTGCCGCCCGCCGGTGCTCCGGAACGCGCGCGGACCGATGCCGCAGTCCGGCAGTTCGCCGACGACGCCAGCGCCGGCGCGCCGGGCCCGTGGCGGGCGGCGATCCGCGGCGCCGCCCGGGAAGGCAGGGAACGGCTCCCGGACGCCCTGGACCAGGCGATCGCCGGCACTGACCTGGTGGGCACCAGGAGGTCGTGGTGGTGGCCGGTGTTCAACCTGGTCCAGTGGCTTGCCCTGCTGACAGTCGTCGGCGGGCTCGGATGGCTGGGTGTGCTGGCCGGGCTGGGCTACCTCCAGTTGCCCGTCCCGGAAGTACCCCGCGTTGAAGGCTGGCCGGCGCCGACCCTGATGATAGCCGGGGGAGCGGTCCTTGGGATTTTCCTGGCGTTGACGGGGAAGTTCATTGGCGCCGCGGCCGCCCGTGCACGGGCCGCGGTGGCCAGGAAGCGCCTCAGGGCCGCCGTCGCGGAAGTGGCGCGGCAGATGGTGGTCGAGCCGGTGGAACTGGAGGTAAGCCGGCTCGTGTCATTCAACGCCGCGCTGGAGAAGGCGGCGGCTGGCTAGGAAAGGGCTGTGGCCGCGTCCCGCACCTTGATCAGCGTGCGCAGGTTCCGGGTGGTGGTGGCTGCCTTGAATTTTGCCTTGGATGAGATCTTGCTGAACGGACTCTCCAGCGTGCCGCCTGCGGGCGCAAGCCACGCCAGGGCCTCCGGTCCGAGCCGTTTCTGTTTCGTTCCTTCAAGCGCCGCCCCGGCCGCGTCCAGTTCATCAAGCTTGGCGGTGTCTGAAGCCAGCGTGATGTAGGTGTGGGTTGACTTGTCGTCGTCCGGGTAAGGGCACGCGTCCACGAGTTCGGACACCCGCCGTGCGGTCAGGACAACCACCCAGGCGTCATAGCCGAAAGATTTCCGGAGGCAGTCCTCGAACTGCTTTTTTACCGCGCCGGGATCCAGTTCGCTGGCCAGCACCACGTTGCCGCTGGCGAGCAGGGTCTTGACGCCGTCAAAGCCCGTGGACTCCAGTGCGGCCTTGAGATCCGCCATTTTGATGTTGATCCCGCCCACGTTGATGCCGCGGAGGAAGACTGCGTAGCTGTTCATGCCGATAGCCTAGCCGTGGCAGACTGTCGCGGAGCGGAGGGCGCCGTTAGTCGTTGTTCTTGCGCAGCGCCTCAGTGAGGATCCGCCCCGCGTTGCAGACCACTTCGGCGTGCAGCCGGCCCGGCTGGCGGGTCAGGCGCTCGATGGGGCCCGAAATCGAAACTGCCGCAATGACGCGGCCGGACGGGCCGCGGACAGGCGCAGAGACAGACGCGACTCCCGGCTCTCGTTCGCCCAGGCTCTGGCCCCAGCCCCGCCGTCGTACCCCGGCCAGGACAGTGGGGGTAAAACGGGCGGACTGGAGGCCCTCCAGGAGGCGGTCATGGTCTTCCCAGGCCAGCAGCACCTGGGCTGCGGAGCCGGCCTTCATGGAAAGCTGCGTACCCACGGGGATCGTGTCCCGAAGACCGATGGGGCGTTCAGCGGAGGCAACGCACACCCGCCAGTCGCCCTGGCGCCGGAAGATCTGGGCGCTCTCGCCCGTGGCGTCCCGCAGCTGCATCAGGACAGGTCCTGCGGAGGCGATCAGGCGGTCCTCGCCTGCGGCGGACGCCAGCTCGACGAGCCTGCTGCCAAGGACGAACCGGCCCTGGATGTCGCGGCTGACCAGCCGGTGGTGGACCAGTGCCAGGGCGAGCCTGTGGACAGTGGGCCGGGCAAGGCCGGTGGCAGCCACCAGCTGCGCCAGGGTGGTGGGCCCGGCCTCAAGTGCGTCAAGCACATGGGCCGCTTTATCAATGACACCGACTCCACTAGAATTGTCCATGTAATGATATTGCCGTCTCATTATCTGAGATGCAAATGTTTCGGCTGGCGATTTGCACGGCCGCCCTGATTCAGTGGACCCTAACAGCCAAACAGCAGTGAAGGGAGATGGCCGTGGCAAAGACACTGGCCGAGAAAGTCTGGGACGCGCACGTGGTGCGCAAAGGCGAAGGCGAAGGAGCCAATGCCCAGCCCGACCTTCTCTTCATCGACCTGCACCTCGTGCATGAGGTGACCTCGCCGCAGGCCTTTGAAGGCCTGCGTCTGGCCGGACGCAAGCTGCGTCGGCCGGACCTCACCATCGCCACAGAGGACCACAACACTCCCACGCTGGACATCGACAAGCCCATTGCCGACCTGACCAGCCGCACCCAGATCCAGACACTGCGCAATAACTGCGCCGAGTTCGGCGTCCGCCTGCATTCGCTCGGTGACGCCGAGCAGGGCATCGTCCACGTCGTCGGCCCCCAGCTGGGCCTGACCCAGCCGGGCATGACCGTGGTCTGCGGCGACTCGCACACCTCCACCCACGGTGCGTTCGGCGCCCTCGCGATGGGCATCGGCACCTCCGAGGTGGAGCACGTCATGGCCACCCAGACCCTGTCCCTGAAGCCGTTCAAGACCATGGCCATCAACGTCGAGGGTACCCTGCGCCCGGGCGTCACGGCCAAGGACATCATCCTTGCCGTGATCGCCAAGATCGGCACCGGCGGCGGCCAGGGCTACGTCCTGGAATACCGGGGCTCCGCCATCCGTGCACTGTCCATGGACGCGCGGATGACCATCTGCAACATGTCCATCGAAGCCGGGGCGCGTGCCGGCCTCGTCGCGCCGGACCAGACCACCTACGACTACATGTACGGGCGCCCGCACGCCCCGCAGGGCGCAGAGTGGGACGCCGCCGTCGAATACTGGAACACCCTGCGTACCGACGACGACGCAACCTTCGACGTCGAAGTGGACCTGGACGCCGACACCCTGGAGCCGTTCGTCACCTGGGGGACCAACCCGGGACAGGGCGTGTCGCTCTCCGCGTCAGTGCCTTCCCCGGATGACTTCGGCGACGAAAACGCCAAAGCCGCCGCAGAGCGGGCCCTGCAGTACATGGGCCTGGCCGCCGGCACGCCGATGAAGGAGATCCGGGTGGACACCGTCTTCCTCGGCTCCTGCACCAACTCGCGGATGGAGGATCTCCGCGCCGCAGCGGACATTATCCGCGGCCGCCAGAAGGACCCCAACATCCGCATGCTGGTGGTGCCCGGCTCCGCGCGCGTCCGGCTGGAGGCCGAGGCCGAGGGCCTGGACAAGGTCTTCAAGGATTTCGGCGCCGAGTGGCGCTTCGCCGGCTGCTCAATGTGCCTGGGCATGAACCCGGACCAGCTGGAGGTGGGAGAGCGCTGCGCCTCAACGTCCAACCGCAACTTTGAAGGCCGGCAGGGCAAGGGGGGCCGCACCCACCTCGTCTCGCCGGTGGTGGCAGCGGCCACCGCCATCCGCGGCACCCTGAGCTCGCCGTCGGACCTTGATCCGGCTCCCGAATCCGCCGCCATCCGCACCGACGCAGCCTAGGAGACCGCCATGGAAAAGTTCACCACCCACACAGGCATCGGTGTCCCGCTGCGCCAGAGCAACGTTGACACGGACCAGATCATCCCCGCCGTCTACCTCAAGCGGATCACCCGCACCGGCTTTGAGGACGCGCTCTTCTCCGCCTGGCGCAAGGACCCCGCCTTCATCCTGAACCAGGCACCGTTCAACGCCGGTTCCGTGCTGGTGGCCGGCCCTGACTTCGGCACCGGATCGTCCCGCGAGCACGCCGTCTGGGCACTGAAGGACTACGGCTTCAAGACCGTCCTGTCCTCCCGCTTCGCGGACATCTTCCGGGGCAACTCCGGCAAGCAGGGCCTGCTGGCTGCCGAAGTGGCACAGGACGACATCGAACTGATCTGGAAAGAACTCGAGAACGCCCCGGGCACCGAGGTCACCGTTGACCTCGTGTCCAAGACGGTCATCTGCGGGAACATCGTGGCACCTTTCGAGATCGACGACTACACCCGCTGGCGGCTGCTCGAAGGCCTCGATGACATCGGCCTGACGCTCCAGCACGAAGAGGACATCACCGCCTACGAGGCCACCCGGCCCGCCTTCAAGCCGAAAACGCTCCCGGCCCGCCTGTCCTGACACCCGCTAAAGCAACGCGGGGTCACTTTAGGCCGCTTTGCCGCCTCTGGAGCGGCCTAAAGTGACCCCGCGTTGCTTCTGCCGTGTCGGGCCCGGCCATCGAAGCAAACCCACGGCGTCCGGCACGCCGTATTTCGGTTCGGTAACGCGACCTCCTATGCTTAGCTGGAGCCTTTGCAAGGACTTGGGGGCGAGTAATCGTAAGGAAACCGGTATATGAGTAGTGTTCTGACAATCCGCGGCGGAGTCCCGCTTACAGGCCGCGTCAGCGTCCGTGGGGCCAAGAATCTTGTTCCCAAGGCCATGGTGGCGGCGTTGCTGGGCAACGAACCCTCGGTGTTGCGGAACGTTCCGGAGATCAAGGACGTGGAGGTGGTCACCTCCCTCCTGCAGCTGCACGGCGTGACCGTGGCCAAGGACCCCGTCAACGGTGACCTGACGCTCGATCCCAAGGCGGCCAAGACCGCGCCCAGCACGGCCATCGACGCGCACGCCGGCGATTCGCGGATCCCCATCCTGTTGTGCGGACCGCTGATCCATGCGATCGGCGAGGCCTTCATTCCGGACCTGGGCGGCTGCAAAATCGGTGACCGGCCCATCGACTACCACCTCAACGTCCTGCGCCAGTTCGGTGCCGTGGTGGAGAAGCGCCCCGGCGGCATCCACATCTCCGCGCCGAAAGGGCTGCACGGCGCCAAGATCTCCCTGCCGTATCCCTCAGTTGGCGCCACCGAACAGGTCCTGCTCAGTGCTACCCGCGCCGAAGGCATCACGGAGCTGTCCGGTGCCGCGACCGAACCTGAGATCATCGACCTCATCGCCGTCCTGCAGAAGATGGGCGCCATCATCAGCGTCCAGACGGACCGCACCATCCGCATCGAGGGCGTCCGCGACCTTGGCGGCTATAACCACCGCGCGCTCTCGGACCGCAACGAGTCGGCGTCGTGGGCATCAGCTGCGCTCGTGACGCGGGGCGACATCTTTGTTGAAGGCGCGTCGCAGCGGGACATGATGACCTTCCTCAACACCTACCGGAAGGTGGGCGGCGGCATGGACATCGGCGAGGACGGAATCCGCTTCTACCACCGGGGCGGCAAGCTCAACCCGCTGGTGCTGGAGACGGACGTGCACCCCGGCTTCATGACCGACTGGCAGCAGCCGCTCGTGGTGGCGCTGACCCAGGCCGAGGGTGTGTCGATTGTGCACGAGACCGTCTATGAGAACCGCTTCGGGTTCACTGACGCCCTGATCCGGATGGGAGCCAGCATCCAGGTGCACCGCGAGTGCCTGGGCAGCGTGCCGTGCCGTTTCGGCCAGCGCAACTTCCTGCACTCCGCCGTCATTTCCGGACCCACCCAGCTCAAGGGAACCGACATCGACGTCCCGGACCTGCGCGGCGGCTTCAGCCATCTCATCGCAGCCCTGGCGGCTACCGGCACCTCACGCGTCACCGGGATCGACATCATCAACCGCGGCTACGAGCGGTTCACGGAAAAGCTGGCAGGCCTCGGCGCCGATTTCGACATCACCACAGCAAAGTAGCGGGGGGCACGTGAAGGAAACGGCCAAGAGCCAGGCCACCTTTGTGGTCGTTGCCGGCATTGTCAGGCCGGTGATGAACCTGCTGATGAACAAGAAGTGGGAGGGCATTGAGAAGCTGCCCGCCGGCGGCTTCATCGCAGCACCAAACCACTGCACCGAAATCGATCCCCTCATCGTGGGCCACCTCCTCTACAACAACAAGAGGGCGCCCCACTTCCTCGCCAAGGCCGGACTCTTCAAGGTGCCCGTGCTGGGCTGGGTCCTGCGTGCCACGAAGCAGGTCCCCGTGGAACGCTCGACGTCGGGCGCCAACCGCTCCCTGCAGATCGCCCAGGAGATCGTCGCCGAAGGCGGCGCCATCATCATCTACCCTGAGGGGACCCTGACCAGGGACCCGGACCTGTGGCCCATGAAAGGCCACACCGGTGCTGCCAGGCTTGCGCTGGAAGGCGGCATTCCGGTGGTGCCGATCGCGCACTGGGGTGCGCACGAAGTCTTCCCGCGCTACGCCAAGCGGTTCCACATCTTCCCCCGCAAGACCTCCAGGGTTGTGGTGGGTGATCCGGTGGACCTCAGCGCGTACAGGGATCGTCCGCTGGACAAGGCAACACTGACGGCGGCCACCGATGCGATCATGGATGCCGTGACGGCCCTGCTGGCTGGTATCCGCAACGAAGAGCCGCCCGCCGAACGCTGGGATCCCGCCAAGCACAAGCAGTCGAAACACGGGCGGTTTGTGGAGCGCGGGGAACGGGCCGCACGTCCCGGCCCTGCCGCAGGAAGCGCCGATGCTGCTGACAGGAAGGCCGACGGCGAGGCGGACGCCACGTGACGGCTGACGGACTCCGCCCCGGTTCCGCCCGCTCCGTTGCGGTCCTCGGGGCCGGTTCCTGGGGGACCACGTTTGCCAAGATCCTCGCCGACGCCGCCGCCGCCGCGGGCGAAGAACGGCAGATCCGGGTATGGGGCAGGCGCAGCGAAGTGGTTGAGCAGATCAACGGCATCCACCGGAACATCCAGTACCTGAAGGACATTGCCCTGCCCGGGAGCATCACAGCATCCACGGATGTGGCCGAGGTGCTGGCCGGAGCTGACCTTGTGGTCCTGGCCGTCCCAGCGCAGTCCCTGCGGCTCCAGCTCCGTGAATGGAAGCCGCTGATCGACAAGGATGCCATGGTGGTGTCGCTGATGAAGGGGCTGGAGTTGGACACTGACGCCCGGATGAGCGAGGTCATCAGCCAGGAACTCGGCATCCCGGCTGACCGGATCGCCGTGGTTTCGGGCCCCAACCTGGCCATGGAAATTGCCCGCGAAGAGCCGACAGCATCAGTGGTCGCCTGCACTGACTCCGCGGCGGCGGGTTGGATCGCGCGGAGCTGCACTGCGCCGTACTTCCGTCCGTACACCACCGCCGACGTCGTCGGCGTGGAGATCGGCGGGATCGTGAAGAACGTCATTGCGCTGGCTGTCGGCATCTGTGAGGGCAAGCAGATGGGCGACAACACGAAGGCCTCTGTGATCACGCGGGGCCTGGCTGAAACCTCGCGGCTGGCCCTCGCACTGGGCGGCGAGGCCCAGACCATGGCCGGCCTCGCGGGGCTGGGCGACCTTGTGGCCACCTGCTCCTCGCCGCTGTCCCGGAACCATACCGCCGGCCGGCTGCTGGGGGAGGGCCTGACGCTGGATGAGGTGGCGCAGAAAATGACCCAGACCGCCGAAGGGATCAAGTCCGGCCAGGCCGTTCACGAACTGGCCGGCAAGCTCGGGGTCGAGATGCCCATCACCGCTGCCGTTGTTGCGGTCCTGGCCGGCAAACTGTCCGTTGACCAACTGGGGCCGCTGCTGCTGGCCCGGGAACTGAAACCTGAAGGCGATTACTGACGATGTCCGAAGACACCCTGACCGCGGCGGCCAAGTCCAGCGGTGCCAAGCCCCGGGTGGCCGTGCTGTTTGGCGGCCGGTCCAGCGAACATGCGGTGAGCTGCGTGACCGCCGCCGGCGTGCTTGGCGCAATCAACAAAGACAAATATGACGTCATCCCCATAGGCATCGCCAAGTCGGGGCAGTGGGTCCTCGCGTCCGGGGACACCGCCCAGTGGTCGCTGTCCGCGTCGTCGTTGCCGGAAGTTCCGCCGTCGTCCGAAACTGTTACGCTTGCCGAAATCGGAGGCGAACACCAGCTGATTGTCACCGCACCCAACGAAGTGCCGCAGGAACTGGGGACGGTCGACGTCGTGTTTCCCCTGCTGCACGGTCCGTTCGGGGAAGACGGCACCATCCAGGGACTCCTGGAACTCTCCGACACCCGCTACGTGGGCGCCGGCGTGCTCGCCTCCGCCGTGGGTATGGACAAGCACTACATGAAAGTGGTCTTTGAGGCGGCAGGCCTCCATGTTGGACCCTACATTTCGGTCACCGACCGGCAATGGCTCACGGACGCTGAGTCCATCCGCAAGCAGGTGGACCGCCTTGGTTTCCCGGTCTTCGTCAAGCCCGCGCGCGCAGGATCCTCCATGGGAATTTCCAAGGTGGACTCTCTGGACGGGCTGGACGCTGCCATCGAGGAAGCCCGCCGCCACGACCTCAAGCTCGTCATCGAAGCCGGGATCGTGGGCCGGGAAATCGAATGCGCCGTCTTGGAAGGGCGCGGAACGGCAGCTCCGCGGACGTCAATGCCCGGCGAGATCTCCGTTGCAGGGGGAGGACACGAGTTCTACGACTTCAACGCGAAGTATGTTGAGGATGACGCCGCCGCACTCAGCTGCCCGGCCGACATCCCCGAAGAGGCAATCGCCCGCGTGCGTGAGCTGGCAGCTGCGGCTTTTGACGCTGTGGGGGCCGAGGGCCTGAGCCGCGTTGACTTCTTCTATACACCTGACGGTGAGCTGATCATCAACGAGATCAACACGATGCCCGGCTTCACCCCGAAGAGCATGTACCCACAGATGTGGGCAGCTTCCGGGCTGGACTATGCCGAGCTGATCGATGAACTGATCTATCTGGCACTGCACCGGAAGACCGGGCTGCGCTGAGCGGGCCGGAACCACCCGGCCGGTAGACGGGTCTGTTCGGACCTACCGCGTGGCCGGCAGGTTCTGCAGGTCTTCCTGGCCGACACAGTTCCCGGTGGAGAGGTGGGTGGT
>DATFAE010000128.1:0-19355 GCA_035254945.1 Arthrobacter sp. | reverse complement strand
TCTGGATGAGGGCCTGTGTCAAGGCGGTTTTGACCGGCTTGGCGCAGGTTTTTCTCATTCGTGGCGGTGTAGCTCAGTTGGTTAGAGCGCACGACTCATAATCGTGAGGTCGGGAGATCGAGCCTCCCCACCGCTACAGGCCAGGCCCCCGGAATCCCCCGAGATTCCGGGGGCTTTTCTGTTTTCCTGAACGACGTCTGGCCGCCGCCGTGCGAGGCCGTGACAAGCTCCCCTTTTCGCCGTAGCTTTGCTGCAGCCGGCGATGGGGGATATCAGTGGACTTCTTCGAAACAATAATGATGCCGTTCAATTGGCTGGTGTCCGCCATTATGATCGGGCTCCACGACGTCCTGGGCAGCGCAGGAATGCCTGCGGCCAGCGGCTGGACGTGGACTCTGTCCATCATCGGCCTCGTGCTGATCATCCGTGCCGCCCTGATTCCGGTGTTCCTGCGGCAGGTCAGCGCCCAGCGCCGGATGCGGCTCCTGCAGCCGGACCTGAAGAAACTGCAGGCCAAGTACAAGGGCAAGACTGACCCGCTGTCCCGGCAGGCGATGGCGCAGGAACAGATGGCACTCTACAAGGAACACGGGACCAACCCTCTCTCCGCCTGCCTGCCGATGCTGATCCAGGTGCCCTTCTTCCTCGCGCTGTTCCAGGTGCTCTCCGGCATCCCGGCCGCAGCCGGGCAGGGCCGGGGCATCGGAGCGATGAGCCACGACCAGGCGCTGCAGTTCGATGCCTCAAGCATTCTTGGTGCCCCGCTGTCAGCGTCCGTGCTGCACGGCGGTGCCGGCGACCCCACGGCTGTCGCAGTACTGACTGTCCTGATGATCCTGGCCATGACGGCCTCGCAGTTCATCACGCAACGACGGATTATGGCCAGGAACGTGCCTGACGAATCTCCGGACAATCCCTTCGCGCGCCAGCAGAAGATGATCCTGTACGTCCTGCCGCTCGTCTTCGCCGTGGGCGGGGTCCTCTTCCCGATCGGCGTCCTGACCTACTGGACCACCACCAACCTCTGGACCATGGCGCAGCAGTTCACCATCAAATGAGGGGTGAGCTCTCGGCGCTTAGGCCAGGGTTAGCGCCTGGATCTCACCCCTCACCGCAGGGTAGGCCGCTGTTCGGCGCCAGAGCCTGTCCATCCGCCGCGGCCCGGGGCAGAATGGGGCGCATGGGCCAGCTCATCTATACAGGCATCGCGTCCCTGGACGGGTACGTGGCGGACCGGGACGGCAACTTCGACTGGAGCGCCCCGGACGAGGAGGTTCACGCCTTTATCAACGATCTCGAACGCGACGCCGGCACTTACCTTTTCGGGCGTCGCATGTACGAGGTCATGTCAGTCTGGGAGAGTATGGGCACCGCAGAAGACCCCCCGGTGATCCAGGATTATGCCCGGATCTGGCGGGCAGCTGACAAGGTTGTCTTCTCCACATCCCTGGAAGCCGTGGACACCGCCCGCACCAGGATCGAGCGCACGTTCAACCCCTACGCCGTCCGGGAACTGAAGGACAGCACAACAGGAAACATCGGCATCGGCGGCGCCACCCTGGCCGCAGCGGCCCTCGAGGCCGGGCTGGTGGACGAATGCCAGGTCTTCCTCAACCCCGTGGCCGTGGGAGGCGGCCTGCGGTTCCTGCCGGACGGACTGAACCTGCGGCTGGAACTCGTCGAAGAACGTACCTTCGGAAACGGCGTGGTCTACCTCCGCTACCGCACGCTCGCCTGACAAAGCCCTCCTGAACGCTCGAATGGGCGGAGGGGCAGAATGGGGGAATGACCCGCATCGCAATCATCGGCGGCCACGGCAAAGTGGCCCTCCACCTGTCCACCCTGCTCACGGAAGAGGGGCACCGCGTCACCTCGATCATCCGCAACCCGGACCACGCGGCCGACGTCGCGGCAACGGGGGCAACGCCGTCGGTCCTTGACGTTGAAAGTGCGACGACGGCGGCGATCGCCGGGTGCCTCGCCGGCCATGACGCCGTGGTCTGGTCAGCCGGGGCCGGCGGCGGCAATCCCGAGCGGACGTACGCCGTGGACCGCGACGCCGCCATCCGGTCGATGGACGCGGCGGCGGAGGCCGGCGTCGGGCGGTATGTCATGGTGTCCTACCTGGGCGCGGGGCCTGACCACGGCGTCCCGGCCGACCACAGCTTCTTCGCCTATGCCGAGGCCAAGGCGGCCGCGGATGAGTACCTGCGCGGCACCCGGCTGGCCTGGACCATCCTGGGCCCGGGCACGCTGACGGACCGGCCGGGAACCGGGCTGATAGACGTCGACCCTTCCGGGGAAGGCGGCAGGGAAACCTCCCGCAGCAACACCGCGAGTGTGGCCGCAGCAGTCCTGGACCTGCCCGAAACCGCGGGCCGGACCATCGAATTCCGCGACGGCACCCTTCCCATCGCCGCCGCCCTGGAGCCGCAGCCGTAGGGAAGCCAAAAACCAGGCGCGAACGTACACTTGAGGCCCCAAATCCAAGTGGATTTGGGGCCTCAAGTGTACGTTCGCGCAGTGCGCGGGGGAATCAGCCCGTGGCGGCGAGCTCCAGGTCCAGGCTGTTCTTCTCCACGTAATCCAGTGCGCACCGGACGGCGCCCACGGTCACGATCGAATCGCCCAGCGGGGAGACCGCCACCCGCGGGGGAGTGGCGGTGTACTTCTTCAGGCGTTTGGCGATCGGCTCAAGCAGCACACCGGCGGAGTTGGCGACGGCGCCGCCAATGACCACCAGCTCGGGGTTGATGATGGTGGCCACGGCCCCGATGACCCGGGCCATCCTGTCGGCCAGCCGATCAAGGATCTCGAGGGCCACGGCATCGCCGGCGGCGGCGGCCGCGAAGACCTGTTCGGCTTCTGCGCCTTCGGCTGCATGGTTCCGCAGCGAGGTTTTGGCCTTCCCGGCCAGGGCGTCTGCCGCCCACCCCCGGGCCAGGGATGCGATGCCGAAGGTATCTCCCACTCCCTCCACCATCTCAAGGAAGGCAAGCTCACCGGCGCCTCCGCCACGGCCGTGCAGCAGCCGCCCGCCGTCGATCACCCCGGAGCCGAGGCGTTCACTGGCGAGGATGACCACGACGTCGTCCACGCCGGCAGCGGCACCCCGCCAGCGGTCACCCAAGGCGGCCAGGTTTGCGTCGTTTTCCAGCAGCACCGTCCAGCCCCGGCGGTCCCGCAGTGCGGATTTCAGGCCGACGTCGAACAGGCCCCAGAAGTGCTGGCTCACCAGCACGTCGCCGTTGCGGTCCACCGGCGCCGCGATGCCGGCACCCACGGCAAGGACTGACTCAGGGGTGGCGCCCACACTGTGAAGGGCCAGCATGGCGGTGCGGTCGATGACCGAGATGCGTTCTTCGGCCGAGATTTCAGCGTCGGCGAAGGGCTGGCTGGACCTGCCGAGTGTTTTTCCGCGAAGGTCGGACACCACCACGGTGGCCTTCAGGATGCCCACGTCCATGCCCAGGACGTAGCCGGCGCGTTCGTTGAGCTCGAACCGGCGTGCCGGCCTGCCCTTCTGGTAGCCGCCAAACGCCCGCTGGTTCTCCAGCTCCCGGATCCAGCCCCGCTCCATAAGGTCCTCACAGACCGCAATGGCGGTGGCCCTCGTGAGTCCAGTGGCCTCCATGACTTCCGTGACCGTCACCGCGTCCGAGGCGCGCATGAATTCCAGGACAGCTCCGGCACTCACGCGCCGCAGCAGCTGGGGCGTAGCGGCGGAAATTTCAGACATGGTGTTGACCTCTCTGTGCTTTGCACCACATAATACTTGAGGAACTAAATTTAGCTTCCAAATAAATAGCTCAGAAGCTGGCAGCCCGGACGGCCGCCGACCCGCCGGCTTCACTTCCAGCCCTTCACCCAGCCTTTTGCAAAGGAGCAACTGTGAACTGCATCCCGAAGCACTGCCCGCCCACACCCCGGCCCCACCACGCCGCCACACCAGCCACCGCCCTGTGAACGCCGCCGTGCCCGCACCGCTGCTCAGCAGGCGTTCCCTGCTCCGGGCCGCCGGCCTGGCAGGGGCAGCCGCAGTCCTTCCCCTCACCGGCTGCGGCGCCAACCCCAGCCAGCAGAACGGCGTGACCACGCTGCGCTTCATGCAGAACAAGCCTGAGGTGGTGGACTACTTCAACCAGGTGATCAAGGACTTCGAAGCCCTGAACCCGGACATCCGCGTGATCCAGGATTTCAACGAGGGCAACTTCGTCCCCGGCCTGGTGCGCAACGATCCGCCAGACGTCGTGACCCGCGGCTTCGCGCAGGCCACTGCCGATTTCGTGAAGAAAGGCATCTTCGCCGACCTCTCCGACCTCCCTGCAGCCTCCACCATCAACCCGGAGATGCAGGAACTCATCAGCTCCTGGGGCCAGTACAACGGCAACGA
The DNA here is from genome assembly GCA_035254945.1 of Arthrobacter sp. GTDB lineage: Bacteria > Actinomycetota > Actinomycetes > Actinomycetales > Micrococcaceae > Arthrobacter. The sequence continues at coordinate 14,962 of DATFAE010000128.1, read as the reverse complement.
GACCAGTGCCCTGCCCTTCTCCCTGGCTGCGGCCGGTGTCATCTACAACCGGGATATCTTCGAAGCCAACGGCGTAGCCGTCCCCACCACCTGGGACGAGTTCGTGGCAGCGTGCGAAACCTTCAAGGCGGCTGGCATCGCCCCTATCTATGGCACCTACAAAGACCCATGGACCCTTGCGCAGGGCATGTTCGACTACGTCGCCGGCGGTTCGCTGGACGTCGCCGAATTCTTCACAAAGCTCACGGCCAGCGGTGCCCGCATCAGCGCTGCCGCCCCTGAATCATTCACCAGCAACTTCGGTCCGGCCCTGCCCAAAATGCTGCAGCTGGCCTCCTACGCGCAGAACGGCGCAGCCAGCAAGAACTATGCGGACGGCAATGCCGCATTCGCCAAAGGCCAGGCAGCAATGTATCTGCAGGGACCGTGGGCCCTTTCCCAGCTCGTCGCAGCAAATCCGGCGATCCGGCTGGGAACCTTCCCGCTGCCGGTCACCAACAACCCGGAGGAAACCAAGGCGCGGGTGAACGTGGACATGGCGCTTTCCATCACGCGGAACACTCCGAACATGGCAGCCGCGCAGCGGTTCGTCAGCTACCTGCTGGAGCCGGACGTGGTGAACACCTACAACGAAAAGAACGCCGCCTTCTCACCGCTCAAGGACGCCCCGGCCGTGACCAACCCGCAGATCAGCGGGCTCAACGACTCCGTCACGGAAGCCCGCTACTTCCAGGGCGCCGTCACGTACTTCCCGCCCTCCGTCCCGGTGAACAACTACATCCAGTCCTTTGTGTACAGCAAGAACGGCGACCAGTTCCTCTCCGCGCTGGACGACGAATGGCGCCGCGTCGCCGAACGGACAGCTGTCTGATGCCCACCCCGATTCCAGGAGCCCCCATGACCTCAACTTCCCTGGCGGCCGAAGCAGCCCAGACCCCGCGCGCCGACTCCGCCGACATGCCGCCCGCCCGGTCCAGAAGCCGGATCGACCCCACGTACTACTGGATGGTCCTGCCGGTCCTGGCACTCTTCGCCTTCTTCATCACCCTCCCGGCCCTGGTGGGTGTGTTCTTCAGCCTGACCAACTACGCCGGCTACGGCGACTGGAAGTTCATTGGGCTGTCCAACTACGTCAACATCTTCAAGGACCCCGCTGTCCTGCAGTCGTACATCTTCACGTTCGTCTTCGCCCTGACCACCACCGTGGTGGTCAACGTCGTGGCACTGGCCATCGCCCTTGGCCTGAACGCGAAGATCAAATGGCGCACCGGCATCCGCACCGTGTTCTTCATTCCCATGGTGCTGTCCGCCCTCATCGTGTCCTTCGTGTTCAACTACCTGTTCTCGAACACGCTTCCGGTCCTGGCTGAGAGGTTCGGTGTCACACCCCTGGCAACCAGCATCCTCGCCAACGAAAACCTCGCCTGGCTGGCCATTGTGCTGGTGACCGTGTGGCAGGCCGCTCCCGGCGCCACCATCATCTACCTCGCCGGCCTCCAGAGCGTTCCCTCCGAGGTCTACGAGGCCGCGGACCTGGACGGCGCCGGCAGCTTCCGCCAGTTCCTTAGCCTCACGCTGCCCCTGATCCTCGGCTACCTGGTTATCAACGTGATTCTTGGCTTCAAGGGATTCCTGGGGACCTACGAGGTCATCGTGGGCCTTACCGGCGGAGGACCCGGCATGGCGACACAGTCAGTGGCCATGCGCATCTTCTCCGGCTTCACGGGCGGCGACTACTCCTACCAGATGGCCAACGCCGTCATCTACTTCCTGATCACCTTGCTGATCTCCGTCATCCAGCTGCGCCTCATCCAGCGCCGGGGGGTATCTCTCTAATGACTTCACCTACACTCACCCGCACCGCGCTTGCCGCAACGAAGGCAACGGCCCGCAGGAACCGCAGATCGAGCCGTGAAGGCTTCAAAGTCAACTGGTGGCTCACCGCCCTCATGCTGGTGGCCTCGCTGACCGTGCTGCTGCCGCTGTACTTCACCGTGGCCATGGCGCTGAAGTCCCCTGACCAGATCGGCACCGGGACCGGCCTTGCCTGGCCCAGCCCGATGAACTGGGAGAACTTCGCCGCAGCATACGTGGCCACCAACTTTCCGCGCGCTTTTATGTCCACCGCCTTCGTCACCGTCCTCAGCGTGCTCGGCTCACTGGCCAGCAGCTCACTGGTGGCCTACGCGATCGCACGGAACTGGAACCACCGGTTCTTCCGCGGCTCCTTCGTGTACCTGCTCTCGGCCATGTTTATCCCGTTCCCGGTGATCATCCTGCCGCTGATCAAGCAGACCGCACTCCTTGGCCTGGACAACCCTGCCGGCGTCGTCTTCCTGCACGTGCTGGGCGGCATCTCGTTCAACGCGCTGCTGTACATCGCCTTCGTCCGCTCCATTCCGGTGGAACTGGAGGAATCGGCCCGGATGGACGGCGCCACCACCTGGCAGGTGTTCCGCAAGATCATCTTTCCGCTGCTGGCCCCCATGAACGCCACGGTGGGCATCTTCGCCTTCCTGGGCTCCTGGAACGACTTCCTGCTGCCGCAGATGTTGATCGCCGATCCCGCGCTGCAGACCCTGCCCGTAGTGCAGATGCTCTTCCAGGGCGAATTCAACACCAACTACAGCCTCGCATTCGCGTCCTACCTGATGGCCATGGCACCCACCCTGGTGGTTTACATCCTGGCCCAGCGTTGGGTACTCTCCGGAGTCATGCGAGGGGCCGTCAAATAGCCAGAACAATTTACCCGGCAACATCAATCCACCAAAGAGAAAAGGATCATCCCTTGTCCACCACTGCCACTCTGGCAACCCTGTCCGATTCCGACCGCCTGGCCGATCCCAACTGGTGGCGCCAGGCCGCGGTCTACCAGATCTACCCGCGCAGCTTCTCCGACTCCAACGGCGACGGCCTGGGTGACATCAAGGGCATCACGGCAAAGGTCCCGTACCTGAAGGAACTGGGGATCGACGCCGTGTGGCTGAGCCCGTTCTACCCGTCGGCCCTGGCCGACGGCGGCTACGATGTGGACGACTACCGCGACGTGGACCCCAAGCTGGGCACCCTGGCGGACTTCGACGAGATGGCCAAAGCCCTGCACGCAGCCGGCATCAAGCTGATCGCCGACATCGTCCCCAACCACTCCTCGAACCGGCACGAATGGTTCAAGGAGGCACTCGCCTCGCCCAAGGGCTCCGCCGCTCGCGAACGCTACATCTTCCGTGACGGCAAAGGCCCCAACGGCGAGTTCCCGCCGTCGGACTGGGACTCCGTGTTCGGCGGACCCGCCTGGGAACGCATCACCGAACCCGACGGGTCCCCCGGCCAGTGGTACATGCACATCTTCGCCAAGGAACAGCCTGACCTGAACTGGTCCAGCCGCGAGGTACGCGACGACTTCCTCAAGACCCTGCGCTTCTGGTCCGACCGCGGCGTGGACGGCTTCCGGGTGGACGTGGCCCACGCCCTCACCAAGGACCTCACGGAACCGCTGCTCTCCAAGCTGGAACTGAGCGCGGCCAACACCGGCACTGACGGGTTCGACGACGGCTCGCACCCGTTCTGGGACCGCGACGACGTCCACGACATCTACGTCGAATGGCGCGAGGTGTTCAACGAATACAACCCGCCGCGCACCGCCGTAGCGGAGGCCTGGGTGCACGCCACCCGCCGCGCCCGGTACGCCAGCCCCGAGGGCCTGGGCCAGGCCTTCAACTTCGACCTGCTCCAGGCCGACTTCAACGCCGGGGATTTCCGCGAAATCATCACCCGCAACCTGGCCGAAGCCGCCGCCACCGGCGCGTCGTCCACCTGGGTCTTCTCCAACCACGACGTCGTCCGGCACGCCACCCGCTACGGCCTGCCGCAGGTTCCCAAAGGCAAGCAGCACACCAAGGGCCAGGACGGCAAGGACTGGCTGCTGGCCGGCGGCCCCAAGGAGGAACTGGACGTGGAGCTCGGCGAGCGCCGCGCCCGCGCCGCCACCCTGCTGATGCTCGCGGTCCCCGGCTCCGCGTACCTCTACCAGGGCGAGGAACTGGGCCTGCAGGAAGTGGCGGAAATTCCCGACGCCGAACGCCAGGACCCGTCCTTCTTCCGGAACAAGGGTGTTGAGGTGGGCCGTGACGGCTGCCGCGTGCCGCTGCCCTGGAAGGTGGAGGGGACCTCCTTCGGCTTTGGCGACGGCGGCGCGCACCTGCCGCAGCCGGACTGGTTCAGCAAGTACGCGGTCGAGGCCCAGGACGGCAAGGAAGGCTCCACGCTGGAGCTGTACCGCACGGCCCTGAAGCTGCGCCGCGAACTCCAGGCCGACGAGGAGCTGGAGTGGGTGGAGACGGGCAACCCTGAGGTCCTGCACTTCAGCCGCCCCGGCGGCTGGCAGTCCGTCACCAACTTCGGGGACACCGCCGTCGACCTCCCGGCAGGAACCGTCCTGGTCACCAGCTCCCCGCTGGAAGACGGCAAACTGGCCGCCAACAGCACCGCCTGGCTGCGCTGACATAACTCCATAACAAGCACAGGTGGCGGGGCCCGGCCGGGTCCCGCCACCTGTGCGTCAGCCGAGGTCCATGAAAGAGTGACGCAATGACTGAACACGACGTGGCATCCCCCGCGCAGGAACTGATCTACGGATGCATGGGCCTGGGCGGCAGCTGGTCCGACGAGCCGCATGGCCCCGGCCATGTGGACGAGGCCGCTGCAGCCATCGAGGCTGCGCTGGCTGCCGGCATCACGCTGTTCGACCACGCCGATATCTACCGCAGGGGCAAGTCCGAGGCGGTTTTCGGCGAGGTGCTGGCGGCAACTCCCGGCCTGCGCGGGAGGATCCGGCTGCAGACTAAGTGCGGGATCCGGCTCGGCGGGCCCGGACTTCCCGGGCACTATGACCTTAGCCGGGAGTCCATTCTGGAGCAGGTGGACGGCAGCCTGAGGAGGCTGCAGACGGACTTCGTTGACGTGCTCCTGCTGCACCGCCCCGATCCGCTGACCGGCCCCGCTGAGGTGGCTGCCGCCGTCGGGCAGTTGCTGGCCGAAGGCAAGGTGCGGGCAGTTGGCGTGTCCAACATGTCCGGCGCGCAGATCCGGGCGCTCCAGGACCGGCTGGAGGTGCCCGTGGTGGCCAACCAGCTGGAGATGAGCCTGCTCAAGCGCGCCTGGCTGGAGAGTACCGTCCTGGTGAACCACGAAGAGCACCTGGACTACAGCTTCCCGCACGGGACACTGGAGTACTGCACCAGCAACGGCGTCACCCTGCAGGCCTATGGGGCGCTGGCCCGCGGGCTGTACACCGGGGCCGGTCCGGACGACCCCACGGCGGCCGAGGCTGCCACCGCTGAGCTGGTGGGTGAGCTGGCACGGGAACACCACACCACGGGCGAGGCCGTCCTCCTTGGCTGGCTCATGAAGCACCCCGCGGGGATCGCGCCCGTCATCGGCACCGTGAACCCGGCAAGAATCGCAGCCTGCGCGGACGCCGCCCGGGTGGCCCAAGCCATGACCCGGGCCCAGTGGTACGGGCTGTGGGTCACGGCCAGGGGCAGCAACCTCCCCTAAATCCTGGCAGGGGCCAGTCACATCCCTTTTAGTTCGTATTGATCCTCACAAGCGGGCCATTTTCTTCGGCGTCCGGGTTGCGGGCCGGATACGGTAGATACATGACGTCTACCACCGCCACCGAGACCGTACGGCCGGAACGCAATATCCCCGCAGAGATCGCCCGTTCGTGGCTTCTCGTCAACGCCATGAAAACGGAGCTCTTTGACCAGTCGGCCATCTCGCGCGCCGACTCGATCATCCTCGACATCGAGGACGCCGTGGACCCGTCGCAGAAGGACCGCGCCCGTGGCCACGTGGTGGACTGGCTCTCCGGCGGCGGCAAGGCATGGGTCCGGATCAACGATGCCACCAGCCCGTTCTGGGCCGACGACCTCGCCGGCCTGCGCGGCACCCCGGGCCTCCTGGGCGTGATGCTGGCCAAGACCGAATCCGCTGACCAGGTCACCGAAAGCTTCCACCGGATGGACGGCAAGACGCCGGTCATTCCGCTGGTGGAGTCCGCGCTGGGCATCGAGGAAGCGAACAACATCGCGAAGGCACAGGGTGCCTTCCGCCTGGCATTCGGTTCCGGCGACTTCCGCCGCGACACCGGCATGGCCGCCACCCCGGAGGCCATGGCCTACCCTCGCGCCAAGCTGGTGGTTGCCAGCCGCGTCGGCAACCTGCCCGGCCCGATCGACGGCCCCACCGTGGGGACCAACCACCCCATCCTGCGCGAGCAGACCGCCATCACCGTCATGATGGGAATGACGGGCAAGCTCTGCCTCGCCATCGACCAGACCGCCATCATCAACGAGGTCATCAGCCCGACGCCCTCGGACGTCGCCTGGGCCACTGACTTCATGTCAGACTTCGAGGCCAACGGCCGCGTCATCCGTGACGGCTCGGACCTGCCCCGCCTGGGCCGCGCCGAGAAGATCATGAAGCTCGCCATTGCCTTCGGCGTGCAGCCGGCGCTCTAGCCCACCCGCCCGGCCGACCTGCCCGGATCCGAAGACCCCGTGCACCAGATACCCGTTATCTGGTGCACGGGGTCTTTTGGGACGGGGTGCCCGCTTCCAGGTGGCCGAAAGCGGCAGGTTCTGCCTGGGGCGCCACTTGGTCCACTCGGAGTCCTGCCGTGCAGGAACCGTTGTTCTGAGCGTGCTCGGTAGACTTGGACGGTGCTGAACGAATTCTGGAACACCGCGCCCACCTCCTACAAGGTCATGGTCTTCACCGCCATGGGGCTGATCGGCGTCGGAATCATCCTGAACCTGATCGGCAACACGTCCGGAAACCAGGGCCTGGCCACCGCGTCCCTGCCGCTGATCGGGCTCGGCCTGCTGCTGCACGTGGCCGGGATCGTGGTCCGCGGCCAGGCAATCCGGAAGAACTACAAGCGGTAGGCCGCATTCCGGCGCACGTGGCTGCGGGCGTGCTCCACAGCCGCCGGAAGGTCATCGAACAGATGCTTGTGGTGCCGGAGTGAGCGGATCACGCCGACGTTTGTGACAAGGGCCAGGTGGTCCGGCCGGACTCCTTTGAGCAGCACCGTGATGCCGCGCAGCTCCAGGGCAGAAATGACCTCCACGAGTGCGTGGGCGCCGGTGGCGTCGAGCATCCGCAGCTGGGAGAGCCTGATGATGGCCACCTGGATGTCCTTCACCTGGCTGATTTCCTGCAGAATGCGTTCTGCCGCGCCGAAGAACATGGCGCCGTCCAGCCGGAAGATGGCAATATGCTCATCACCTTGCGCGCGCGGCCCGGAAAGCCCTTCGCGCTGCACGCTGCTCAGCGAGGCGAATTTCCGGAGGGTGAAGAACGCCGCCGCGGCAAGTCCAATCTGGATCGCGACGATCAGGTCGAAAGCCACCGTGATGATGGCCGTGAGGATAAACACCGCTGCATCGGACCGCGTTGACCGCAGGATCGCCGCGACGGTTCGCCGGGACACCATCCGCGCCGCCGTCACCATCAGGACGCCGCCCAGGGCTGCCAGCGGGATCCGGCTGACCATCCCCGATGCCAGGTAGACGATGCCCAGCAGGACTGCGGCATGGATGGCTGCGGCCATTCGGGTTTTTGCTCCTGAGCGCACATTGACGGCCGTCCGTGCGATGGCACCGGTGGCCGGCATGCCGCCAAACAGGCCGGCGGCGACGGAAGCCAGGCCTTGGCCCGTGAGCTCGCGGTCAGGGCTGTAGGCGCTGTTGGGTGTGCCGTCCGGACCTCTCATTCCCGCGGCAACGCGCGCCGAGAGCAGGGATTCGATTGCTGCCAGGCACGCAATGGCCACGGCCGGCATCGCCAGGCTGCCCAGCGAATCCAGATCGATTGCGGGGAACGTCGGGGACGGCAGGGAGTCCGGCAAAGGACCGATCCGCGGGATGTCCAGCTGCAGCAGTTCGGCCGCCGCGGTGGCCAGCAGCACGGCGAGCAGGCTCGCGGGGAGGGCCCGGAACAGTTTCTGCACCAGGACCATCACGACGGCGACCCCCGCCACGAGCGCGAGCGTCAGCAGGACCGTGGGCGGCTCTGCCCGGGACGCCGCCTCGATGGCTGCCAGAAGGGTGTTGTGCCCGGGGATGCCGGAGGTACCGGTGGCCAGCGGAACCTGCTGGAGGAAGATGATGGCGGCGATGCCCAGCGTGAAGCCTTCCACCACAGGCCACGGGATGAACGCCACGGCCCGGCCCAGGCCGCTGATTCCGAGGAGGCAGACCAGCAGCCCGGCCATCAGGGACAGCAGTGCCACGCTGCCGGTGCCGTGGACGGCCACCACCGGGGCCAGGACCACCACCATGGCGCCGGTGGGCCCGGATACCTGGACCGGGGACCCGCCCATGACGGCAGCCACCAGCCCGGCCACGATTGCCGTGATGAGTCCGGCTTCGGCGCCCACTCCGGAGCTGACGCCGAACGCCAGGGCCAGCGGCAGCGCCACGATGCCCACAGTGATGCCCGCCAACAGGTCCGCCCGCCAGGACTGCCGGAGGCCGGTGTAGTCGTTACGGGAAGGCAGGAACCGGCTGAGCCCGCGGGAGGCCAGGCGCAGGTCGGGGCTCATGGGGCGGAACCCTCCCGCAGGTGCCCTGCCGGCAGCTGCTGTGCCAGCCGGAGCTGTTCGTTGGAGTCGGCGAGGCTGTCCAGCAGGAAGGTGCGCGCGATGGCAAGGAGCTCCGAAACACCAGGGTGCGCCAGGCGGTACGTCACGGCGTTGGCGGACCGCACCGACGTCACCACCCTGTGCTTTCGCAGCGTGGCCAGATGCTGGGAGAGGTGGGAGGCCTCCAGCCCGGTCTCGGCAAGGAGGTAGCTCACTGCGGCCGTGTTCTCCGGAGCGGCAGCCAACAGTTCCAGAATCCGGATCCGTGCGGGATGGGCCAGCGCTTTGAACAGGTTGGCTTTGATCTCGTACAACGGAGCCTGGGCGGGAGTTAACATGCGGAGCGCTCCTGTTCGGAATAGCGGACCATCCAAGGACACCTTGCAGGGATCCGAGTCACTTGATGGAATGATGAATTCATCATATCAGGGCCCTGCAAGGTCCCTGGATCCACTGGCAACGATAGGCTTGAACCCATGACTATCAATCCGGACCTGCAGGGCCGCAGCTACCCTGCCGCAGAGGTATACGACGTCGGCCGCGAGAAAATCCGCGAGTTCGCCCGCGCCGTCAAGGCCACCCACCCAGCCCACTTCGACGTCGAGGCGGCCAAAGCCCTTGGCCACAGTGACCTGGTGGCCCCGCCCACTTTCGCCATCATCGTCGCCCAGCGTGCCGACGCGCAGCTGATCGAGGATCCGGAGTCCGGCATCGACTTCTCCCGTGTGGTCCACGCCGACCAGCGGTTCACGCACCACCGGCCCATCTTCGCCGGCGACCGCCTTGTGGCGGAACTGCACGTTGACGGCGTCCGTGCCATGGGTGGCGGCGCCATGATCACCACCCGCCAGGAAATTTTTGCCCTCGCAGCTGACGAATCGCGGGAGAGCGTCGCCACCACCACGTCATCCATCCTGGTCCGCGGAGAGGGACAGTAACCATGAGCCCCACCTTCAATGAACTCACCGCTGGCCAGGAAATCGGCAGCCGCACCGTCGAGGTCACCCGGACGGACCTCGTGAAGTACGCCGGCGCCTCCGGCGACTTCAACCCCATCCACTGGAACGAAGCCTTCGCCACCGGCGTGGAACTGCCTGGCGTCATCGCGCACGGCATGTTCACCATGGGTGCCGCGGTGCAGCTGGTGACCGACTGGGCAGGCGACCCCGCCGCCGTCGTCGACTTCCAGACCCGCTTCACCAAGCCCGTCCTGGTGGCGGACACCACCGGCACCACCGAGCCCGGGGCCACCATCGAGGTCAGCGGCGCCATTGGAAAGCTCGACGCCGATGCCGGCACGGCCCGCGTTGACCTCACCGTGGTCTCTGCCGGCCAGAAAGTGCTGATGAAGGCCCAGGCCGTGGTCAGGCTCTCCTGAATCGCCCTGAGCCCAGAGCACCACAAGCGCTGCTCCAGGGGTCACCGCCTGGCACAACACCGTGGTGGTGGCCTCCGGTGCCGGCGGCCTGGCATTCGCGTCCCGGTTACCCAGGCTTCCCTAAAGTTCACTAGGGTGGATGGGTGACCCAGACATTGCTTTCCGCCCTGACCACGGCTGCCGTCGGTGGCCCCGCCGGCAAGTACATCGAAGCCAGGACCGAGGCGGCAATCATCGATGCCGTCCGGACGGCGGACGCGGCGGGGGAGCAGGTCCTCATCATCGGGGGCGGCTCCAACCTGCTGATTTCCGACGACGGGTTCCCCGGCACCGTGGTCAGGATCGCCTCGGAAGGATTCACCGTGAACGCGGAGGACTCCTGCGGCGGGGTTGCGGTGGTGGTGCAGGCCGGCCACAACTGGGACGCGCTGGTGGAGCATGCGGTGCTGCACGCCTGGTCCGGGATCGAGGCCCTCGCCGGGATTCCCGGCTCTACGGGTGCCACCCCGGTCCAGAATGTGGGGGCCTACGGCTCTGACGTGTCGCAGACCATCGCCGCGGTGCGGACCTGGGACCGGACCCGGAACGCCGTGCAGACGTTCACTAACTCCGAGCTGAAGTTCGGGTACCGCGATTCCGTCCTCAAGCAGACCACCGTGGACGGGTCGCCCCGCTATGTCGTGCTGACGGTCGAGTTCCAGCTGCCGCTGGGCCGGATGAGCGCCCCCATCCGCTACGCCGAGCTGGCCCGGTCCCTGGGCGTGGAGCCAGGCAAACGCGCCTATTCCAACGATGTCCGCCGGGAGGTGCTCCGCCTGCGTGCGTCCAAGGGCATGGTGCTGGACCCGGCCGACCGGGATACCTATTCCACCGGCTCGTTCTTCACCAACCCGATCGTCCCGACGGACGTGGCAGCACGGCTGCCCGAGTCCGCGCCGCGGTACCCGGCCGGTGCCGACGGGCTGGTAAAACTCTCTGCGGCCTGGCTCATCGACCAGGCGGGCTTCGGCAAAGGCTACGGGCTGGAGGAAGGCAGCGTGTCCGGCGGACGTGCCGCCCTGTCCACAAAGCACACGCTCGCCATCACCAACCGCGGCTCGGCCAGCGCCCGCGATATGGTGGCCATCGCACGCGAGGTGCGTGCCGGCGTCGTCGAACGCTTTGGCATTGAACTGCACCCGGAACCGCTGCTTATTGGCCTGACGCTCTAGAGCCGGCCGGCTGGCCCGCCGGGTTCCGGCCAGGTTCACTGTCTGTGACCCGGACGTTCGCCGCCATCCCCAGCACTGCCGTGGCCCAGCCTGTCAGGGCCAGGTAGGGGCCCATGAACAGCCAGACCAGGAGCCCCGGGAGCGACGGGTTTCCGCCGCCGGCGAGGATGCACGCCGCCAGGCCGGTGACGGCAACGGCGTGTGACAGGATCCAGAGGACCTTCCCGCTGAGGGGGTGGTGCTTCCAGTCGCGGAGGATGTGGAGCGTACTCTGGCCCACCCGGATTCCCGGGAACAGGACGGCGTAGCCGCCGCCGAGGCTGAACGCCAGTGAGGAAAGCAGAAGCGAAAGTTCAGATTCCCCGTCTGCACGGAACCCGGTGACTGCCGGAAGTCCCACCGCCACCCCAACCAGGACCGAAACGGTCCCTCCCACCATCCATCCTTTTGTTTCGCGCGCTAACAACTGCCACAAACTCCCCAAAGTCATGGTTCTACCCTAGCGGGCAGGCCCTGGCGCGCCGACCGTCGTCGGCGCCTGACCGCCGAGCCCCGGGTGTTCAACCATGTTGGGGACATCATCAACAACCTAGGATGAGGGCATGGCAGGAACGTCATCGAAACGCATAAGCCGAAAGCTTATGGGCCGGCTCCGGTTGGCTTCCCAGGGACTGCTGGCACCCGGACTGGGCTCCGTGCCGGAAGCCGTGCGGTGGATGACGGCTTCCCAGGCGCAGAACCTGCAGGAAGCGCTGTGGGCCATCGGCCTTCGCGTTCCCGGCTCCGGGCTGGCGGACGTGCGGGCAGCCCTGGACAGTGGAACCGTGGTCCGGTCGTGGCCAATGCGGGGAACTCTTCACCTGGTGGCACCGGAGGACCTGCGCTGGATGCTTGGCCTTACCGCCGAGCGGCTCACCCGCAGCATCGCCGGCAGGCACCGCGAACTGGACATCACCTGGGCGGACATCGAAAAGTGCCGCGACGTGGCCCTGGAGCGCGCGGCGGGCGGCGCTTCCCTGAGCCGGGCTGAGCTCTTCGGAGTGTTTGAGGCGGCGGGTCAGCCCACCTCGGGCCAGCGCGGAATCCACATCCTGGGGACCTTGTGCCGGCACGGCTGGCTCGTGCAGGGTCCGCTGGCGGGCAACCAGCAGCTGCTGGTTTCTTTCGATGAGTGGATCCCGGAGTCGCGGCAACTCGAGCGGACCGAGGGGATCGCAGAGTTTGCGCTGCGCTATTTCCGGAGCCACGGCCCGGCCACCATCCGTGACTTCGCGTGGTGGACGCAGATCCCCCTGACCGACGTACGGCCCGCATTTGAACTGGCCAGCGGACAGCTGGTGGAGCTCGGGATAGGGGACACGAGTTATTGGATGTCGCCGGACACTGCGTCACTGCTCGACGACGGCGTGCCCGGCCAGCGCTCCGTTCTCCTGCTGCCCGGCTTCGACGAGTTTGTGCTCGGCTACCAGGACCGGAGCCTGGTCCTGGTACCGGAGTACGCCAACAAGGTCGTCCCCGGCGGCAATGGAGTGTTCAAGAAGACCGTCGTGGCCGGGGGAGAGGTGATTGGCACCTGGGCGGGTCCGGGTAAAGGCCGGAGCGCCGCAGTCGTGCCTGAGCTGTTTGACGAAGCCAAGCCACTCGGCGCCGGTGCCCGCGCCGCTTTTGATAAAGCCGCCGAGCGGTACCTCACCTTCGTCACCACCTGACTATAAACGACAACGCGGGGTCATATACGGCCCATCCGCGGGTGCGGAACGGGCCGTATGTGACCCCGCGTTGCTGTTGAAGCTGGGCTACAGGTTGCCGGTGGCGATGTTGAGCATGCGGCGCAGCGGCTCGGCGGCGCCCCAGAGGAGCTGGTCGCCCACGGTGAACGCGCTGATGTACTGCGGGCCCATTTCCATCTTGCGGATGCGGCCCACGGGGATGTCCAGGGTGCCCGATGCCGCTACCGGAGTGAGCTCGGCCATGGAGGCCTCCTTGGTGTTCGGGATCACCTTGGCCCACTCGTTGTCCTCGGCCAGGAGCTTCTCGATCTCGGCGACGGACAGGTCCTCGCGGAGCTTGAGGGTGAGGGCCTGGGAGTGGGAGCGCATGGCACCGATCCGGATGCAAAGGCCGTCCATGATCACGCGGTTTTCCTCGGAGGTGCCCAGGATCTTGTTGGTCTCGACCCCGGCCTTCCACTCTTCCTTGGACTGCCCGTTGCCGAGGTCCGCGTCGATCCAGGGGATCAGGGAGCCGGCAAGCGGCACGCCGAACTGGGTGGCGTCGATGTCGGTGCGCTGGTGCGCCAGGACCTTGCGGTCGATGTCCAGGATGGCCGACGCCGGGTCGTCCAGTTCCGTGCTGACTTCGGCGTTGAGCGTGCCGAACTGGCTGAGGAGTTCGCGCATGTGCCGGGCGCCGCCGCCGGAGGCAGCCTGGTAGGTCATGGACGTGCCCCACTCCACCAGCCCGTTCTTGAACAGCCCGCCAAGGCCCATGAGCATGCAGGACACGGTGCAGTTGCCGCCGATGAAGTCCTTGGTGCCGTTGACCAGGCCCTTGTCGATGACGTCGCGGTTGATCGGGTCCAGCACGATGATCGAGTCGTCGTTCATGCGCAGGGTGGAGGCGGCGTCGATCCAGAGGCCGTCCCAGCCGCGGCTGCGCAGCTCGGTGTGTACGCGCTTGGTGTAGTCCCCGCCCTGGGCGGTGACAATAATGGGCAGCTTCGCCAGCGTGTCGACGTCGAACGCGTTTTCGAGCTTGCCGGCGCCCTCAGCGAAGGTGGGCGCGGCACCTCCTGCGTTCGAGGTGGAGAAAAACACCGGGTTGATGTTGGCGAAGTCGCCCTCGTCCTGCATGCGCTGCATCAGGACGGAACCGACCATGCCACGCCAACCGACAAGTCCAACGGACGGGGTAGCTGCTGTAGTCATTCGTACAGTTTAGACTTCGGAACCGGCAGGGCGCAGTCGGTTACGTCACGCCTGGTGGGCAGGTTCACCCGGGAACGGACGGGTGCTGTCGGGAAAGTTTTCGCGGGTAATGGCAATCCCGGACGGGTTGGCTTCGAACCAGTTGCGCGCTTTGTCGTCCGTGAGGGCGAAACGGGGCTTCGGCAGCCCCTTCAGGCGCCGCAGCCTGGACGCCCGCCACTCCCGACGAAGGCTGCGGATACCGAGTAGCCACCCGCCGGTGAAGAGCGCCGTAAAGACAAGCCCGAAGAGACCAAGAAGGATGCTGAGGCTGGCCACCCCGATAATCAGGACGATCGGCGCGACTATGGCGGGAATCGTCATCAGGATGGTGACGATGTACAGGCCCGTCGTGGTGTGGACCGAATAGTTTCCGGACGGCTGCGACCCACCGATGCCCCATTCGTCCTGTGTATAGGCGTAGACGGTTCGTTCCATCCCGGTGGCGTAGTAGTAGGGACGGTCAACAATGATGCTTCGCACTGACGGATCAGCTGCCATCAGCTGCTCCGGCTTCAGACCTGAAGGCGCTCAGTGCGGCGGTCAGTTCGTCGTCGGTCTGCGCAACTGATTCATCCCCAACGACGTCATCGAGCGCCAGGGCGTGAACCCAGCCACGGCTGTCTTTGCGGATGAGTAGCTGCCGCCTGCCGCGCAGCAGGCCGGTCCTGATCCTGACGCCACCGTCCGGGTTCTTGGTCAGGTGATCGCGGACTATGTAGGCTTCCGCAGCTTCTGCGGAGATCTTGGGGTCCTGCGG
>DATFAE010000127.1:0-38667 GCA_035254945.1 Arthrobacter sp. | reverse complement strand
GGAGAACGGCCTTTCCTGGCCAGCCGTCAAGGTAACCGGAACCAGTTCACCCAAGCCCGCGACGATGGGCTGGACCACTGCACGGACCGGCGCCACAACCACGCGCAGGGGTCCCGCCGTCGACGTTTCCGGGTGCGCCAGCCGGCGCAGGACGGACAGCCTGCGGCCCACTGTGTCTGAACGCGGCGAGAGCCGCTCGTGCGGAAGGGTTTCCCAGCTGGGGAACTCGGCCACCGAATCGGCCGGGAGATAGGCGCGCAGGGCTGCTGTCAGGTCCTCAGCTTCGCGGCCCGTCGCGGTGACTGCCAGCACAACGGCCGGGATCCCGCCATCGGACGTTTCTTCTCCTGCGCCGGCGGCGGCCAGGCCGTCTGCCATTTCTGCCAGCAGGACGGCACGGAGGCCTGCGGGTGCGCTGATCTGGTAGTCCTGGCCCCGGACGTCGAATCCCCTGGCGGCCTCGGCCCTGACCCGTGCGAAGGTTTGGTCCCCGGCCAGGACACGGCGCAGTCCATCAAGCGACGGACCGGGATGGGAGGTACCTGTGCGGGAGGCGCTCGGGCTCATGGCAGAAACTCCTGTGGTGTTCAACGGATCGCAGGCAACACGAAAACCCGAAATTCGCTTCGAATCCCGGGTCATCCCAGCCTACCCCCGCGGCGCGGGAGATTAGGCTTTCAGGACCAACGGCCGTCCGAACACCCCGCCGCTCCGAACCGCATTGTGACAAGAAGGAGTCAACATGACCGGCACAACCGAGACACCCCAGCCCGGCGCAGCCAAAACTGTCCTGGTGACCGGCGCCACCGGCTACATCGGCGGCCGCCTGGTCCCGCGGCTCCTGGAGGCAGGCCACACCGTCAAGGTGCTGGTCCGCACGCCGGCGAAGATCGCCGGGGTGCCGTGGCTGGACGAGGTCGAGGTGGTCCAGAGCAGCCTCGACGACGGCGGCGCGCTGCAGGCGGCGCTGGCAGGGGTAGACGTGCTGTACTACCTCGTCCATTCCATGGCTGCCGGCGCAGGCTTTGAAACCAAGGAAAAGGCCATGGCGGAGACCGCAGCGAAGGCGGCGGCCGAGGCCGGGGTCAGCCGCATTGTCTATCTGGGCGGCCTGCACCCCTCCAACGTGGAACTGTCCACCCACATGCGCTCCCGGGAGGCCGTCGGAAAGGTGTTCCTTGACAGCCCCGTGGACGCGGTGGTCTTCCAGGCCGGTGTGGTAATCGGTGCCGGATCCGCCTCGTTCGAGATGATCCGGCACCTGTCAGAAGCCCTCCCCCTGATGCCGGCGCCCAGCTGGGTCCGCAACAAAATCGAAGCCATCGCTGTCCGGGATGTCCTGTATTACCTCGTGGCTGCCGCCTCCCTTCAGGGGCAGATCAACCGCACGTTCGATATCGGGTGCCGGCAGGTGCTGAGCTACGCGGGCATGATGAAGGAGTACGCCGCCGAAGCCGGCCTGCCGCACCGCCTGGTGCTTGCCCTGCCCGTTCCTGCTCCCAAGCTCGCCGGCATGTGGGTGGCCCTGACCACGCCCATCCCGCTGTCCATGTCGCTGCCGCTCGTCCAGTCACTGCAGCACGACGCCGTCTCCAGGGAACACGACATCGATTCGTTCATTCCCGTGCCTGAGGGCGGCCTGACGCCGTATCGGCGTGCGGTGGCCCTGGCCCTTGGCAAGGAGCGCGACGGCCAGGTGGAGACCACCTGGGCCAGTGCCGGGGCCGACGCCGATCCCCTGCCCAGTGATCCGGACTGGGCCGGCCACACGGTGTTCGTGGACGAACGGACCTTCCATGGCGACGTCGATCCCGCCCATGTGTGGACCATCATCGAGGGCATCGGCGGCCGCAACGGCTGGTATTCGCTGCCACTCGCGTGGCAGGTGCGGGGGTGGCTGGACAAGCTCACCGGCGGCGCTGGGCTCCTGCGGGGACGCCGGCACCCCGGCAACCTCGCTTCCGGCGAAGTGGTGGACTGGTGGCGTGTGGAGCGGATAGACCGCGGAAAGATGCTGCGCCTGCGGGCGGAGATGCGGGCCCCCGGACGCGCCTGGCTTGAACTGTCGGTGGAGCCCGACGGCGCAGGCAGCCTCTACCGGCAGCGGGCCATTTTCTTCCCGAAGGGCCTCAGCGGAAGGCTCTACTGGCTGGCCGTGCTTCCCTTCCACAGCATCATTTTTCCGGCCATGGCGCGCAATATCACAGCCGCGGCCCAGAGACTTGCCAGTGCCGATGAGGCGGCTGGGACCCCGTAGGATGTGTGGAGCAAAAAGCGTTCTGACCCCAAATCGCCTGGAGGACCCATGGCACTGAGTGCAACCACCACCCTTCCGCACGCCGTCGACAGCGTCGCTGCTGTTTTTATCAACGAGGACTTCCAACGGCACACGAGCGAATACGTTGGCGGCACGCTGGAGTCGTTCGCGGTGGACGGCGACACTGCCGGAGCGTTCAGCACCACTTCCGTCCGCACCCTGCCCACCACCCGCCTGCCGGAGATCGCACGCAAATTCGTTGGCGACAAGCTCACGGTGACCCAGGTGGAAAACTGGGACGCCCCGGCGGCAGACGGCTCCCGCCAGAGCAACATCACGTTGAAGATTGCCGGCGCTCCCCTTGACGTGACGGCTGTCCAACGGCTCGTGGCAGAGGGCGGCAGCACCCGCGTGGAGCTGGAAGGCAACGTGACCTCGTCCGTTCCGTTCCTGGGCGGCAAGATCGCCGACGCGGCCGAGCCCATGGTGGCCAAGGCCCTGAACATCCAGTCGCAGCAGGCCCAGGCCTGGCTGGAAAGCCACTGAGGCCATGCAGCTCCCCGTCTTCGCGGCCACCCTGCTGGTCATCGCCGGTGTCTGGTCGCTGGCGGTCTGGCCGCAGTTCCTGCGCCGGGTGATGAAGGATCCCCGGGCGCGGGACGCCGCCGGCAAGGCCACGAAGTTCCTGAATGTCCACGTGGTGCTCGTCAGCATCTCCATGGTGCTGGGGGCTGCCACGGCGGTCATCGGGGTCATGGGGCTGCTCGGCTAGACTGGTCACAGGTGCGCCGGGAAGTCTGGTCGGCAATAGTTTTGTCGACCCCTTAACCCAGGAGCCACCCTTGGCCAAGCACCCACCACGCCCCGCCTTCGCTGCGAGGGTTCTCAGCCGTTCAAGCTACCCCGAATACCTGCGGATCTCCGAAATCCTCAGGCTGGAAACTGTTGGCGGCGCCCTCCTCCTGGTGGCCACCGCGGCGGCCCTCGTCTGGGCCAACTCGCCGGCGGCTGCCGGGTACTTTGCGCTGCGTGACCTGAAGATCGGCTACGAGCCCTGGCACCTCCAGCTGTCCCTGGGGCACTGGGCCTCGGACGGGCTCCTGGCTATCTTCTTTTTCATTGCCGGACTGGAACTCAAGCGGGAGTTCGTCTCCGGTGAACTGCGCAACGTGTCCAAGGCCGTGGTTCCCGTCGCCGCGGCTGTGGGTGGCGTGGCAGTCCCCGCCCTGATCTACACGGTGCTGAACCTCGGCCAGGGCGCGGAAAGCCTTCGCGGGTGGGCGATTCCCACAGCCACGGACATTGCTTTTGCCCTGGCGGTCCTGGCCGTGATCAACACCCACCTGCCTGCGGCGCTCCGGACGTTCCTGCTGACGCTTGCCGTGGTGGATGACCTGCTGGCGATCGGCATCATCGCCTTCTTCTACTCCTCCGGACTGCAGCCGCTGCTGCTGCTCGCGGCGCTGGTTCCCCTGGGCCTGTTCACGCTGCTGGTCCAGCGAAGGATCCGCAGCTGGTACCTGCTGCTCCCGCTGGCCGCCGCCACCTGGGGCCTGGTCCACGCCTCCGGCATCCACGCCACCGTGGCCGGGGTGCTTCTCGGGTTCGCCGTGCCCGTCCTGGCCTCACGGAAACGCGGCGAGACCGGGCCGGGAATGGCCGAATCCCTGGAACACCACCTCCGCCCGCTCTCGGCGGGGTTTGCCGTCCCGGTCTTCGCTTTCTTTTCTGCCGGCGTTGCCTTGGGCGGCTTTGATGGCTTCCGGTCGGCCCTGGCAGACCCAGTGGCGATTGGTATCGTCGCGGCCCTGGTGGCCGGCAAGACCGTGGGCGTATTTGGCACAACTTTCCTGGTTACCAAAACCACCCGGGCAAGGCTCGACGACGGGCTGGCCTGGATCGATGTGGCGGGCCTGGCGTTGCTGGCCGGCGTGGGCTTCACGGTTTCGCTGCTGATCGCCGAGCTGAGCTTCGGGGCCGGTTCAGCCCATGATGACCACGCGAAGGTGGCCATCCTGACCGGTTCACTGGTTGCCGCTCTCCTCGCCACCGTGGTGCTCCGGCTGAGGAACCGGCACTACCGCAGTGTCGAGGAGGCGGAGCGGCGGGACGCGGACGGCGACGGCGTCCCGGACCTTTTCGAGCGCACGCCCTGACGGCTGCGGGCCGGAGCAGGTCCCTGCCGGCCTCTTTGCGGGGGGCCTAGGCCGCCTGGTTCAGGGCGTCCTCGGCCGCCACCCAGGAGATCATGGCGCACTTGACCCGGGCGGCGTAGCGGGCCACACCCTCAAATGCCGCAGCGTCGCCAAGGATTTCAGGATCGGCGTGGATCTTGCCGCGGGAGCGAAGCACTTCCCGGAAGTTGTCGATGACCGCGTGAAGTTCCGCCACGGACAGTCCTTCGGCCAATTCGCTCAGGACCGAGGCTGACGCCATGGAGATCGAACAGCCCGCCCCGTCCCAGGAAATCTGTGCGACCCTTCCGTCCTCCACAGCGACGCGAAGAGTGACTTCGTCGCCGCAGACCGGGTTGAGCTGATGCGACTGCCCGGTCGAGGCGCCTTCGGGCGCAGCCCTGCCGGCCAGGCCGCTGCCGTGGCGGGCTTTGGAATGGTCAAGGATGATCTGCTGGTACAGCTGGTCAAGGCTCATGGTCATATACCTTCGGTGATCGCTTTAGACGCGGAAATAGGACCGGACTCCGGCTACGGACTCCAGGAACGCGTCGACGTCGTCAGTGGTGTTGTACAGGTATGCGCTGGCCCGTGTTGTTGCGGTCAGCCCCAGGCGGCGGTGCAGCGGCTGGGCGCAGTGGTGCCCCACACGGACGGCGATCCCCTGCGAATCGAGGAACTGGCCGACGTCGTGCGCGTGCACTCCTGCGACGTCAAAAGCCGCGAGGCCGATCCTTTCCTGCCCCGCGGCAGGACCGAGGACCCGTACGCCCGGAATGTTTTCCAGGCCGGCTACCATGCGCTGGCCGAGTTCAGACTCCCAGCGGTGGACGCGCGCCAGGCCGGTCTCGGTCAGGTAGTTCGCCGCAGCCGCGAGCGCCACAGCCTGTGAGATCCGCTGCGTTCCGGCTTCGAACCGCTGCGGAGCGGGAAGGTACTCGGCCCGCTCCATGGTGACCGTGGTGATCATGGAGCCACCCGTCAGGAAAGGCGGCAGCGTGTCCAGGATCTCCTGCTTGCCGTACAGCACCCCGATCCCGGTAGGTGCAAGCATCTTGTGACCGGAGAAGACAGCAAAGTCCACGTCCAGGGCTTTGACGTCCAGCGGCAGATGCGGAGCGGACTGGCAGGCGTCCAGGACAACCAGGGCCCCGGCTTTCCGGCCCAGTGACACCAGGTCCTGAACGGGGTTGATGGTTCCCAGCACGTTGGACGCATGGGTGAAGGCAAGGACCTTGGTCCTCTTGCCCAAAATGTCGGCGGCCTGGTCCATGCGCAGGCTGCCTGCATCATCGATGGGGATGTAGCGGAGCGTGGCGCCGGTCCGGAAGGCAAGCTCCTGCCAGGGGATGAGGTTGGCGTGGTGTTCCATTTCCGTGACCACAATCTGGTCGCCCGGTCCGACAGCCAAATCCTTGAGCCCGGCATCGCCGCGCCCCTGCGCTGCCCAGAGTGCAGCGTTGGACAGCGCGTAGCTGACAAGGTTGAGGCCCTCGGTGGCGTTGGAGGTCCACACCGTTTCGGAGTAGTCGGCGCCGATGAAGTCGGCTAGGGTCTGGCGGGCGTCTTCGAAGACCTCGGTGGCTTCCACTGCGAGGTGGTGCGCACCGCGGTGCACTGCCGCGTTCCGCTGCTCGTAGAACTCCTGCTCAGCCTCAATCACGCTGAGGGGATTCTGCGAGGTGGCACCGGAATCGAGGTAGACCAGCGGACGGCCATTCACCAGTTGCCCAAGCACGGGAAAGTCGTTCCGTATCCGCAGCACTTCGGCGTTGTCCATGGCCGGCAAAGCCCGTTCCAGCGTGGCTGGGGTTGTTACTACGGCCAACACTCACTCCTTGAGATGTCAATGGATGACACTCAATTGTCCCACAGCACGACTATGGCGGCGCCCCTGCGGGGCAGCCGCCACAATCGTTCCGGGCTTCAGCCGGAGAGTGGAGGGCCGGCGACGGCTGGGGGGAGAGCCTCGGTCTCAGAAGACTCTGACGTCGCCGGCCCCGTCTGGGTCCGGCCCCTGCGGGCCGGTAGTTGTAGTGCGAGGAGGCCTTACTAAGTCTGTCAGCGGGGTCTGCGGCTTCCTTTCGGTCCGCTTCTTCCTGCTGGTATTAGTTAATCGCCTCCAGCCGCCCGGAACACGAGTAGGGGGTACTCGACTTTCGCGCGCTGTGACTACGGGTTACGCGGTGCCGATACGCGTATTTGAACGCAAACCACCTAGCCCGGCGCTCCCCGGGCACGTCGGAACCGCCGGCAACTCCGGGGAACGGTGTGCCGGGGGGAACTCCGACGTGCGGGGCCTACTTGGGCAGGGCCGAGGCCAGTTCGTCACGGCTGCGGACGCCCAGTTTGACGTACGTGCGATACAGGTGGCCCTCCACTGTGCGTACTGACACCATCAGCCGCTGGGCGATCTCCCGGTCGGTGAGGCCCTGCACCGCCAGTTCCACGATGTCCTGCTCGCGGCGGGTCAGGTGCACCGCCGGAGCAGCAGCGATGAAGTGACCTTCACGGAAGCGCTCGCCTAGTTCGTGGTCGCATTTCTCGCGCAGGGCGATCGCCTGCCTGGACCGCCTCCGCTCACCGGACTGTTCCAGGATTGTGCTGGCCCTTGCGTAGGCCTCCCGGGCCAGGTTGACGAATCCGGTCGCTTCAAAGTGTGCGGCGGTTTCCATCAGGGCATCGGCGTCTTTGGACTCCCAGTTCCGGGCCAGCGTCAGAATTGCGGCCGCCCACCGTCCTTCGACATTCCCGGCGAGGGGCGGCACCAGCGGAATGACGGAGTGGTCACCCAAGTCCCAGCAGATGGCGAGGAACTCCAGGTTCATTCCCTCCCGGACCGAAACCTCAGGGGTGGTGGCCAGGGTGTGGATGGAGGCCAGGCCCTTGCCGTCACGGGCCACGTACTCCGCAGCCGCGGCGGCATAGGCCTTGGCAAGGAGCTCATTCGCGGGTATGCCCGGGCTTGAGTCCTTGTAGTCCAGCTCCAGCCGCCTGGCCTGGGCGGCGTCGCCGAGCCTCGCCGCCACGTAGAAGCCCAGCGATGCGCCGAACCGGAACAACTGGAGGGGATCGTTGAGCCTGAGTGCCTCGACGGCCGGAAGGAGCATCTGGTAGGCACGTTCAATCCGGCCCTGCCGTAGCAGCGAGTACCCCCTGAGGAGCTGGACACCGCCGCTGAAGCACGCGGCTCCGGCGGGCTGCTCCATCGCGTAATTGGCCAGCTCCCGTTCGGCGGATTCCCACTCACCCACCGCCAGGTAGTCCGTGACCAGTCGCCCCAGGACAAATTCGCTGTAGAAGAACACACCGTCCCGGAGCGACGGAAGCTCGGAGGCGGCCAGCAGGGCGGCGTCGAGGCCCTGAACACCGCGCCCCGCCGCCGAGAGTGCATGTGAGTAAAGCGCCAGCCCGATGGCCCGCAGGGCGTCATCCACCGGCTCGCCGGGATTGCGGCTCCGGATGTCCTGGACAGCCGTCCCCAGGGCGTTGTAGTCCCCGGCTTCGCCCAGTTCCAGGAGGTGGAGCATCTGGTCCTGCCAGGGGCCCGGGCCGGGCGTTGAGGTCGAATCGCCGGATTGTGCCCCGTCAGGGCTGGCGGAGGACGGCCCGTCCAGGACTCCGGCGTGGCGCAGGAGGTCCCGGGATTCCGCGGCGATCGCTGCCACGGGCTGTCCCAGGGCCTGATGCGCCGCCGTGCGTAAGAGCAGGACGTGGGCCGCCTCGGAAATGTCCTCCAGCTCCAGCCAGCATTCGTCCAGCATGCTGGCCGCCTCAGCGTAATGGGCCTCGTTGAACAGGGCCCGCGCCTGGATGGCGCGGGCGTGCGGGGCAAGGATCGGGTCCTGCACCCTTGCCGCCATGCCCCGGGCGCTTCCACTCCGGTATCCGGCGATGGCGGTGCGTGCCGCCTCAAGCAATTCAGTGTCCGCGACGCGGAGTCCGCATTCCAGCGCCCATTCGGCCGCCCGCAGCCTGCCCAGCGCACTGGACGGGGGCATCTCCTGTTGGGCGCGGAGCTTTTCAAGGAGCTGCAGGCTGCGGGAGACGGAGACGCTTTTCCGCACGGCCTCGCCGATGATGCCGTTCCACATCCTCAGCACGGCAGGGCTGCCGCTGCCTTCCACCACCGTCTGCTGGTCCAGCAGGGAACGGACCAGCTCGGCACCGCAGATGTCCTCGATCACCTTGCGGCCCACGGGCTCGGCCAGGGCAACCAGCTTCAGTGCTTCCTGTTCCTCCGGCCGGCGCCGGAGGAGATCCTTGGACACCACGGCCGTCAGTCTCGCTCCGTCGGAAGGCAGCGGCCCGAGCAGCATCCAGATGCCGTTCCGTTTGGCGAGGACCCCCTGATCTGCCGCGTCGTGGAGCAGGGCGTCCAGGATCCGCGGATTACCGCCGGAGGCGCTCCAGATGGAGTCAACCGTGCCGGCGGGGACAGTGCCGTCCAGGACGTGGGCAAGCACTTCCTCGATCTGTTCCCGGTTGAGCGGGCGCAGATCCACCCGGTCGGCCAGGCCGTCGTACCAGAGCTGGTCCAGCGGCTGCGGCAGCCCGGGGCGCGGCCTGCCTGCCGCCACCACGCTGGCCCAGCCGGCCGAAATCATATCCGCCACAATCCCGGCGCTGGCATCGTCAAGGTGGTGGGCGTCGTCGACCACCAGCAGGAGCGGTGTGTCCTTCCCGTCCTTGAGTTTCTCGAAATACATCCACACGGACCTGAGCACGGCCACCGGGGAGACTGAGTCCTCCGCCGTCAGCTCTGCCGTGTACGGAGTCAGCACACCAAAGGGGACGCCTGCCAGGGATGAACTGCCGTGGATGCGCAGGACGATCATTTCCGGGGACAGGCGTTCGGTGATGGCTTCGGCCAGCGCCGACTTTCCGATGCCGGGCCCGGCCATCAGGAAGACGGCCTGGCTGGTGCGGCTGCGGATGATGTTGCAGATCCGGTCCAGCGGCTCGCGCCGGCCCGTGAGCAGGCGGGACGCCGATCCTGGCTTTGGTGCGTGGCCGTTAGACGAGTCCAGTCAGATCACCCCTGGAAGTTACTCCGAGTTTGGTGAAGACCTGGTACAGGTGGCCTTCAACGGTACGGACCGAGACACCCATTTCCAGCGCGATGTCCCGGTTTGACGCTCCCCTGCCGGCCAGCCGGGCAATCTGCCGCTCCCTGCTTGTCAGCAGGGGGCTGCCGCTGCTCGGCACAATCGGAAGGTTGGCAACCGTGGCAGCCAGTATATCCAGCCGTGCCTGCGCAGTCCGGGCCGACACGGAGTCGCCGGCCTGGCGGGCGTAGTCCACGGCAAGCGCCATGCACCGTGCCTCCACAGCGTCCAGTTCCAGGGTGGCCGCGAGCTCGCCGCCGGCCAGCAGGATCTTCGCGTCTTTCGTCCTGCTGCCCACTGCGATCAGCCGGGAGATTTCCGCCAACGGCCCCTGACGTTGGCCCGCCACCTGTTCCAGGAGCCTGAAGTCGGCATCGCTGCCGTTGACTGTGGCTCCCAGCAGACTGATGCCGGCCACGGTAAACCGTCCCGCCTCAACGTTCCGGCGGGCGGAGGTCTTGAGGCGGGTGGCGGCGTCGTTCTCTCCCAGCCACCGGCCGGCCATATCGGCGCAGAATTCCATGATGGTCCCGGTCAGGAAGTCGCAGGGGCCGGCGGAGCGCTGCAGCTTGTCGAGATACCGGCGGGACTGCCCGGCCGTCCCGATCTGGGCGTAGGCCAGTGCGGTGGCTGCGTAGGCTGAACGCAGGGCGCTCTGCACCGGCCTCAGCTCCAGCTGGGCCGCAGCGGAGAGCAGCGGGTCCAGGGCAGCTGCTCCCCTTCCGGAGTAAACGTAGGCGATGCCTGCTGCCAGCTCCGTGGCGGCGCTCCGGTACGGGAGCCGGTGCGCGTCGCGCGCCGACGGCGGGTCAAGGAGGTCGATGCAGCGGCGCCACTGCCCTGCCATCAGCAGGACGAAGTAGGCCCGGCTGGTATATTCCTCGCGCAGGCCGACGATTTGTGCAGCGTCCGAGATTTGCCCGCCAAGCGTCCGCATCAGGCTCAAGGCGTCCATTTCGCGCCCGGTCAGCGACAGCGCGGTCATCAGGATGATGGCGGCATTCATCCTGAATGCGACGTCCGGATTGCGGGCCGGATCGGAGGCAGCTTCGAGTGCGGGGACCATGGAGGCGAAGTCCCCCACAAAAGCCTTGTATTCGAATTCGCTGAGGGTGATGCGGTTGGCGGCCACAGCTAAAGGGGAAGGCCAGCCCTTCACCAGCTCCGGACCTACTTCCAGCCGTGCCCTCGCCTCCTCGAGCAGGCCCGGGACCCTGCCCGTATGTTCCGGCAGCCACACCATGACCCTGCATTTGGCTGCCACCACCTGGGCGTATTCCTGTGCATCCAGGTTGTCCAGCTGCGGCCGGGTGATGTCATCGAGGGCGGCCATGGCCTGGATCGGCAGGTCCAGCAGGAGGTACGCCGCGGCCTTCTGCCGCTGTCCGGGCACCCACTGGGGGTCGTTCCTGGTCAGCGTCTCGGCGTAGGTGAGGGCGGAATGGGGGTCAAAGAGCTGGATGGAGGCTTCTGCGGCGGCCAGGGCCATGGTGGGGCTGAGGTCGGCCTCGCATTCACGGGTCCAGGCCGCAAAGGCCATCAGCTCCTCCACGGTCATGGAGGCAGGGTCCGGTTCCTTGCCGCCCAGGAGCTGCGCACGAAGTTCCCGGCGCCGGGCGATGCTAAGCCATGAGCGGACGACGTCGCCCAGGTATTTTTCGCGGAGGGAGACCCAGCGGCTGTCCGAATCATCGATGTCCAGGAGGCCGGCGTCTTCCATGTCGGCGACGATGCCGGCACCGAAGATCGAAGTGAGACGCGACAGTTCAACGCTCCTGGCGCAGGACAGCATTTCGATGACGTCCCGCGTCTCCGGCGTTTTCCTCGCCCACCTGGAACGGACGATGTCGTCGAGGCTGGCAGCCCCGTCGAGCACCACCTTGTCACGCAGGGTCCACACGGAATCCGAGAGAACCAGGTTCCCGGAAAGCTGCTGCTCCGTCACCAGTGCCTTGAGCAGCAGCGGGTTTCCACCCACCATGCTGTGGTAGATACTCACCAGGGAAGCGGACACGCGGTGGCCCAGCAACGACAGCAGCACTTGGCGTGTCTGCAGCTCGTTCAGGTTGTCCAGCCTGACTTCCGTCAGGCGCCGCTCCGTGAGCAGCCAGTGGAAGTCGGCTGGCAGGTCACTGCTCTTGGGCGCGACAGCGACGATGCGGGCTGTCCCGGTCAGGAGGACGTTCAGGAGAACACCGGCGCTCATGTCATCGATGCTGCCGGCGGTGTCCAGCGTAATCACGCACGGCCGGCCCGCCGCGTCACTCCTGATCAATGACGTGATGCCCCGGAGGATGGCCGTCGGGGAACCCATGTAGGCCTGGGGCAGCCGTGCCAGGAGGAAGGACAGGCAGCCGTAGGGGGTCTTCGAGGAGGGGTGGCCGCTGCGCAGCTGGAGGGCCCAGATATCCGGGCCGAGTTCTGATACTGCCGTCCGGGCGAGGGAAGACTTGCCCACTCCCCGGCCTCCGGTAATGATGACACCGAGGGAGTCTTTGCTGGTCAGGGCTGTGCGGACGGCTTCAAGGTTGGCACTCCGGGCAGGTACCGACCAGCGCTGGTGCTCGGACTGTACGGCTGCATCCGTGTTCAACTCAACGTCGTTGAGCGTTGACCCACGTCCCCAGCTGAGTGGCTCGATTGACATGAACTTATCCCCTAGATCCCGCCCTAGCGAGGATAAAGCCCCATCGCTCCCCCGCTTAGGAAGAAGACTACCCCGAGGTACTGACTACGAGACAGCAAACTGGGGATTAAGTTTTTTTTGCTACAGCTGCGACTTCGCCGGATGGAACCTTTGCTGCGCGGCGGCCAGGCCGTCCCTGACCAGCACGTCCACCGCGTCAGCCGCTTCATCGAGCAGGAACGGCAGCTCCTTGCGCTCGGCCGTGCCGAAGTCACGGAGGACATAGTCGGCAGTGTCCATCCGCCCGGGCGGCCGTCCTACTCCCACCCGGACCCGCAGGTAATCCTTGGTTGCGAGGGCCTTGGACATGTCCCGTAATCCGTTGTGGCCGCCTTCGCCGCCGCCGCATTTGAGTTTGATTGTGTTAAAGGGGATGTCGATCTCGTCGTGCACCGCGATGACGTGGTCCGGTCCGATGCCATAAAAGTTTGCCAGCGCTGCGACGGGGCCGCCGGAGACGTTCATGTAGCTCATGGGCTTGGCCAGTACAACGCGGGGACCCCCGATTCCCAGGCGGCCTTCGAGCACCTGGGCCCGTGCCTTGTGTGTCTTGAAGCTTCCGCCGATCCGGCCGGCCAGTTCGTCCAGGACCATCTGGCCTACGTTGTGCCTGTTGCCTTTGTATTCGGTCCCGGGATTCCCGAGGCCAACGATCAGCCACGTGTCAGTCATGCGTCAATCCTAAGGTGGGGAAATGGCAGTGGCCGGATCCCGACGGGGATCCGGCCACCCAAACTGTGGTCCGAAATTACTCGGATGCAGCCTCGGAGGATGCCTCAGTGGCGCCCTCGGACGCTTCCTCGTCGGTGACCTCGGTGGCCTCGGAGATGTTGACAACCAGCGCGTCAGCGTCGGCCAGCAGGACCGCACCCTTCGGGAGGACGAGGTCGGAAGCGTGGATGTGCTCGCCGGCGCTGCGGCCTTCGATGCTCACCTCGACGGCGGTGGGCAGGTGGGTTGCCTCGGCCTCGAGGGAGATGACGGTGAGTTCCTGGTTGTAGACGTTGCCCGGAGCAAGCTCGCCAACAACGTGCACGGGGATGTCAACGGTGACTTTCTCGCCCTTGCGGACGGTCAGCAGGTCGATGTGCTCGATGATCTGCTTGATGGGGTCGCGCTGGACGTCCTTGACGAGTGCCAGGTGGCCTTCGCCGTTGATGTCCAGGGACAGCAGGGCGTTGGCGGTGCGGACAGCCAGGGTGGTGGCCTTGGCAGGCAGGGTGATGTGGATCGGCTCTGCGCCGTGGCCGTAGATGACGGCGGGGATCTGGCCGGCCATGCGTGCGCGGCGGGCGAAGCCCTTGCCGAATTCGGTGCGGACTTCTGCTGCGAGCTTCTGCTCAGACATGTGTTTCTCCTTGAAGACTAAACGGTGTTCAGCAAGGGCGGAGGTCTGTTGCGACCTTCAACGCCGGGCGGCCCGGAGGCGGCCCTTCAAGAAGGGAGGTTCAGACCCAGTCGATAACGGAGACCTGCAATCCGGTTTCCGTGTTCACGGCCACCTGATGCTCTCCCTCGCCAAGGTTTCGTGGATCAGCTTACCAGCGTCGGGCGCAGTTACTGAAAACGGGCCCGACGCCGGTGGCCCGGCATGGATCAGGCGTTGCCGTCGAACAGGCTGGTGACGGAGCCGTCGTCGAACACTTCGCGGATGGCGCGTCCGATCAGCGGTGCGATGGACAGCACCGTCAGCTGCGGGAACCGCTTGTCGGCAGAGATGGGCAGCGTGTCGGTGACCACCACTTCGCGGGCGCCCGACTCGGACAGCCGGCGGGCCGCCGGGTCGGAGAATACGGCGTGGGTCGCCGCGATGATGACATCCTTGGCGCCGGCGTTCTTCAGCACCTGCACGGCACCGGAAATGGTCCCGCCGGTGTCGATCATGTCGTCGATCAGGACACAGGTGCGGCCTTCGATCTGGCCCACGACGGTCTTGGACACGGCCTGGTTCGGGACGGTGAGGTCGCGGCTCTTGTGGACGAACGCCAGGGGGGCGCCGCCGAGGCGCTCTGCCCACTGTTCGGCCACGCGGACGCGGCCGGTGTCCGGGGAAACAACGGTGATGTTGTCCGCGGCAACGCGGGTGCGGATGTAATCGGCCAGCAGCGGGATGGCCATGAGGTGGTCAACGGGGCCGTCGAAGAAGCCCTGGATCTGCGAGGTGTGCAGGTCCACGCTCATGATGCGGTCGGCGCCGGCGGTCTTGTAGAGGTCTGCGACGAGGCGGGCGGAGATCGGCTCGCGGCCGCGGCCTTTTTTGTCCTGGCGGGAGTAGGGGTAGAAGGGCGAGACCACGGTGATGCGCTTGGCGGAGGCCCGCTTCAGCGAATCAATCATGATCAGCTGCTCCATGAGGTGGTTGTTCAGCGGTGCCGGGTGTGCCTGGATCACGAACGCGTCAGTGCCGCGGACGCTCTCGCCGGCGCGCACGTAGATTTCCCCGTTGGCGAAGTCGTACGCGTCGATGGGCAGCAGCTCGGTTCCCAGCTCCTTGGCGATCTCGCGGGCAAGCTCCGGGTGTGCCCGCCCGGCGGCAAGCACCAGCTTCTTCTCGCCGTGCGCCGTAATTTCGCTCATTATTGCTTGCCCTCTTCTGTAGGTGCCTGGGTACTTGAGGAATCTGCGGTGGCCGCCTGGGCCAGTTCAGCGGAGCGCGTGCCGGGCCGGTTGGCCACAACCCAGCCCTCGGAGTTCCGCTGGGCGGCGAGCGTGACGGCCAGCGCGCCGGGCGGAACGTCGTTGCGGATCACGGCGCCGGCGCCGCTGTAGGCCCCGTCGCCCATGGTGACGGGGGCAACAAAGACGGTATTGGAGCCGGTGCGGACGCCGGAGCCGATGACGGTACGGTGCTTCTTCTCGCCGTCGTAGTTGGCCGTGATGTTGCCGCAGCCGATGTTGGTGTCCTCACCGATTTCGGCGTCGCCGGCGTAACCCAGGTGGGAGAGCTTGGACCCGCGGCCGATCGTGACGTTCTTGGTCTCGTAGAAGGCGCCGATCTTGCCTGCGTCGCCCAGGACGGTGCCGGGGCGGAGGTAGGTGAAGGGCCCGACGGCGGCATCCGCGCCGATCACGGCACCTGATCCGTGCGTCCGGGTCACCGTGGCACCGGCGCCGACGCGGACGTCGGTCAGTGTGGTGTCCGGGCCGACGACGGCGTCGCGCGCCACCGTGGTGCTGCCATGAAGTTGGGTGTTGGGCAGGATCCGGACGTCCTCGTCGAGTGTGACGGTGGAATCGATCCAGGTGGTGGCGGGGTCAACAACGGTGACACCCGCCCGCATCCATGCCTCCACTGTCCGGCGGTTGAGTTCCGCGCCGAGTGCCGACAGCTGGACGCGGTCGTTGGCGCCCTCCACCTGCCAGCGGTCCCCGGTGACGACGGCGGCAACGCGTCCGCCCGCTTCCCTGGCAAGCGCCAGGACGTCGGTGAGGTATTTTTCGCCTTGGGAGTTCTCGGTCGTGACGTGGACCAGCGCGTCGCGCAGGACGGCGGCGTCGAAGGCGTAGATGCCGGAGTTGACCTCGCGGATGAGACGCTCGGCGTCGGTGGCGTCCTTGTGCTCGCGGATGCCAGTGACTGTACCGTCTTCACCGCGGAGGATCCGGCCGTAGCCGGTGGCATCATCCAGGACAGCCGTCAGGACGGTCACGGCGTTGGCTTCACGCTCATGGGTGGCGACGAGTTCGGCCAGCAGGCCGCCAGTCAGCAGCGGAACGTCGCCGTAGGTGACAACTACGGTGCCCTCCAGCATTTGGTGGGCGTCGAGGGCCTGGAGCGCAACTTCAACAGCGCGGCCGGTGCCGGGAATGTCGTCCTGGTCAACAATGACGGCGTCGGCGTCCAGGTCCACGAGGTGCTTTGCCACCAGGTCCCGCTCATGCCGGACCACAAGGGCCAGCTGCCGGGGGTTGATGCTGCGGGCGGCCAGCAGGGCGTGGCCCACCATGGAGCGGCCGCCGATCTCGTGGAGGATCTTGGGGGTACGGGATTTCATCCGGGTACCGGCGCCTGCTGCCAGAACGATGACGGCGGCTGGGCCGGTAGTCTCGGGGATCACGTACGGGCTCTCCTTGCTTGTCTGCGCGGTGCGCTGGGCGCGATGCCGGCCGGGCCAGCGGCCTGGTGCGGCACCGAATTCATCCTACTGGACGGTCATCGCACAGCAGTTCCGCCCATAGGATTCGAACCTATACTCCACGGCTCCAAAGGCCGGGGTGCTGCCATTACACCAGAGCGGACCATGCCGCCGGCACAAGGCCCGGGCACAAGTATTTATTTTGCCATGGGTTCGGGGCCTGATGCGACATTGGGGGGATTCCACCGGCATCCGGGGGTTCAGCGGCGGTAAGGCATGATGGAAATGTGAGCAACAACCCTCCCCGGATCCGGATGACAGGCCTGCAGCGGCGCAGCCAGCTGATCGAGGTGGGACGCGGGCTCTTCGCCATCCGTGGGCTCGACGGGACCACAATTGAGGAGATTGCCGCCTGCGCCGGCGTCTCCAAACCTGTCATCTACGAGCACTTCGGTTCCAAGGAGGGCCTGTACACCCAGGTGGTGGACTTCGAGTTCCGCATCCTGCTTGACGCGATCAACAACGCGCTGACCGAGGAAGCCAAGCCGCGCATCCTGGTGGAGCGCGCCGCCCTCGCTTTGCTGACCTACATCGAGGACCGTACGGACGGCTTCCGCATCCTGATGCGGGACGCCCCGCCGTCGCAGCCGGAAGGCGCCTTTTCCACCCTTCTTTCCCACGTCACCGCCCGCGTGGAGCACATCCTCTCCGACGAGTTCGACCGCCGCGGCTTCAGCGCCGAGGACGGCGCCATGTACGCGCAGATGCTTGTCGGCATGGTGGCCATGACCGGCCAATGGTGGCAGGACGGCCGCCAGCCGGACAAGCACACCGTTGCGGCACACCTGGTGAACCTCGCCTGGAACGGCCTGACCGGCCTCCAAAAGGACCCGGAACTGACGAGCGGGGACTGAGCGAATTGGCTACTCGCCGAGGACTTCCAGGGCCTCTAACCATTCGAGTTCCAGGGCTTCGCGTTCGCCGGCGAGGTCCTTGAGTTTCTTGTTTTGCCCGGCAAGGGCGTCGAAGTCGTTGTCGTTGGTGCTTTTGACCATCTGGTCGTGGATCTTCTTTTCCTGCTGTTCGAGCTTGCCCAGCTGGCGTTCGATGCGGTTCTTGGCCTTGCGGGCGTCCCGCTTTTCAGCCTCGGAGGCTCCGGATGCCGCGGTGGCTGCGCTGCCACTCGGACCGGTGACGGGGTTGCCGCCGCCGGTGATGGTGGAACCGGCCAGGGCTGCTTCCCGCAGCTCCAGGTACTGGTCCACGCCGCGCGGCAGGGCGCGGATCTTGCCGTCACCCAGCAGGGCCATCTGGTGGTCCGTCACGCGCTCCAGGAGGTAGCGGTCGTGGCTCACCACCACAAGGGTGCCCGGCCAGCCGTCCAGCACATCCTCGACGGCGGCGAGGGTGTCGGTGTCGAGGTCGTTGGTGGGCTCATCAAGCATCAGCACGTTCGGCTCTCCCACCAGCAGGCGCAGCAGCTGGAGGCGCCGGCGCTCACCCCCGGAAAGGTCTTTCACCGGGGTCCACTGCTTTTCGTTCGTGAAGCCCAGCTGCTCCACGAGCTGGCCCGCAGTGAACTCCTTGCCGCCAACGTTGAAGGACCGCTTCTCGCGCTCGATCACCTCGATCACGCGCAGGTCCGAGACGTCGTCGAGCTCTTTGACCTCCTGGGTAAGGACCGCAGTGACCACGGTCTTGCCGCGCTTTAGCTTGCCGGAGGAAGGCTGGATTTCCCCGTTGAGCAGCTTAAGCAGTGTGGTCTTGCCTGCGCCGTTGACGCCCACCAGGCCCAGCCGCTCCCCCGGTGCCAGCCGCAGGGTGATGTTGTCGAAGAGTTTCTGCCCTTCATCGCCGCCGAGGAAGTCCAGCGAAACGTTTTCCAGGTCCAGGACGTCCTTGCCCAGGCGGGCGGTGGCCATCTTGCTCAGTGCCGTCGAGTCGCGCGGCTCCGGGACGTCCGCGATCAGGGCGTTGGCTGCCTCGATCCGGAACTTGGGCTTGGCTGTGCGGGCAGGGGCGCCGCGGCGCAGCCACGCGAGCTCCTTCTTCACCAGTTGCTGGCGCTTGCTTTCCATCACGGAGGCCGAGCGGTCGCGCTCGGCCCGGGCCAGGACGTAGGCCGCGTAGCCGCCGTCGAACGGGTCCATGATGCCGTCGTGGATTTCCCAGGTCTTGGTGCAGACTTCGTCGAGGAACCAGCGGTCGTGGGTGACCACGAGGAAGGCGCCCTGGTTGGCCCGCCAGCGTGTCTTCAGGTGCCTGGACAGCCAGGCGACGCCTTCGACGTCGAGGTGGTTGGTGGGCTCGTCGAGCATGATGACGTCGTGGTCTTCAATGAGCAGCTTGGCCAGCGCCACCCGCCTCTTCTGCCCGCCGGACAGTGCATGGACATTCGCGTGCCAGTCGACATCGGACACCAGCCCGCCCATGACCTCGCGGATTTGCGGGTTGCGGGCCCATTCGTAGTCCGCCTGGTCACCGACGATGGCGGCACCGACTGTGAGGTCGCCGTCAAGCACGTCGCTCTGGTCCAGGTATCCGATGTTGACTTCGCTGCGCTTGGTCACCCGGCCCGAATCCGGGGTGGAGCGCATGGCAAGCAGGCGCATCAGCGTTGATTTGCCGTCGCCGTTCCGGCCCACCATGCCGATCCGGTCGCCTTCCTCAAGTCCGAGGGTGATGCCGTCCAGGACGGTGCGCGTCGCGTACGAAACCGTCAGGTTTTCGCCGCCAAGAAGGTGTGCCAAGGGAACTGCTTTCTGCTGCTGAAAACGAAGGGGGCTCTTAAAGGAGGGTATCGGAGATGATGCGGGCACCGGGCACGGGCCCGTGGACAGCCCAGGCTGTCAGCCCGTGGTGCAGCAGGTCCTCGGCGAGGCTTTCAGCCGCCGTCGGGCTGTGCGCCAGCAGTGCCACCGTGGGACCGGAGCCCGAAACGATGCCGGCGATGGCGCCGAGCGATTCGCCCATCCCCAGCGTGCTGCGCAGATCCGGAGCCAGTTCAATGGAGGCACGCTGCAGGTCATTGACCAGGACCCTGCTCAACGCTTCGGCGTCACCGCTTCGCAGTGCCTGCAGGATCTTGGGATCAACGCCGGCAGGCTCGGCTGCGACCACACCCTCGGCCTCGCGAAGCCGGTCCAGGGTCCGGTACACCTCCGGAGTGGACAGCCCGTAGTCGGCTGCGACCAGGACCCAGTCAGTCTGCGCCTTGGCCAGGGCGGGCGAGAGTTCGTCGCCCAGGCCAAGCCCCACGGCCGTACCACCGAGCAGGGAGAACGGAACGTCGGCTCCCAGCTCCCCCGCAAGATGGGCCAGTTCCTCCCGCGACAGTCCACTGTTCCACAGCGCGTCGCACGCGAGCAGCGTGGCGGCGGCGTCGGCCGAACCTCCGCCCATGCCGCCGGCCACAGGCACACGCTTGGTGATCTCGAGGTGGACACCTGTGGCGTGTTCGGAGACATCGGCCATGATGGCAGCAGCCTTGTAGGCGAGGTTGTTCCCATCCAGCGGGATGTCGACGCCATCGAGGTCAAGGGTGCTGTCCGGACTGATGCTGACCGTGATGCCCGGGGTCTCGGTGCTCGTGGCGGCGACCTCTTCGTAAAGCGACACCGCCAGGTACACGCTGGCCACCGAGTGGTAGCCGTCCGGTCGAAGCGGCCCCACGTCCAGGGAAACATTGACCTTACCGGGCGCCTTTACCCGAACAGTCCGCGCGGCAAACCGGCCGGCCAGCGCATTCACGCCGCGGCCTCTCGGGCTTCAGCGATCCTGGCGAAGGCAGCGATGTCGATGACTTCGCCCCGGGCGGTAGGGTCGACGCCCGCCGCCACCAGGCAGCGTTCTGCCTCGGCGGCGCTCCCTGCCCAGCCGGCCAGGGCGGCCCGCAGTGTCTTGCGGCGCTGCGCAAACGCGGCGTCGATCACTGCGAAGACCTGCTCGCGGGTGGCAGTGGTGACGGGGGGTTTCCTCCGGGTGAAGGCCACCAGACCGGAGTGAATCTTCGGCGCGGGCCAGAAGACGTTCATGCCGATCACCCCGGCCTTGCGCATGCTGCTGTACCAGGCCGCCTTGACCGACGGCACCCCATAGGTCTTGGACCCGGGCCCCGCGGCGAGCCTGTCGGCCACCTCGTCCTGCACCATCACAAGACCGTGCTCCAGGCTCGGGAAGTGCTGCAGCAGGTGGAGGACCACAGGCACGGCCACGTTGTACGGGAGGTTGGCTACAAGGGCTGTCGGCTCAACCGGCAGCGTAGTCACCTTCATCGCGTCAGCCTGGACCAGGTAGAAGTCCTCGGCGGCCCCGGGCCGCCATTCGCCAACAGTGTGGGGCAGCTTCGCGGCCAGCACAGGATCGATTTCGACGGCGACCACGGACTTTGCGGCGTCCAGCAGCCCCAGCGTCAGCGAGCCGAGCCCCGGCCCGACTTCAAGGACCGTCTCTTCAGGGCCGATGTTGGCGGCGGAGACGATCCTTCGGATGGTATTGCCGTCGATGACGAAGTTTTGCCCAAGTGTCTTGGTGGGCCGGATTCCGATCTCTTCCGCCAGCCGGCGTATGTCGGAGGCACCGAAGAGGGGTGCGGGCGCGGCGGGGCTCGGTTCAGTCACCTAGGTATCCTATCCCGGCGGCCATGCCTGCCATGCGGAAGGAACAGTGGCCGGACCCGGCAATCCGGGTCCGGCCACCGTGGTGCCTCGTTCAGTTGTGCCCTGCGCGGCTGTGGTCAGCTGTCACGATGGGGCGCCTGTGACTGGGTGGGGCGGAGGCTGCTAGCTGGTGGCCGCCCAGCCGCAGCCCCAGGGCTGCAGCCCGCGCTGCGCGTAGACGCGGTTGGCGATGTCGATCTGCTGGGCCTTGGTTGCCAAGCTGGCGTTGGGGGCGTAGGCGCCGCCGCCCGATCCGATCCACGTCTGGATGTCGAACTGCAGGCCGCCGTAGTAGCCGTTGCCGGTGTTGATGGACCAGTTGCCACCCGATTCGCACTGGGCGATCTTGTCCCACATGGCCTCGTTCATCATGGCCGGGGCAGCAGCACCGGTGTTGGCTCCGGCCGTGGTGGTGGCCGCAGGCTTCGGCTTGGTGCCCACCGTGACCTGCTCCGTCACGGGCTGAAGGGAGACGGTCTCGGAAACCAGGGTTCTGGAAGCCTCGCGGCCATCAACCATTACAAGCTTGAAGGTCCGTTCCACCTTTCCGGCGGCACCTGCCTGCGTGACCTTCTTCTCGCCCTTGAGCATCTCCGCGTCTTCGGAGGTCATCGTCTCGAACGGGACGTCTTCGGTGGTGGCAGCCGTCTGGCCGGTGTCCACACGGGAAACCTTGACCACCATGTTGTTGACTACGGGGGCGTTGCCGGGCTGTGAGGTCCGGTCGTTGACACCAAGGCTCACGCCTGCATCCTCAAGGACTGCCTGCACTGTGGAGGCCGTCGTGGTTGCCGTGGTGGCTTTTCCGTCGGCAACGATGCTGACCGTCTTGGGCGTCGAGATGGAGACGAACGATCCGTCCACGGCCAGCTGGGCGTCCTTCGGGACGGACACGGACGACGAGCTTGCGACGCCCAGTTCGGTCACGAGGCCGGCCACATCCGGGGCGGTGGTGCTGACGGTCTTCTCGGAGCCGTCGAGGCTGACCTTCACGGCCTTGGCCATGTTCACATTGATAACGGTGCCGTTTTCCACGGTTTCGTCGGCGGACGGCGATACGCGGTCCGCAGGCTTCAGGTCCAGCTTTGCGCTTTTGACAACCTGGCCCACCGTGCCGCCGAAGGTCTGGACCGAAGTCACCTTGCCGTCGACGTTGAGCGTGATTGTTTTGTTATTTCCGACAAAGGCCACGAGCCCGAGGACAAGTGCGCAAAGCACCACCAACTGGGTACCAACCTTGACGAAACTGAACTTGCCGTCAGATGTGAAAAGCTTGACCACGATTGCCCGTAACTTTAGGACCATCCGGGCACGGGGAAAAACGCAGTAAAACGCCCGGCGCAGAACCCTGGGGGTCAGCTCCGGGCACCGTTGCGCCGCCACACTCCAGGCGGCAGGCATGCGGCATCGGAGCCGTTCATGATCCTGCTGCGGATGAAGTGAAATTATCCGAAGGCCTTCCCCGACCCCGGCTAATAGTTACCCACTGTAACCGTAGCGTTATAAAGCAGCCAAGAATTTTGCATACCTGGTATTCAACAGAGGTGCTCCTCCGGTTGGGGGGTTCAGTCCCAGGATCCGTATGCCTGCAAGGTATTTTCACTGATTTGCTGGCAGAGCCGGGCGAGGTCGGTTCCTGTCAAATCCGCCATTGCCCGGACCGTGTACGGCACCATGTAGCTCGCATTCGCCCGGCCCCGGTGCGGGTGCGGCGTGAGGAACGGCGCATCAGTTTCCACCAGCACCAGCCCGGGTTCTGCCACCGCAAGCGCCGCCCGAAGGTTGTGGGCATTCTTGAACGTCACGGTGCCCGCGAAGGACATGTTCCAGCCCTCCGCATTGCAGATGCGGGCCAACTCCTCGTCCCCCGAAAAGCAGTGGAACACCACACGCTCCGGAGCCCCCTCCTCCCGCAGGACCTGCACGACGTCGTTGTGGGCGTCACGGTCATGGATCTGCAGGGTCAGGCCCAGCCTCTTGGCGATGTCAATGTGCCGCCTGAATGAATAGCGCTGATGAACCAGCCCTTCCCCTTCGGTGCGGAAGAAGTCCAGCCCGGTCTCGCCGATGGCCCGGATGCGGGGGTGGGCGGCCAGCCGCTCGATCTCCACCAACGCCTCTTCCAGTTCGCCGCGGGCTGCGTAATCCGGCGCATCGTTCGGGTGGAGTGCCACTGCCCCCAGGAGCCGGCTGTCCAAATCCACTGCCTGCACGGTGAAACGGGAGGATTCGAGGTCACAGCCCACCTGTACCGCCCCCTGCACACCGACCGCCTCAGCGGCATCCAGGGCCGCTGCAATCCCTACCGGACCGGCGCCGTCGGGAAAATCGAGGTGCGTATGGTTGTCCATCACCGGGACCGGCAGCGGCTCCGGCGCGGGCGGAAATGCCCGCCTGCCTGCTGCCCCGGCCGGGGCTGAACCGTCCGTTCCGGCGGCACGGTAGGCGGCGGGAACCAGCGAATTGCACATCCCACCAGCCTAGCGGCGGCCGATGCCCGGAGAATTACCGGAACTCTCTGTCAGGCTCGGCAGTTGTGTTAGTAGTCTGTTACCAACAGATGCGAACGCCCACCGACGGGCGAAGGCAGGCTTGCTGTCCCGTCCCAGTCGATACCGGGCTGAAAGGTTGCCGATGGACACCCACCGACGCACGGCCGTCAATGAGATCGACCCAGCCGGCCGGAACTTCGCAGGGGTTGTGGAACCGGTCACGCAGCTGAACGGCCACAAGGCCCCGGCGATGGACGCGGCCGCCTTCCACTCTGCATGCCAGCGCATCCTGGCTGAGATCAACACGGTCATCGATGGCAAGTCCGAGGCCGCGAAACTTGCCCTGACCGTCCTTCTGGCCCAAGGCCACCTCCTGCTCGAGGACGTGCCCGGCGTCGGCAAGACCCTGCTCGCCAAGACCCTCGCCCGGACCATCGACTGCACGGTCAGCCGGATCCAGTTCACCCCCGACCTGCTGCCGTCCGATGTCACCGGCGTGTCCATCTACAACCAGTCCTCCCGGCTGTTCGAATTCCGCCCGGGGGCCGTATTCGCCAACATCGTCATTGGTGATGAAATCAACCGGGCATCGGCCAAGACGCAATCCGCCCTGCTGGAGTGCATGGAGGAACACCAGGTCACGGTGGACGGCGATTCCTACAAACTCGACGAGCCTTTCATGGTGGTTGCCACCCAGAATCCGATCGAGATGGAGGGCACCTATCCCCTGCCGGAAGCGCAGCGGGACCGCTTCATGGCACGCATTTCCATGGGCTACCCGGATATGGACTCCGAGATCGAGATGCTGGAGACTCATCAGGCGACGTCGC
This sequence comes from Arthrobacter sp., assembly GCA_035254945.1. Lineage (GTDB taxonomy): Bacteria > Actinomycetota > Actinomycetes > Actinomycetales > Micrococcaceae > Arthrobacter. The sequence continues at coordinate 14,386 of DATFAE010000127.1, read as the reverse complement.
CCCTGGCCAAGGTCTCCCCCGTGGTCACCGCTGCGGACGTGGCATCCATGATCGCCGCTGTCCAGCAGGTCTACGTGTCGCAGGCGGTCAAGGAATACACCGTGTCCGTGGGCAGGGCCACCCGTGAAAGTCCCCTGCTCCGGCTCGGAGCCAGCCCGCGCTCGATGCTGCAGCTGCTCCGGGCGGCCAAGGCCACCGCGGCACTGGACGGACGCGATTTTGTGCTTCCCGACGACGTTGTCAACGTGGCTGAATCCGTCCTGGCGCACCGGATCATCCTGGACCGCAAGGCCGCCAGTGCCGGGGAAACCCCACACAGCGTCATCCGCGGCATCCTGAACAGGCTGCCGGTGAGCCAGGACCTGACAGAGGCCGCGGCACGGTCCGCGGCCAAGCCGGCGGCAAGGACTGCACCGGCTTCCGGACCCCGCAGGAACCACTAGGCGGAACGCCATGGCGCTGCTGGACCGACTGCCCCGCCACCTTTTCAGCCAGCGCGGCTGGGGCCTGCTCGCTGCCGGTGCCGTGTCGCTCCTGGCCGCGCAGATCATGGGCCGCCGGGACCTCCTCAGCCTCAGTGTCCTGCTGATCGTCCTCCCCCTTATCTCGCTGGCCGGAATCCGGCTGGTCAAACCCAAATTCCAGGTCTACCGGGAATTCAATCCAGCGCCGGTGGAGACCTCGGCCGCCACGACCGTCAGGCTGGCTGTGGCGCGGACCGGACAGGGCACCGGCCGCGCGATCATGGAGGAACGCCTGCCTCCGCGGTTCGGCGAGTCCCCGGCATTCCGCTTCCCGGCGCGGTCGGCAACCGGGGGTACCAGCCGCTACGAATACCACCTGCATTCCAGCCAGCGCGGGCAGTTTGTGATCGGGCCGGTGACCGCCGAGTTCACGGACCCGTTCGGGTTGTCCCTGCACCGGCAGGCAATAGACGACGGCGACATGCTCACCGTGACGCCCGCCGCCGTCGAACTCCCGGTCACAGGACTCGCTGGGGCGCGCGGGAACGACGGCGTCACTGCCACCCGGATCCGGGCCAATCCCAGCGACGACGACGTGATGACCCGTGAATACCGGCATGGCGATCCAATGCGCCGCGTCCACTGGCCGGCGACTGCCCGGCACGGAGCACTGATGGTCCGGCAGGAGGAGTCGGTCACCACTCCGGAGGCCACCATCATCCTTGACCAGCGGTACCTCGCCTTCGCAGGCGGGACAGGTTTTGGCGCGACGGTGGCCCTGGACGGGCACGAAATGCTTACCAGCGGTACCTTCGAGTGGGCGGTGGTAGCGGCGATTTCCATCAGCACGCACCTTGCCGAACGGAATTATGCGCTGCGGCTGCTTGATGCCCGGGGCGAACCGGCCTTCCTGCGCTCCCCCTCGGCGCCCGAACCGGAAACCGAGGAATACGTGGGCGCAGGCGGGCTGCAGTCCATCGCCGAAAGCCTGGCTGCCATCCAGCTCTCCGGCCCCCATCACGGCCATCACGGCCTTCACGGCCGCAATGATTCCGGACGGCGGAGCCCGGTCCTCAGGGTGCCAGCCCGCAGGGACACCGCCGGTGCAGGGCGTGACCACGGCTTTGCGCAGGACTCCGGTCCCGCCACCTTCGATGACGGACTCATGGACAAACTTTCCGCCCACCGGATGCGGGGGCCGATCATCGCCGTCCTGGGCAGGCTGTCCATGGCCGAAGCCAACGCCCTGGCCCCGGCCGCGGGTTATGGTGCGAACGCCTTCGCCATGATCGTCGCGGAGAGGCCGTCGGAGTTCCACGACCAGCTTGAAGAGCTTCGGCGCGGTGGGTGGCGTGCGGTGGCGGTGTCTCCGGCTGTCCCCGTGCCTGCGGCGTGGAGCCACTTCGACCAGGGCGGTTCAGCACTGGACGCCGCGGCAGCTGACGTCCGGCGCGGGGCGGGGGTGGCACGATGACGCTCGCCCCTGAGAAGCACACCTCCTCCGCCGGGCAGACCTCCGAGGTCTCCGCCCCAGGTACATCAGCCCGCACTGCTCGGGCGGGCGCCTACCCCTGGGTCATGGCCGGCGCCGTGGGGCTGTCTGTGTGCGGCGCCGCGCTGTCGCTGAACGGCGTACTGCGGGGATGGGCGTGGTACCTGCCCGTCCTGACCACCGTTTTTGTGGTGTGCCTGGCCATGGCCGCGCTCCGCGCCGTCCGGGCGCATCCACTTATGGTCACGGCCGGCGGCTTCGCCTCGCTCATAGCCATCCTGACGCTGACGTTCTTCCGCAGCTCAAGCATTGCCGGGATCATCCCGTCGGGCGCCACGATGAAGGAGCTGGACCGGTTCATCCGCCGCGCCAGCGAGACAGTGCTCGCCGAAAGCGCCCCGGTGGCCCCGAACGCCGGCATTGTCATGGTGACGTGCGCCGTCCTGGGCCTGACCGTCATCCTCATCGATGCGTTGGCGTTGCCCCTGGGCATGCCTGCCACCACGGGCGTGGGCCTGGTGGCCATCCTCATCGTGCCGGCCATGGTGAAGCCCCAAAGCGTGGGCGTCTGGGGCTTCAGCGCCACGGTGGCCGGCTACCTGCTGATCCTGGCGTCCAGCCAGTGGTTTGCGCCGGATGCGCGCACCCCGGCGGACACAGCCCGCAACCCCGGGCAGATGAAGCGGGCCGCGCTCACCGGGGCCGCAGCCCTCGTGGCCACGCTGGTCATTCCGATGGCCATCCCCGGCTTCGACCAGGGAACCTTTCCGCAAGGATCACGGGTGAACCCCTGGGGAACGTCCACCGGTCTGAACCCCATGATCACGCTCGGAAACAGCCTGCGCACCCCAGCCGGGACCGGGCGGATCACCTACGCCACCAACGCGGCCATGCCGCTGTACCTGCGCTCAGTCACGGTGGACAACTTCGACGGCGACTCCTGGGGGCCGGACGACCGTGACGGATCGCGGCAGCCGGTGTCCGGACAGATCGAACCGGGCTATGAGATCCCCGCCGACGGGATGCTCCGCCAGGTGACGGCTGTGGACACAGGCTCTTTTACCAGCCCCTACCTGCCGGTGCCTTACGCTCCGGAGTCCGTCCGGGGCCTGGACGGGCGCTGGTCGTGGGATCCCGCCACCCTGAGTATCAAGGGAGTGGATACCAATTCGCGGAACCAGGAGTACACCGTGGTCTCGGCCGTTCCCCGGCTCACGGCCAGCCTGCTCGACCGCTCGTCGGCACCTGTGCAGGGCATCGCCGAGGATTTCACCCGGGTTCCGGGCAACGTGCCTGACATCGTCAGGACCACCGCCGACTCCGTGACTGGGTCCAGCGGCACCGCCTACGCCAAGGCCATGGCCATCCAGCGATACCTGCGGTCTGCGGAATTTTCGTATTCCCTCCAGTCGCCGGTCCAGGGCGGCTATGACGGCAACGGCCTGTCAGTGCTTGCCGATTTCCTCGCCCAAAAGAGCGGGTATTGCATCCACTACGCCTCCGCTATGGCCGTCATGGCCAGGCTTGAGGGCATCCCAAGCAGGATCGCCGTAGGGTACGCCCCCGGACGGCTGACCGGAGCCACCGTCAGCGTGGCCGGGCAGGGAGCCCTGGCGGAGTACGAAGTGGACGCACGCGATGCCCATGCGTGGCCGGAACTGTATTTCCAAGGGCTCGGGTGGGTGCCGTTTGAACCGACACCGTCCCGCGGGGTGGTGCCCGAGTACGCCACGGAAAGCTCGACGCCGGGCGCCCCCGGATCGCTCGAGAACAACGATGACCTCGTCCCTTCCAATGCCCCCACCGGCACGCCCCTGCCCAGCGCCACACCTGTTCCCCTTCCCGGTGGCGGCCAAGGCACTGACGCAGGTTCCCAGCTGATGCCGTGGCTGCTGGGCCTGGCTGGATCAGCAGTGCTGTTGCTGCTTTTGTCCTCACCTCGGCTGGTACGGACAGGCGTCCGTGCCCGCAGGCTGCGCAGCAGCGATCCCCTGTCCCCGGAAGCCATTCCCCTGGCGTGGTCTGAGCTCCGCGACCTCGGCACGGACTATGGATTGCCGCCGGGACCGAGTGAGACGCCCAGGACGTATTCGGCCCGGATGCGCAGCTCGCATCTGCTGGGCGAAGCCGGCGGAATGGACGACGACGCGCACCAGGCCGTCATCTCCCTCACGGCCGACTTCGAACGCCGGGCCTACGGCCCGCCGCCCGCTGGTTCCACGGGTTCGGGCAACGAGAAACCGGTTGCCGCGCGGATTGGCGCCCTCCAAACCTCTATGCGGGCCAATGTCACGCGCGGCCGCCGGCTGCGCGCAGACTGGCTCCCGCCGTCGGTCATGGCACGTTGGGGACGGATGCTGACGGCTCCGTTCCGGTTCATCGGCCGGGTATCCCGGCAGACGGCCACGGCCGTTGCGCGCTCGTGGTCACGGGCGCGCAACGGCCTGCGGCGTCGCGGCGAAGGAGATTCTCCGCGCTGAGTCCGCGGGTCACCCGTCGGGGTCAGCCTGCGTAGGGGTCGGCGATGCCGATGTACTGGGTGTAGAGGTATTCCTCGATGCCTTCGAGGCCGCCTTCGCGGCCCAGGCCGGACTGCTTGACACCGCCGAAGGGTGCGGCGGCGTTGGAGATGACGCCGGCGTTCAGGCCGAGCATGCCGGTCTCAAGCCGTTCGCCCATCCGGATGCCCCGGTTCAGGTCGCGGGTGAAGACGTAGGCCACGAGGCCGTACTCGGTGTTGTTGGCCAGCCGGATGGCTTCCTCTTCGGTGCCGAACGTGATGATCGGTGCGACAGGGCCGAAGATTTCCTCGGACAGGATACGTGTTCCTTCGGTGACGCCGGTGAGGATGGTGGGCTGGTAGAAGTAGCCAGGGCCCTCTGCCGGGGCGCCGCCCAGGACCGCCCTGGCGCCGGACGCCACGGCGTCGGAAACGAGTTCGTGGACCTTGTCCCGGCTCTTGGCATCGATCAGCGGACCGACCTTGGACTCCGGCTCGGTACCGCGGGCCGTCGTCATCTCCGCCATTTTCGCCGCGAACTTTTCCGCGAATTCGTCAGCGACCGATTCGTGGACAATGAAGCGGTTCGCTGCGGTGCAGGCCTCGCCCATGTTCCGCAGCTTGGCAAGCATGGCCCCGGCGACGGCGGCTTCCAGGTCCGCGTCTTCGAACACCACGAACGGGGCGTTGCCGCCGAGTTCCATGGACGTCCGAAGCACGGTTTCGGAAGCGTCGGAGAGCAGGCGGCGGCCCACCTCGGTGGAACCGGTGAAGGAGAGCTTCCGCAGCCGGGAGTCCTTGATCAGCGGGCCCGTGGTGGCACCGGCGGTCGAGGTGGGGATGACGTTCAGGACACCGGCGGGAAGGCCTGCTTCCTGCATCACTGCGGCGAACAGCTGCGAGGTCAGCGGGGTGAGGTTGGCGGACTTGAGCACCATGGTGCAGCCCGCGGCGACGGCCGGGGCGATCTTCCGGGTGGCCATGGCCAGCGGGAAGTTCCACGGCGTGATCAGCAGGCAGGGACCGACGGGCTTCTTCGTGACCAGCAGGCGGGACTTGCCGTCCGGGGAGACCGAGTAGCGGCCGAACGCGCGGACGGCTTCCTCGGAGAACCAGCGCAGGAACTCGGCTCCGTAGGTAACTTCGCCGCGGGCCTCTGCCAGCGGCTTGCCCATTTCCATGGTCATCAGCAGCGCGAAGTCCTCCGCCCGCTCCGTCACGAGGTCGAACGCCCGGCGCAGGATCTCTCCGCGTTCACGCGGCGGGACCTTCGCCCATGACTCCTGCGCCGCGGCGGCAGCGTCCAGCGCCGCCTTGCCGTCCTCGGCCCCGGCGTCGGCGAGGCTCAGCAGCACCTTCCCGGTGGCGGGATCCTCGACGTCGAACGTCTTGCCGGAAGCGGCCGGACGCCACTCACCATTAATAAGCAGGCCGGTGGGAACAGAGGCCAGCAGTTCGCTCTCGCGCTCTGCGGTAACAGCTGGCTGTGCAGTGACAGTCACGGTGACTCCCTCGTCAGTAGGGTTGTTTCCAGCCGCGCACCGGCGGCCGGAGTGGCCTGCCTTTGTGGCTGATTAACTGTCAGACTACTGCTGCCCCTGCCGGAGGGTCTACGCCTGGACGCACTACAGAATCAGCGCGGCGCTGTGCAGGTGCACAGCCGCCCGGAGACTGCTGCGCGCTTATCCGCGGCCCCGTCCGGACCTTCTCCGGCCCTGCTCAGCGCGCCGCCAGCACGGCGGAATACAGCTCCCTCTTGCTGACCCTGGCCTCCTCCGCCACGGCAGCCACGGCTTCCTTGAGCCGGATTCCCTGCGACACCAGCGCGTTCACAGCCGCCACATGGTCTTCCGGTGTCCCCGGCGCCTGTTCCGGAGCTCCCCCGACCACGACGGCGATCTCGCCCCGGACCTCGTTCCCTTCCGCCCAGAGCAGCAGCTCACCAACGGTCCCGCGGATGACCTCTTCATAGGTCTTGGTCAGTTCGCGGCACACGGCAATTCTGCGCTCGGCGCCGAACCGCTCGCGCAATGCCCTGAGCATGGCTTCCAGCCGGTGCGGAGCTTCGAAAAACACCATGGTCCGCCGCTCCGCAGCGAGGTCGGCCAGCCTGGAGGCCCGCTCCCCCGCCTTGCGGGGAAGGAAGCCTTCGAAGCAGAACCTGTCAGTGGGCAGGCCGGAGAGTGCCAGCGCTGTCAGTACGGCCGAAGGGCCCGGGGCGGCTGTAACAGTGAGTCCGGCGGCCACAGCTCCCTCGACGAGCCGGAAACCCGGGTCCGAAACCGAGGGCATCCCCGCGTCAGTGACCATGACCATGGTCTTGCCCGCCCGGACCGCATCCAGGAGTTCAGCAGTCTTGGCCACCTCATTGTGCTCGTGGTAGCTGATCACGCGGCCCGCCACCGTGACGCCGAGGTTCTGGACCAGGCGGTGGAGCCGCCGGGTGTCTTCCGCAGCGACAATGTCAGCGGTAGCAAGCAGTTCGACAAGGCGGGCGGAGGCATCGCCGGCATTGCCGATCGGCGTTGCGGCCAGCACGATCCTGCCCGGCCCGGTGGGGCCTGGGTTCGGCCCTTCGGCGTCAGGCAGGCTGGAGTCGGGGAGGGTTTCGGGGTTAGGGTCCACGCCACCAGCCTACTGCTGGCAGGCGGCGCAAGCTGCAAAAGGTAGCATGGGGCACGTGACGCAGACCCCCACGCGGCCCGCCGGGGCCGGCCAGGCCCACCCGGCAGGCCCGCCCCCCGGCTCCCCGGAACGCGCCGCATCGGCAAACGCTCCGGCAGGCAAGCCCTGGATCATCCGGCCAGCCATGGCCTTTTCCGCTGAAGCACTCAGGGAACGGCTGATCGGAAGCGTCCGCAGCTGGCTGGACTACCCGCCGTCGCTCCGGCTGTGGTTCTGGCTTGTTCCGCTGGTGACGGCGCTCATCGGGGGTGTGCTCCGCTTCATCCGCCTGGACACTCCGCACAGCCTGGTTTTCGACGAGACGTATTACGTCAAGGATGGCTATTCATTCCTGGTCAGCGGCTATGAGCGGAGCTGGCCTGACAAGGCAAACGATTCCTTCAACGCCGGGAACCCTGATGTCCTGCTGGGCACGCCCGAGTATGTGGTCCACCCTCCGGTGGGTAAGTGGATGATCGCCGGCGGAATGTGGCTCTTCGGTGCCGACAACCCTTTCGGTTGGCGCTTCGCTGCGGCCCTGACAGGTACCGTGTCCATCCTGCTGCTTGCCCTCATCACGCAAAAGCTGTTCCATTCACTGCCCCTGTCCGCGGCGGCAGGGCTCCTGCTGGCGGTGGACGGCCACCACCTGGTGATGTCGCGGACGTCATTGCTGGATATCTTCCTGATGTTCTGGGTCCTGGCCGCATTTGGCGCCCTGCTGATGGACCGCGACGACGGCCGCCTGAGGCTGGCTGCCCGGCTCGCCAGGCAGGCCGCGGCCCGAAAGGATTCCAGGCCGTCGACGGGCCAGCTGCTCGCGGGCCCGTGGCTGGGCATCCGGTGGTGGCGGATCGCCGCCGGCGTGTGCCTGGGCCTGGCGGTGGGGACCAAATGGTCCGGCCTTTTCTTCCTGGCCGGCTTCGGACTGCTGTCCGTTCTGTGGGATCTCTCCGCCCGCCGCATCGCGGGGATCCGCGGCTGGTTCAGCGGGGGCATCATCAAGGACGGACTCCCGGCCTTCCTCAGCATGGTTCCCGTCGCCGCCGCGGTGTACGCCGCAACCTGGACTGGCTGGTTCCGTTCCGACGACGCCTACTTCCGGCACTGGGCAGAGTCCAACCCCTCGGCGGAGTGGGGCTGGCTGCCTGATTCTGTCCGGTCCCTGGCCCACTACCACCTGGAGGCGTACAAATTCCATCAGGGACTGGGCTCCGAGCACCCCTACGAGGCGAGTGCATGGAGCTGGCTGGTGATGGGCAGGCCCACGTCATTCTTCTACGAATCCCCCCAGCAGGGGACGCAGGGCTGCGAGGTTTCCAGCTGCGCCTCCGCCATCCTCTCTGTAGGGAACCCCCTGGTGTGGTGGGGAGCCACTATCTCGCTGGCAGTGCTTCTTTTCTGGTGGGCCGGACGCCGCGACTGGCGCGCGGGGGCCGTGCTGGCCGCGGTGGGCGCCGGTTACCTCCCGTGGTTCCTGTACCCGGAGCGGACCATGTTCTACTTCTACGCCGTTTCCTTTGAACCGTTCCTCGTCCTGGCGCTGGTGTACTGCCTGGGCCTCGTCCTGGGACGGGACACGGATCCACCGTGGCGCCGGCGTTCCGGGCTTTACCTCGTAGCACTTTTTGTGGCCGGAACGGTGCTGCTTTCCGCCTTCTTCTACCCCGTCTGGGCAGCCGAAGTCATCCCTTACCAGGAGTGGCGCTACAGAATGTGGATGCCTTCCTGGATCTAGGGCAGGATTGCAGAAGAACCTGACGATTTCGCACCGCGCCGCGCTGTGGCAGCCGAACGGAGACCGCCCGTGAGAGAAGCAAGCACAGAACTGCTGGTGGAGCTTGACCCTGCCAGCAACGTGACGGACCTCCTGCTGGCACAACAGGCCGCCAATCCTGCCCACGCGCTGTACTCACGCAAGGGGCCCAACGGCTGGACGGACATCACGGCCCAGAAATTCCTGCAGGACGTCAGCGCGCTGGCGAAGGGACTGATCGCGGGAGGGCTGGAGCCTGGCGACACGGTGGCGGTCATGTCCGCCACCCGCTACGAGTGGACGCTCGTGGACTTCGCCATCTGGTTCGCCGGCGGCGTCACGGTGCCGATCTACGAAACCTCGTCCGCAAGCCAGATTGAGTGGATCCTGCACGACTCCGGGGCCCTCCGCGTCTTCGCGGAGGACCGCGGCAAGGTGGACCTTGTGGCCAAGGTCCTGGCAGCTTCCGAACTCCTCAAGGACCGCCTGGTGAACGTCGTGAGAATGGATCACGACGGCGTCGCCCCGGATCTCGCCAGCCTCGCCGCTGCCGGCATGGGGGTGACGGACGCTGAGCTCGAACGGCACCGCTCCGCGGCGGCACTGGACGACGTCGCGTCCCTCGTGTACACCTCCGGTACCACCGGCAACCCCAAGGGCTGTGAAATCACGCACGGGAATTTTGCTTTGGTAGCCACGAATATCGTGGCTTTCCTCCCCGAGCTGCTGCTTCAGGAGAACGCCCGGACCCTGATGTTCCTGCCGCTGGCGCATGTACTGGCCCGCGCAGTCCAGGTGGTGTGCCTGAGCGCCGGAACCACGCTGGGGCACACCGGCAGCGCGGCCCAGTTGCTGGAGGACCTGGCCACCTTCAGGCCAACGTTCCTTCTGGTGGTTCCCCGCATTTTCGAGAAAGTCAGGGCCGGCGCCGCGCAGAAGGCCGCCCTGGCAGGCAAATCGGGCATCTTCGGTGCCGCATCGACAGCTGCGATCCGCTTCTCGAAGGAACAGGATGCCGCAGCACGGGGTGAAGGCACCGGGCCCGGTTTCCTCTCCCGCACCCGTCACGCCGTTTTCGACCGGCTGGTGTACCGCAAACTCCGCCAGGCGCTCGGCGGTCACGTCCGCTACACCGTCTCCGGAGCCAGCCCCCTGCGTGCCGACGACGCCCACTTCTTCCGCGGCGCCGGAATCCCCGTCCTGGAAGGCTACGGCCTGACCGAGACCACCGCGCCCTGCACAGCCAACACCCCCACCCGTACAAGGGTGGGCAGCGTGGGCATACCCATTCCGGGCACCACCATCCGCGTTGCAGAGGACGGCGAGATCCTGGTCAAGGGCATCGGAGTATTCAAGGGCTACCACGCCAACGAGGCCGCCAACGCCGAAGCATTTGTGGACGGCTTCTTCCGCACCGGGGACCTGGGCGAGCTTGACGCCCAGGGCTTCCTGACGGTTACGGGGCGCAAGAAGGACCTGCTGGTCACCGCGGGCGGGAAGAACGTTGTTCCGGGGCCCCTCGAGGAAAAGATCAGGGCGCACCAGTTAGTGGGCCACGCCGTGGTGGTGGGAGAGGGAAAGCCGTTCGTCGCCGCCCTCATCAGCCTGGATCCGGAAGGCCTGGAGAACTGGTGTGCCCTCCACAAGCTGCCGGCTTTGGCACCGCGGGACGCCACCGCCGATCCGCGGGTGCGGGCCGCTATCCAGGAAGCAGTCGACCAGGCCAACACGCTGGTCTCCAAGGCTGAATCCATCCGCAGCTTCACGGTGCTGGACACCGCGTTCACCCTGGAGTCCGGGCACCTGACGCCGTCGCTCAAACTCAAGAGGGCCGCCGTCGTCCGTGACTTCGAGGCGGAGATCGCCAAGCTCTACGGTTGATGCTTCCCGGTGACGGCGGAGCCCTACGCTTAAGGGTGCCTCCGCGTTAGGGTGCCTCCGCCTCAGCCGGGGCCGCCGGCTCATCGGTGGCCAGGCCGCGGCGTCGGCGGGTAGGCCATGTCAGGATCAGGGTCACCAGCGCCGCGAGGAGCACCAGCGCCGCGATCACGATTCCGGCGTCGATCCAGAACTGGCCCGGGAACAGTCTGATCAGGGTGTCCTCCAGCGCAAAGGTCCATGACCCGCTGGCGAAGAAAATCCTGTGGAATTCGGTGAAGAACTGCTGCCAGCCCAGCACGGCCAGCGCACCGAGGCCCAGGATGATCACCAGGGTCAGGATCGATCCCGCGAACAGGCCCCGGCGCACGCCTCCTGTGCTGCGGCGACGCAGGTAGGCGATGGCGATGATGCTGACCAGGACCAGGAGGGCGCCGGCACCGAAGGCCGACAGGATCACGAGTTTTACGTCCGCCATGTGGCTGACCTCGCCGTCCTTGAACAGCTTGTCCCCGCTGCGGTTGACCAGTTCCCCCAGGTAGCGGGGGCCGGACCAGTTACTGAGGTAGTCCACAGCGTAGGAGCCGTAGGTCATTCTGTCGTCAGCGCTGAACCCGTAGCCGTCGCCCGGAAAGCCGGGGCGGTTGTACTCGACCCAGAGGAACAGGGGGCTGGTGACGGCGCGGACAGCCAGGACCAGCAGAATGACGGGGTAAATGATGGCGAGGATCACCTGCATGACGCGCGGCGCCAAGGGCTTGGCCTTCGCAGCGCTTTCGCGCTCGGCGTTGCGCCGTTCCACTTCCTCCTGCGGCGGACGAACCTGGAGGGCGGAAGTGGGCAGCGGTTCGCTGAACAGCGGCCGGTTTTGTTCACCGGATGGTTCGACGGCGGCCTCCGCAGCCTTACGGTCCGCCCGGCTTTCCGGCTGCTGGACAGATTCGTTCCCGGTGCCCGCTGCGTTCCTGGAAGGCGCGGCGCTCCCTGCGCTTTTGGACGGCCCGGTGCTGCCCGCGGCGCCCGAGGAGGAGTCACTCATCCAGGAAAAGGCCGGCTCCTCCGAATCCGCCGAGGTGTCCAGGAGGGGGTCCGGCTGCGGCTCCTTGCGTTTGGCAGGGGTCGGAGAATTGTCATTCACAGCAGCGTCACTTCCGTCGGGGTCCGTGCTGCCGGCTCTGGTCCGGGCAACACAAGTATCTCTTCACGAGCCTACCGTCCGGCCCTCCGGCAGGGCGAGGAGCCACCCCGGACGGCCAACGATTCAGGCCGCTATTTCGCTGTACCCGGCATCCACGGAGCCGAGGTCGCCGCGGGCACCGGCCAGATAGGCGCGCCGGCCCCAAACGAGCACGTACAGCCAATACCCGGCCAGCACCGCGGATCCAATGCCGATCTTGGCCCATACGGGCAAGGGACTCGGGGTGACAAAGCCTTCCACCAGTCCCGACACGAATAGCACCACGACCAGTCCCAGCGCCACAGTGATCAGGGACCGGCCTTCCTCGGCGACGGCCCGGCCGCGTGTGCGGCGGCCCGGCGACACCATGGACCAAAAGATCCGCAGCCCGGCGGCGCAGGCGATGAACACGGCCGTCAGTTCCATCAGTCCGTGCGGGAGGATGTAGCTGTAGAACACGTCGCTCTTGCCGGACGCCGCGAAGATGCCGGCAGCGATGCCCACCCCCTGGGCGTTGCTGAACAGGATCATGGGCACCCAGAATCCGGTGATCCCCAGTGCCACGGCCTGGGCGCTGATCCAGGCGTTGTTGGTCCATACGGCCCCGGCGAACGAAGCTGCCGGGTTTTCCGAGTAGTAGCCAACGAAGTCCTCTTCGACGTACTGCCTGACAGCGGCCTCCGAGGCCACGGCCCGGAGCGCATCCGGGGATGTCCCTATCCAAAACGCATAGGCGGCGCCGATCAGGATGAAGGCTGCCCCGCAGGCCACGGTCAGCCACCGCAGCCGGTACAGGGCGGCCGGAAGCGCGACCACAAAGAAGCGGGCAAGGTCGGCCGCGGAATTCGAACGCGCTCCAGTGAAGCGTGTCCTCGATTGGGCCAGGGTGGCCGAGAGGGACGCCGAGAGCCCGCTTTCGGGGGCGATGGACCGGATGAGGGACAGGTGCGCGGACGTCAACTGGTACAGGCGCAACAATTCGTCGGCTTCAGCCCCGGTGAGGCGCCGTTTGAAGGCTAGTTTGTGCAGCCTGGACCACGTGTCCCCGTTGACTGCGGTGAAGGCATCCATATCCACGGCTCCAGCCTAGCCTCACGCCACTAGACTGTGAGCGTCCGCAGGATAAGTCGGGTGGAACGGAATGCTGCTTTGAGCTCAATCGTCACGGGCGAGGCCGTTGTCCTTGAACTGCGTCCGGCCTCCTTCGCCGCACGTGCCCTGGGGCTGCTGTTGGATGTGATGGTCAACGTGGTCCTGTTGGTGCTGATGCTGTTCGGTGTGGCCGCGGCCAGCGCGGAACTCGATGAGGCGGCGGCCCGGGCCCTGATGCTTTGCAGCGTGGTGTTCTGCTTTGTCATCGTCCCGGTGGCGGTGGAAACCCTGAGCCGGGGGCTTTCACTGGGAAAGCTCGCAGCGGGCCTGCGGGTGGTTCGCGATGACGGCGGCGCCATCCGCTTCCGGCACGCCGTGATCCCCGGGCTGACCGGCTTCCTGGAGATCTACCTCACGCTTGGGGGTCTGGCCATTGCCGTGGCCCTCTTCAACGACAGGTCCAAACGGCTCGGGGACATCATGGCGGGAACATACGCCCTGCGGAGCCGGGTCCCTGTAGAAAGCGCCGCCCCGGTTTTTATGCCGCCACGGCTTAGTGCCTGGGCGGCGGCAGCCGACATCGGCCGCATCCCTGATGCGACTGCACGCCAGGCGGCCCAGTTCATCCGCCAGGCGGGCAGGATGTCGCCGCTGTCGCGGTCCGGCATGGCTGCCTCGATTGCCACAGAGCTGGCCAGGCATGTGGCGCCTCCCCCGCCGCCGGGGACGGGCCCCGACGAGTATCTGGCCGCGGTGGTTGCCGAGCACCGCAACCGCGACCTGGCCCGGCTCCGGGAGGCCCGGCGCCGTAATTCAGTGGTGGGCGAGCGGCTGGGCCGGCTGCCGTTCGGGTCCTGACGGGTCAGTTGTCGTACTCAGCCCAAGGGATGTTCCAATCACCGTACCCGTCCTCGTGCGCGGCGTAGTCCCCTTCGGTGTTGATGATCTGCACGACGTCGCCGGTGGTCATGTTGTCAAAGACCCAGGCGGCGCCGTCGGGGGCGAAACCGATGCAGCCGTGCGAGACGTTTTTGTTCCCGATGTACGGGAAGGCGGACTCCAGCGCCTGGTGGATGTAGGCTCCGCTCAGCGTCAGGCGGATGGAATACTCCACATCCACTTCCCCGTAGTAGGCGGGATCGCCGGGCTTGAGCCCGATGCTCGCAGCCCTGAAGTGGTCGTACCGGTTCTTCTCCATCAGCACCGCATAGCCCCGGGCGGAGGGAAAGCGCTCATCGCCCATGCTCACCGGCAGCGTCTTAACCACCTGGTCGTTGACGCTCAACGTGAACGTGTGCGCGGTGGCATCGGCAATTGCCACCTTCTTGTCGCCGAAGTTGACCTTGACCTTCTTGTTGAAATT
>DATFAE010000126.1:0-22943 GCA_035254945.1 Arthrobacter sp. | reverse complement strand
GCCGCCTTGGGTGCCGGTGAGGGTCCACGAGGTGAAGAAGGAGCGCTGGTTGTCCGGGGCGTGCTCCAGGGTCATGGAGGAGGCGCCGGCCTGCTCGCCCGCGGCCGAGAGGCCCTGGCACAGCCGGGCAAGGACCAGCAGTGCCGGAGCCCACCAGCCAACGGTGTTGAAGTCCGGCAGGCAGCCGATCAGGAAGGTGGAGGCACCCATCAGCAGGAGGGTGAACATCAGGACCTTGCGCCGGCCCACCCGGTCACCGAAGTGGCCGAGGATGACGGCGCCCACCGGGCGTGCCACGTAGGCGAAGCCGAAGGTGGCGAAGGACATGATGGCCGCGTTCGCGTCAGCATTCGGGAAGAAGACCGTGGGGAAGATCAGGGCGGCGGCGGAACCGAAGATGAAGAAGTCGTAGTATTCGACGGCGCTGCCCAGGAAGCTTGCGAGGGCTGCCTTCTTCGGCGTCCCGGCCGGGGCAACAATGCCTGGCTCGGCGGACGGAAGTATCTGGCTCATGGAGTTCCTTTGATGTGACGACTTTGTCGCGGATGGATCGGGGGCTCGCAGCCCGCGCTGCCTTGGGGGTGAAGGCTTGCGCGGCGCGGCTGGAGTTGCGGGAGAACCCGGAAAGTAGCCACATGGTGGGAGCTACTTGTGCGATACAGCAATGATGGCTGTGAGGGCAGTCACTTGTCAACAAAATAATCACTATCTAGAAATAGTTGCCACGATGTGGCAATATCGAAGCATGAGTGTGAACCAAGCCACAGCAGCCGATGACGTTGCCGGCGAACCAAAAGCGGCGAAGGCTGACCGGACGGATATGGTGGGCAAGGCCCTGGGCCTCCTGGTTCTCCTGGGGGACGAGCCCAGGGGGGCCAGTGCGGCGGAAATCTCGCGCCGGGCGGATCTGCCCTTCAGTACCACCTACCGCCTGCTGGGTTCGCTCACGCGGGACGGCTTCGTGGACTACGAGCCTGACGGCAGGCGCTACCACCTGGGCCTGCGCATTTTCCAGCTGGGCCAGCGGGTGTCCAACCACCACGGCTTCGCCGGTACGGCCATGCCCGTCCTGCGGCGCGTGACCGAGCAGACGGGTGAGGCCACCATCCTCAGCGTCCGGGACGGCCACCACCACCTGACGGTCAACAAGGTGGATGGCCCGCAGATGTTCCGGGTGACCAGCGATCCCGGCCACCTTGGTTCCCTGCACACCACCGCGGTGGGTAAGGCGCTAGTGGCCTTCGCCGAGGACTCGGAGCGCGAGCGCCTTCTGGAGGAGCTGGAACTGGAGCCCCTCACGGAGCACTCCATCACCGACCGGGACGCCTTTCGCGCCGAAATCGAGCTTGTCCGGCGGCGGGGCTATGCGGTCATGGATGAGGAGAATGAGACCGGCATGCGTGCCGTGGCGGTTCCACTTTTGAACTCGCAGGGACACGCCTTCGCCTCCCTGGCCACGGCTGTTCCGGTTTTCCGCCTCAGCCTGGAGGCCCTCATTGCCCACGTGCCCCTCCTGCAGGAGGCGGCAGCCGAGCTGGCTGCACGGCTCCCGCTCCGCTGATCCCGGCCCCCGCCGTCAAGCGGGCGCGGGCGTCCCGTTTTGAGCAAAGTTCGTATCTCGAACAAGCGTGCGATATGTGAACAACTGCTGTACTGTAATCCCTAACACCGGTCCCGCGGCGCGTCCCAATGGCATGCCCCGCCCGCCCGGTGCCGTTACCAAAGGAGCTGCACGGATGAGTAATCGAACTGAGTCCTACCTGGTGGGACTGGTCGGCGATGGCGTGATGCCGTCACTCACCCCCCACATGCACGAACGCGAAGGCGACGTGCAGGGCCTGCGCTATCTGTACCGCCCCATCGACCTGCTGGAGCTTGGCCTTCCCGGCGAGTCCGTTGGCCACCTGCTGCAGAGCGCCCGCAGCCTCGGCTTCAACGGCCTGAACATCACCCACCCCTGCAAGCAACTGGTGCTGCAGTACCTGGACGAGGTCTCCCCGGACGCCCTCCGGCTCGGCGCCGTCAACACCGTGGTGATTGAGGATGGCCGGTTCATCGGCCACAACACCGATTTCTCCGGCTTCGCCGCCGCCCTGGCCTCCGGCCTCCCGGGCGCAAAGCTTGACCGTGTGGTCCAGCTCGGTGCCGGCGGTGCCGGTTCCGCCGTCGCCTACGCACTGCTCACCGCGGGCGTCAGGACCCTGGACCTGGTGGACGTGGACCCCGGCCGCTGCGCCGCAAAGGCCGCGGAACTGGCCGGGTTCTTCCCCAGCAGCACTGTCACGGCGCGGACGACGGCGGAGCTGCCGCAGCTGCTGCCCCTCGCGGACGGCCTGGTGCACTGCACCCCCGTGGGAATGGCCGCCCATCCCGGCGTTCCGCTGGACCTGGACCTGCTCGAACCCCGGCACTGGGTGGCGGACATCGTCTACCGCCCCATTGACACGGAGCTGGTCCGCGGCGCCCGCGCCAAAGGCTGCGACGTCCTGGACGGTGGCCGCATGGCCGTGGGCCAGGCCGCGGATGCCTTCCGGATCTTTACCGGCCTGGTTGCCGACGCCGACAGGATGCGCTCGCACTTCCTGGAACTGGTGGCGGCGGAAGAGGTGGCTGCCTGATGCGTACTGGGATCGCCACCGTCTGCCTGTCCGGAACGCTGAAGGAGAAGATGCAGGCCTGCGCCATCGCTGGCTTCGACGGCATCGAGATCTTCGAACAGGACCTGGTCACGTCACCGCTGCCCCCCGAGGACGTCCGCAAGATGGCGGCGGACCTTGGCCTGACACTGGACCTCTACCAGCCCTTCCGCGACTTCGACAGCGTCTCCGAGGACCTCCTGGCCGCCAACCTCCGCCGCGCCGAGGCCAAGTTCAGGCTTATGGCCCGGCTGGGCATGGACACCATCCTGGTCTGCTCCAACGTGGCCACCGCCAGCATCGACAGCGACGACCTCCGGACCGAACAGCTGGGCCGGCTGGCTGAACTGGCCGGGGAGCACGGTGTGAAGGTCGCTTACGAAGCCCTGGCCTGGGGCAAGTACGTCAGCGACTACGAGCACGCCCATCGGCTCGTCGAAGCCGTGGACCACCCCAACCTGGGCACCTGCCTGGACTCCTTCCACATCCTCTCCCGCAACTGGGACACCGCAGCCATCGAGGCCTTCAACCCGGAGAAGATCTTCTTCGTCCAGGTGGCGGACGCCCCCAAGCTGTCCATGGACGTGCTGTCCTGGAGCCGGCATTACCGTGTGTTCCCGGGCGAAGGCCAGTTCGAACTCGCCAAGTTCATGGGCCACGTGGTCCGCGCCGGTTACGCGGGCCCGGTGTCACTGGAGATCTTCAACGACGTCTTCCGGCAGTCGGACGTGGAGCGTACCGCCGTTGACGGCATGCGTTCGCTGATCTGGCTTGAGGAACAGAGCGCCAAATGGCTGGACGCCAACGCTCCCGCTCTTTCCGGCGCCGCGCTGCCAACCGGCGCCGGGGCAGGCACCCCGGCTGCGGGCCGCCGTCGTTATCCCATGGAACTGGCAACCCTCCCGCAGGTGGCTGAACCGGCGGGCTACAACTTTGCCGAGGTCAAGGCCGCCGACACCGCGGGGCTGGAAACAGTCCTGGGCCAGCTGGGCTTCGAGTTCAACGGCCGCCACCGCACCAAGGACGTCCAGCTCTGGACCATGGGCCACGCCCGGGTGATCATCAACGAGGCAGCCTCCGACGCAGGGGATGCTTCGCCGGCCATCGCGGCGCTCGGCTTCGACGTCGATTCCCCCGTCATTGCTTCCGCCCGGGCCCAGCAACTTAAGGCCCCGGCGGTTCCGCGCAAGAGCCAGGCCAACGAGGAAGTGTTCCAGGGCTTCGCCGCCCCGGACTCCACGGAGATCTTCCTGTGCCAGGGCAGCGCGGACGGGACGGCGGCCTGGACCAGCGAATTCGGTGAGGGCCTGGAAGTGCCGGCTGCGGGCGCCGCCGCCGTGATCGACCACGTGAACCTGGCCCAGCCGTGGCAGCACTTTGATGAGGCCGTTCTGTTCTACACCAGCGCCCTGGCCCTGCAGCCGCAGCCGTTCGCGGAGGTGCCCAGCCCCACCGGGCTGGTCCGCTCCCAGGTGATGCTCACCGAAGACCGCGCCGTGCGGCTGGTACTGAACCTTGCCCCGCTCATCCAGCAGGACGGCGCTTCCGCCGGTTCCGGCGCACTGGATTCCGACGGCGGCAGCACGGGTGCGCGGAGGACCTACCAGGAACACATCGCGTTCGCCGTGGACGACCTCGTGGCCACCGCGCGGGACTGCAAAGCCCGCGGCCTGGAGTTCCTGGAGATCCCGGCGAACTACTACGAGGACCTGGCCGCGCGTTTCGGCCTGGAGCCTGAGTTCCTGGCCACGCTGCAGGAACTGAACCTCCTGTACGACCGCGATGCCGACGGCGAATTCCTGCACTTCTACACCGCCACCGTGGGCAGCGTGTTCTTCGAGATGGTGGAACGCCGCGGAAACTATGACGGCTACGGGGCACCCAACGCCCCCGTCCGGCACGCAGTCCAGTACGACCTCCTGCACCGGTCCAGGAAAACCCGACCCCGCCTTTAACCCAGCCAGCATCACCAGCAGAGCAACCACGAAAGGAGCCAGCCGTGCCGGAAGACATCAACGCCCAGCTTGAAACGGACGAGCTTGTACCGCCCGCCGAGCCGAAGGCAGCGCACCAGCCACTGGACCGCGCCGTCGAGACCCAGGCCGATCTCACAGCAGAGATCAACGCCCTCGGAGACGCCTACGCCCGGGCACTCAAAGACGGTGCGCCGGCCGAGACGCAGCCCCGGCTGGACTACCCGCCCTACCGGAGCAGCATCCTGCGCCACCCCACCAAGAGCCTTCACCACGCGGACCCCGAGACCATCGAGCTGTACTCCCCGGCGTTCGGGCACCAGGACGTGCACGCCCTGGAATCGGACCTGACCATCCAGCACAACGGCGAACCCCAGGGTGAGCGCATCATCGTGGCAGGCAAGGTCCTGGACGGCGACGGCCGCCCGGTGGCAGGCCAGCTCGTGGAAATCTGGCAGGCCAACGCGTCCGGCCGCTACATCCACAAGCGGGACCAGCACCCGGCACCGATCGACCCCAACTTCACGGGCATCGGGCGCTGCATCACCGGCCCCGACGGCTCCTACCGGTTCACCACCATCAAGCCCGGCGCGTACCCGTGGAAGAACCACCTGAACGCCTGGCGCCCCGCGCACATCCACTTCTCGCTGTTCGGCAGCGAGTTCACGCAGCGCATCATTACCCAGATGTACTTCCCGGGCGACCAGCTCTTCCCGCTCGATCCCATCTACCAGACCATCGTGGACCAGGACGCCCGCGACCGGCTGGTGGCCAGCTACGACCACAACCTCACGGAGCCCGAATGGGCGCTGGGCTACAACTGGGACATTGTCCTGACCGGTCCCAAGCGGACGTGGACCGAAAACGAAGCACTAGGTACAGCAGGCGACGAGAGTGAATAGGCAGGCAGACAGGCACATGAGCAACCAGACCACAAAGCTTGTTCCCACCCCCGGGCAGACCGTCGGCCCGTTCTACGGCTACGCCCTGCCGTTCGATAAGGACAACGAACTCCTGGCACCCGGCTCGCCGGGCTCCATCCGCCTCCAGGGCACCGTGTACGACGGCGCCGGCGAAACCGTCCCTGACGCCATCCTGGAAATCTGGCAGCCCGACGCCGAAGGCAAGGTGGTCCAGAAGACTGGTTCGCTGGTCCGCGACGGTTACACCTTCACCGGCTGGGGCCGCGGTTCGGTGGGCTACTCGGGCGTGTACACCTTCACCACGGTGAACCCCGGACCCACCGCTCCCGGAGCTGCGCCATTCATCTCGGTTGCCCTCTTTGCCCGCGGCCTGACCAACCGCCTGTTCACCCGCATCTACCTGCCGGAGAACGCGGAAGCCCTCGCCAAGGACCCACTGCTCGCCTCCCTGGATCCGGAACGCCGGAAGACCCTCATCGCGCGCCGCGACGCCGATGGCGGGCTCACCTTTGATATCCGCCTGCAGGGCGAGGCCGAGACCGTCTTCCTGGACTTCCAGTGAACGAGGCCACCCTGGGCCGATCCGCCGGTGCAGCCGACGGCGACGTCGGTCTCCTGGCCCCCGTCTCGGCGTCACCCCTGGTGGCGGCGCTGACGGGGGACGGCGCGGTGTTGGCGGCGATCCTCGCTGTCGAGGCCGGCTGGGCCGCCGTGCTGGAGAAGGCGGGCCTGGCGCCTGGCGGTTCCGCCGCCGTCGTGGCTTCCGCCGCTGAGGCGGGCCGCTACGACCTGGCTGACATCGCGCTCCGCGCCCAGGGTGGTGGCAACCCCGTGATCCCGCTCTTGGCCGACCTGCGGAAGCAGGTCCAGGCCCGGGACGCCGCCAACGTTGGGGCGGCGAAAGCGGTGCACACGTCGCTGACCAGCCAGGACGTGCTGGATACGGCCCTGATGCTGGTGGCACGCAACACCGTTGAGGCGCTGCTGGCCGACCTGAAAAGCACCACGACGGCGCTCGCCGCCCTCGCGGACCAGCATGCGGAAACGCTGTGCGTTGGCAGGAGCCTGACCCAGCACTCGTTGCCGTTCACCTTCGGGCTCCGTGCCGCGCAATGGTTCCACGGTGTGGCCGCGGCCGGACGGCAGTTGGAGCAGGTGGAGCTGCCGGTACAGTTCGGCGGAGCCGCGGGCACACTGGCCGCCGGAACCGTCCTCACCGCCGGAACGGCGTCCACCCCGTTTGACCTGGCGGATTCGATGGCCGCCCAGCTGGGCCTGGCCGCGGCGCCCGCTCCGTGGCACACCAACCGCCTGGCCATCACGTCCCTCGGTAACGCCCTGGCTGCGGTGCTGGACGCCTGCGGCAAGATCGCCGCCGATGTCCTGTTCCTCAGCCGTCCCGAGGTGGCCGAGCTCGCCGAGCCTCGCGCCGCGGGCAGGGGCGTGTCCTCGGCCATGCCGCAGAAGCAGAATCCCGTGCTCTCCGTGCTGGTCCGCAGCGCCGCCCTCCAGGCACCGCAGCTTTCAGCCCAGCTGCACCTGGCTGCCGCCAACTTCAACGACGAACGCCCCGACGGCGCCTGGCACACAGAATGGCCTGCCCTCCGGGGGCTGCTCCGCCTGGCCCTGGCCGCGGCCGGCCACGTCAAGGAATTGGCCGACGGCCTGCAGGTTTCCCCGGTGGCCATGCGCCGCAACCTGGACCTCGCCGGACCGCTGCTGCTGGCCGAAGGGGTGGGCGCCGCCGTCGCCCCGCTTTTGGAGGACATGGACGGTGCCACGGGCAAGCAGCAGCTCCAGGCCGTGGTGGACCGGACCCTCGAGGTGCCGGCCGCGGAACAGGCCGGCACCTACCGGCGGCTGCTCCGCGAAGCCGTCCCGGCCGGCCAGCTCACCGATCTTCGGCTGGAGCAGCTCCTGGATCCGGCCAGCTACCTGGGCCAATCGGTGGAGATCTCCCGCCGCATCCTGGCAGCCTTCCCTGAATTTGTTACCCGCACCCCCAACGCGAATGGAGCGTCCCGTGGCTAAACCGGCCGTGAAGGCAGCGCTGCTGTCACCCCAGCGACCCCTGGGTGACCACCCCCTGCTGGTGGTGGGTCCGTCCCTGGGCACATCGTCCATCCTGTGGAACCGGGCCGCGTCCCTGCTCGGCAACGACTACGACGTGGTGGCCTGGGACCTGCCCGGGCACGGCGTCTCACCCGCCGCCACCGAACCCTTCGACGTCGCAGCCCTCGCGGACGCCGTCGTGGACCTGGTGGATTCCATCGCCCCGGGCCAGGCCTTCCACTACGCCGGCGTTTCGCTCGGCGGCGCGGTGGGCCTGCAGCTCGGCATCAAGCACGGCGAACGGCTCAAGAGCCTTTCCGTGCAGAACAGCGGCGCAAAGATCGGAAGCCCCGAGGCCTGGCTGGAGCGCGGTGAATCGGTCCGCACCCAGGGCACGCCCGTGATGATCCAGGGCTCCGCCCAGCGGTGGTTCGCCCCGGGCTTCATGGACCGCGAACCCGAATTCAGCAGCCGACTCCTGCACTCCCTCCGCGACGCCGACCGCTTCAGCTACGCCTTCTGCTGCGAGGCGCTGGCCGCCTTCGACGTCCGCAGTGAACTCGGCAGCATCACCGTCCCCACCCAGGTCATTGCCGGCGCGCTGGACGGCGTCGCCACACCGGACATGGCAGAAGAAGTGGCAACCGGCATCACTGCCGGGGGTGGCACTGCCACCGCCGTGACCGTGGAGGGCATCTCGCACCTGGCTCCCGCGGAAGCACCCGCCCACGTTGCGGACCTGATGCGCAGCCTGATCAGCTGGGCCGAATCGCGGGAGGCAGCCAAGTGAGCCCCGCCGAACAGGCCGGCCAGGAGCGCCACGGGGTAGTCCAGCCGGACGCCACCAGCCAGGAGATCTACGACGGCGGCATGGTGGTCCGCCGCGAAGTGCTGGGCGCCGCCCATGTGGACCGGGCCAACGCCAACAAGGACGAATTCACCGACGACTTCCAGGACATGATCACGCGGATCGCGTGGGGTGGTATCTGGACCCGCCCGGGCCTCACTCGGCAGATGCGCTCTGCCGTGACCATCACCGCGATGGTGGCGCACGGACACTGGGAAGAGCTGGCCATGCATATCCGCGCCGCCATTACCAACGGCCTGAGCCGGGATGAGATCAAGGAAATCCTGCTGCAGACCGCCATCTACTGCGGAGTTCCCTCCGCCAACACAGCATTCAAGACCGCCCAGCAGGTCTTTCGAGAAATGGATACAACCCCATGAACCAGGCTTTTGTGTACGACGCTGTTCGCACGCCTTTTGGTAAGTTCGGCTCGGGTCTCGCCGGTGTCCGCCCGGATGACTTGGCCGCGCACGTGATCACCGAATCGGTGAAGCGTGCCCCGGGGCTCGATCCCGAGCGGATCGACGAGGTGGTGTTCGGCAACGCCAACGGGGCCGGGGAGGAGAACCGCAACATCGCCCGGATGGGGACGCTGCTGGCAGGCCTGCCGGTGTCGATCCCGGGGACGACGGTGAACCGGTTGTGCGGTTCCTCGCTGGACGCCGCGATCATCGCCTCACGCCAGATCAACGCCGGCGACGCCGAGCTGGTGCTGGTGGGCGGCGCCGAGTCGATGTCCCGCGCGCCGTGGGTGCTGCCAAAGACGGAGAAGCCCTACCCGGCCGGGGATATGACGCTGGCCTCGACCACTTTGGGGTGGCGGCTGGTGAACAAGGCGATGCCCAAGGAATGGACCATCTCCCTGGGCGAGGCCACAGAACGGCTGCGCGAAAAGTACGGCGTGACCCGCGAGGCGCAGGATGAGTTCGCTGCGAACTCCCACAACCTCTCCGCCGCCGCGTGGGACGAGGGCTTCTACGACAACCTCGTTGCCCCGGTGCCGGGAACGGATCTGGTCCGGGACGAGGGGATCCGGGCCGGTTCGTCGGCGGAGAAGCTCGCCGGTCTCAAGACTGTGTTCCGTGCCGAGAACGGTACCGTGACTGCTGGGAACGCGTCCCCGTTGTCCGACGGCGCCTCCGCGGCCTGGATCGGTGCCGAATCAGCCGCGGGCCTGCTCGGGCTCGAACCCCTGGCCCGCATTGCCGGGCGCGGGGCGCACGGCAATGACCCCCAGTTCTTCGGCTACGCGCCGGTGGAGGCTGCGAACAAGGCCCTCGCGAAGGCGGGCATCGGCTGGGAGCAGGTGGGCGCCGTCGAACTTAACGAAGCCTTCGCCGCGCAGTCCCTGGCGTGCATCAACGCCTGGGGCATCGACCCCGGAATTGTGAACCGGCACGGCGGAGCGATCGCGATGGGCCACCCGCTGGGCGCGTCCGGCACCCGGATCCTGGGCACCCTGGCCCGGTCCCTGCAGGCCTCCGGGGAACGCTGGGGCGTCGCGGCGATCTGCATCGGCGTCGGCCAGGGCCTGGCTGTTGTCCTTGAAAACGTCACTGCTGGTGTGAAGGGCTGAGAGGGATGCTGAATTTTGTAGACACCGTGGCCGATGCCGTCGCCGGGATCAGGGATGGTTCCACCGTGATGATCGGCGGGTTCGGCAACGCCGGGCAGCCGTTCGAACTGATCGATGCGCTGATGGACTGCGGCGCCACCGGCCTGACCGTGGTGAACAACAACGCCGGGCAGGGCGATCAGGGCCTGGCGCTGCTGATCAAGGAGGGCCGGGTGAAGAAGATGATCTGCTCCTTCCCGCGGCAGTCCGACTCCTGGCACTTCGACGCCAAGTACAAGGCCGGTGAAATCGAGTTGGAGCTGGTGCCGCAGGGCAACCTCGCCGAACGCATCCGTGCCGCCGGCGCGGGCATCGGCGGGTTCTTCACCCCCACCGGGTACGGCACCATGCTGGCCGAGGGCAAGGAAACGCGCATCATCGACGGCCGTGGCCAGGTGTTCGAGACCCCCATCCACGCCGACGTCGCGCTGATCAAGGCGCTGAAGGCAGACGGCAAGGGCAACCTCGTGTACCGCAAGACCGCCCGGAATTTCGGGCCGATCATGGCCGCGGCCGCCAAGCAGTCCATTGTCCAGGTCGCGGAGATCGTGCCCACCGGGGCGCTGGACCCGGAGGCTGTCGTGACCCCCGGAATCTACGTCAACACCATTGTGAAGGTGGCCTGAGATGAGCATCGAAACTTCCATCCGGACGTCCGCCACGCCGCTGGGCCGGGACGACCTCGCCCGGCTGGTGGCGAAGGACATCAAGCCCGGCTCGTTCGTGAACCTCGGCATCGGCCAGCCCACCCTGGTCTCGAACTACCTCACCGAGGACCAGGACATCACCCTGCACACCGAGAACGGCATGCTGGGCATGGGGCCGGAAGCCACGGGTGAGGAGATCGACGGCGACCTCATCAACGCCGGCAAGATCCCCGTCACCGAACTCCCGGGGGCGTCCTACTTCCACCATGCCGACTCGTTCGCGATCATGCGCGGCGGGCACCTGGACATCTGCGTCCTCGGCGCGTTCCAGGTCTCGGCCACCGGTGACCTGGCCAACTGGCATACCGGCGCACCCGGTGCGATCCCCGCCGTCGGCGGTGCGATGGACCTGGCCACCGGCGCCAAGGACGTCTTCGTGATGATGACGCTCCTGACCCGCGACGGTGCGTCCAAGATCGTGGAAGCCTGCACCTACCCGCTCACCGGCGTCGGCTGCGTCACGCGCGTCTACACCGACAAAGCGGTGTTCCTTACCGGCCCGGACGGCGTCAAGGTCCGCGAAACCTTCGGCTGCACGCTGGAGGAACTCCAGGAACTCATCCCCGTCCCCCTCACAGCAGCCCCCGCCGTCGCGCCCTAACGCCCCGCCCCCGGCGCGAACGTACACTTGGGGCCCCAAAAACCTGCGTTTCCGGGGCCCCAAGTGTACGTTCGCGCTTCGAGGGAGGGGCTTAAGTGTTCGTTCGCGCCCATAGGATTGGTAACCATGACCAACGCTCCAGCTGACACGCAGGCCGCTCCGCAGGCGGGTGACCAGTACGTGCAGTCGCTGGCGCGCGGGCTGGCGGTGATCCGTGCCTTCGACACGGACCACCCACTGATGACCCTCACCGAAGTGGCTGCCCGCACGGACCTGACCCGGGCCACCGCACGGCGCTTCCTGCACACCCTGGTGGAACTGGGCTATGTCCGCACCGACGGCAAGACGTTCGCGCTGACGGCCAAGGTGCTCCAGCTCGGCTACGCCTACCTCTCCGGACTGTCGCTGCCGCAGCTTGCCCAGCCGCACCTGGAGGAACTGTCGCTGAAACTGGGCGAGTCCACGTCAGCGGCCGTGCTCGACGGTACGGACATCGCGTACATCGCCCGGGTGACCACCCGCAGGATCATGAATGTTGGCATTACGGTGGGCACCCGCTTCCCGGCCTATGCCACGTCGATGGGGAGGGTCCTGCTGGCTGCCCTGCCGCCGGCCGAACTGAGGGCGTACCTGGCCGCCGCGGAGATCAAGCCGCTGACGCCCCGCGCGCTGGGCACTGTCCCGGAACTGCTGGCTGTCCTGGAGAAAGTCCGGTCCCAGGGCTGGTGCCTGCTGGACCAGGAGCTGGAACTTGGGCTGATGTCCGTCGCGGCTCCGGTCCATGACGGACCCAGGGTGGTGGCGGCGGTGAACGTCTCCCTCCAGGCCCAGTCCGTCGCCGCCAAGCCGGACCCGGAGGCCTACCTCGCGTCCGTGGCGGAGGCGATCGTGGCCACTGCGGAACTCATTTCTGCCGATCTGACCGCGCGGGGATAGGAGTCCCGCCCTTTCCACCGTTCGGCTATTTCTGCCACCACTCATGGAGCTTTTCCACGTCAGCGTCTTCGGAAATTGCCCAGAATTCCATTAAGGCTTCGTCTTCTGTCCAGACCAGGTAGTTAGTTCCGTCCTGGGCTGCTCCGAGAATGCGTCCTTGAATTTTCTTGGCAGGGTCGCCTGAGAGCGTCCAGGCCTGCCAGCCAGGCGGAATAATCACCGATCGTTCTGCGGCCCCGAACTGGTCAATGATCCGGTCGAACTCGGTGTGCATGGCCTCTGCCTCTGCATACCCATAAACAAAGATTGTGGGCTTTTCCGCAGGAGTGAAGCCGCTGTC
The DNA here is from genome assembly GCA_035254945.1 of Arthrobacter sp. Classification (GTDB taxonomy): domain Bacteria; phylum Actinomycetota; class Actinomycetes; order Actinomycetales; family Micrococcaceae; genus Arthrobacter. The sequence continues at coordinate 10,313 of DATFAE010000126.1, read as the reverse complement.
AGAACGAGGGTCACAGATAAGTCCATGGTTTGCAGCGACTAAATCGGTGTTCGCCTCACAAGTTTCGGAGTCTACGAGTCCCAGCTTCGCTGCATCGGTCAGGAGAGTGCACTCACCTTCGGAAAGTTCGTCGCGTTGTTCGCCTCCGCAGAGCCGGGGTTCGGGCGCAGTGCTCGCAGACGCGGACGACGACGGCCCGGCAGGCGTGGGTCCGCCCGTGGGCTGCCTTGCGCTCGCCAGCCCGATGGTCGCTACGACCAACAGCACGGTCACCCCGCTTCCGGCTCCTATCAGGAGCTTCTTCGGGAATTTGGATGACGGTCGGACGTCTTGAGGGACACCCGGCGGAGGGGCACCAGGGGTTCCGTAGACGCCTGCCGGCGCACGAAGCGGTGGCGCAGGAAGGGCCTGCCCGGAGTGCGGCCGGTCGAGGCCCGGGGCGGGAATGGCGACCGGAGCTGGTACGGCGCGGCGGGGACGTGCCGGAGCCTGCAATGCACCGATACTGGTGATCTGCTTGGGATCGCCCATGAGGCCGAGCTTCAGCGGCAGAATCTCTGCGAGCTTGGCTTGCAGGGCGGGGATGTAGCTCGATCCGCCAGTGAGGTACACCTTATGCAACTGCTGAACCGAGGGCACCGCCTGGCGGATCACCCCGTGAACCAGCTCCACCGCTTGGCGGACCTGAGAATCGATAAGGCCCTCAAATTCGCCACGCGTCACCGTGCAGACCCATTCGTGCCCGCCTGACCGCACACCAATCGGGGCGGAGCCATGGAAGCTCAGGGCGTGTTTTGCCTCCCGAACCTGGTCCCGAAGGACAGCGCGGTCTGCTGCGGCACGCTCGGAACCGAGGCCTGCCAGTAAATCCGTCTTGCCTTCGGCAGCTAGCTGGCCATATACCCAGTTTTCGAGCTGTGCGTCGAAGTCGTGTCCTCCCAGTGGATCGATCCCGCGGGATGCGACCACATGGAATACAGGCCCAGTGGGCGTTTGTGCAAGGTGAAGTACTGACGCGTCGCAGGTCCCACCCCCGAAGTCGAGGACAGCCACATGTGCGCCGGCCCCCACGTCCGAGCCGGCGGCGTAGTGCCACCCTGCAGCTACGGGCTCGGGCATCAGCGTCAGCGCGTTTTCCTCGATTCCGGCCATGCGGGCCGCGGCGGCAAGTCGCCCCTTCATGTAGTCGTCCCACGCATCGGGATGGGTGAGAACAACTTCCGTCGGAGATCCTCCGCCGACGAACCTGGTTGCTTGGAGCAGCACGTACCGCAGGACGGCAGCCACTAACTCAGCCGGGTCGTAAAGAGTGCCAGCCAAGACGACGGCTTCCTCGCCCAGCCGGCGTTTGGGGGTTGGTTCAAAGGCTGACGGATAGATTCCGGCGATTTGCTGTGCTGCCTCTCCCATCAGGATTTCCCCGTTGTAGACGGCGACACAGGAGGGGATGGCATCGGAACGGGATCCCAATCGCAGGACGAAGACGCCCCCGTTTCCCTGGACCACGGCTGCTGCGGTGTTCGACGTGCCGAAGTCAATGGACAGCCGCCACGGAAACTGTTCCATGATGACTCCTCTCTTCTTTCGTAGCCGCCGCAGGCCTGCTGCGGTGATCTCGGATGAAGCTAGCGGTTACCACTGGCCCACCAGCTGTAAAGCGTCTTGACGTCTGCGATGGAGCTTTCGGCCGAAATCCACGTCAGTTCCTTCCAATCCGTCCAAATTAACAGGGCCTCACCGTCGACAACCTGGCTCATAAGATGGCCGCGTTGGGTACCGGGCGGGTCATTGGCGAGTGCCCAGTGGCCGAAGGCAGGAGGCGACTGAATATCCCCTTCACTAATTCCCAAGTCGGCGGCCTGGGAATTGAACGAGTCCTTCAGGTCCTGCACGTTCTTGAACGCGAACACGTAAACGGCAGGTTCCTGCCCCTTGGAGAAGATCTCCAGGCCTTTGCCCCGGCATTCGACGGCGGCAGTGGCGTTGCCAGTCGGCGCATTCGTTTTGCAGGTGTCCACCTGAAGTAGCCCTAAATTGCCCGCGTTCACTAGTTGGCACTCAACGGCCGAGAGTTCGGGGCGGTCAAATCCTCCGCAGATCCGGGGAGTCGACGTGCGGGTGGGTCGGGCTTTGCCGGGAGTCGGGCTTGGGGTGGGGGTAACTGTCGGACTGGCGGTATCCCGCTCCGCTATCTTTCCGCTGGCTGGGGCGCAGCCGACCGTTATGACCAGCACCGCCACGAAGAGAAGCATTCTCAAGACTGGCATGGTGATCACGTCGCCATCTTCACTAATCGGGCAGCTGAGGCGGCCCTCATGGCCCGGACCGTTCATTGAAGGGATTGGGAAATGGCCCCTGCACAGGCTGGATTGGCTCAGGTGAACCGGGACCTTGCCAAACTTGAGGGGTCGCGGGTTCAGCATCCCGGACTGGCGGCGTTGCAGGAGATACGCCGGGCTTGGTCTGGCCGGTTTGTTTACGGAGCAGGCGCCACACGCCATATCCCGCGGCCGCGAGGCCGAGAACCACAAGTATTCGGCCCGTCCACACCAACCCGACGTCCTTAGTGCTTTCAGCGCCCGTGATGTAGGCCAATCCTTTGAATGCGCTCTCCCAGGCACCACCCCGCCGAGTGCTTGAAGATGGACTGTAGTTCCAACCGGCAACGCTCGCTCCGATGAAGACGAACAGGAAGGCGCCAAACCACGGTCCCTTACTGCGGAGCTGATCACGGAAGGTTGGCTGAGTTTTCATGTCTTACTCCTTATAGACTTCGACGTCGGCAGGCCGCAGCACGCTGTCCGTAGAGAGCCAGCCAGGGCGCAGGACCCGTGCGACGCATAAGACCAGTTCCGGCGAGGGTGAGGGGACGACCGCCACGCCATTGTGTAGCCCGTTGTCGAATGGGTCTCCAGGCATTGGGTCGATGGCGGTGACCCCGGCTGTCCGCAATGACTTTTGAACATGAGCCCGGACGACGTCACTCGTTGACAGGTCATACACGCCGATGAGCGCCTGGAGCAGGTCCCCGGAGCCTAACGGCGGGAGGGGGGCCTGCGGGTTATGTGCCGTGTCCAGGTGCCGCCGCGTTCGGCCGGAAAGAATTGATCGGATGAGAAGGAATGCCAGAATCAGCACTGCTCCGGCGAGGAGTGCCAATACCACCCAGACCCATCCTGGGAAGTCGGCCAGTTGAGCGGGAACAGCCACATTTACCTGAGATGACGATGTGTCGGGTGTGGGCTGCATGGAAATTGCCGGGCCATGCTGTTGCTGGCGCTCAACGGGCGTCGGCGTCGAGGTGGGAAGGCACGGCAGCTGACCGCTCCCTGCCGGGCCGTCCCCGCAGGCTGGTGGTGTGATCACGCCGCCGCGCATGCCCGTCCCCGACTTAGTTGCGGCTGGTCAATACGCTTGCCAGCAGCGACACAGGCAGCAGGATCCACGGGTTTTGAACCGCCCATGCGGTTGTGGTTTCAGTGGGAACCCCTTGGGTGCTGCCCTGGGCGGACTCTGAAATACCCGGCTCGACGGCGTCAACGTCTGTGGCGCCCTGGTCCTCGCCTGGTGTGGTCCCTTGGTCTGGCGCCTTGTCGCAAACGATCATCGCGTTTTCCGAGTCAGCCCATGAATTCATGAACAACCCGATGGGGACTTCGGAAAAGTTGCCGCCGGGAGAGCCAGGGTCGGACAGGATCACTGTGCCGCGTTCGGTGTCGATGCCGGTGATCACCACCGCATGATCCGGTACGTAGTCCTCACTACCTTCGCCGGTCCACAGCTCCCCGCTGTCGACGAAAACAATGATGTTGTAGCCCGCGTCGAGGTCAGCCTCAAGACTTTCCAGATCACCGAACCTGTACTCTGCGGGAACGCCCGCTTCGTTGAGAATCTCTACGCCTTTTTCGAACGGTATTCCCGGAACGCCGTCGTGGCCGACGCTGAAGGCACCAATCTCATTGGCAATGTCCACGAACTCCATTTCATCTTTGTAAATGACACCCGTGTACTCAGAGACGATCTGGGCGATGCTTGCCGGAAGGCAGAATCCGTTCTCCGCCTGCTGGAACCAGAACTCGGAGTCACCGATAGGATCTCCGATTTTCGTATCCTGGCCCGAGTCCAAAGCCTGGGGCTCGTCGGTGACTGCGACTGTTTCGCTCGAGAGCTCAACGTCCAGGAGGGCTACGAGTTCGGGGGCCGCAGTGGTCAGCTCCTCGCGTGAAATCCATTGAGGGTCGGCGTTGCCGTTGACTTCCGCGACAAGATATCCGCCGTCGGACTCCGTCACAACGGCGTCGGCAGTTCCATCGCCGTTGAGGTCGATATAGGCGGAGTCAACGGACGTGTCGGCATCCGAATCGATGGCGACGACGGCGACAGTGGAGTCAATCTGGGCGAAGACGCCATCGACCGTTCCGTTTCCGTCCAGGTCAACGGATTCGTAGTCAGGGGCGGCAGGCTCCATCAAGGGGGTGTCCTGGGCCGTGAGGTCGGTGGTCGTGGCATCCTGGGTTGAGTCCATTGTTTCCTCCTAGGCGAAGTGGTAACTGTTAGAGCTTGCGATGACCGGGAAAGTTCCCATTACAGGCTGCGAAGTTTCACGAGGCTGGAATCGACGTCGGCCAACAGGCCCTCGATTTGTCCGATTTCGCGTTTGAGCGAGCCGAGCTGTGACTCCCGGGCCTGGGCTGAGAGCTGCTCCTGTACTTGGCTCTCACGAATGAGCTGCTGCAGTTCCGTAAGGGACTTCTGCAGTTGCGCACGGTAAGCGACCACGATTTCCGGTTTCAACCGCCTCAGGCGGGCTTCCAGATAGTCCGTGATAATCGCTCTTTCAGCCTGCGCGAGGCGGGGAAGTTCCCCGAGGAGCCGATTCTTCTCCAACATGTTTTGGCGGTAGAAGCGGTTCACGGCGAACCATCCTCCTGCACCAAGGACGGCAAGCGGCCACGCGGCCGCAGCCAGGGATCCTGTTGCGGCCGCGGCACCCCCAGAGAGCAGGCCCGCAACTGAGGTGCCCATGCTGGAGCCCATGACGATGGACATCACAAGGGAAGGATCGAAACCAACACCGTGCTTTTCGCTGCCCATGTGCATGGTATCCGTCGGACGCTCGCTGCTGTTGAGGATGTCATCCAGGATTCCCGGCAACGGTACCCCCCGGAAAACTCCCTGTATGAGGCTTCGGAGTTCCGCCTCCGCATCGGTAATGACCGTGGCTCTGATCGCCTGGAGGCCCGCGAAAATATCATTTGTCAGCGTTTGCGTTGTTTTGGCATCCCGCAGTGCCTTGGCGCTGTGGATGTGGCTGCGCCATTGCGCTGACCAGCTGTCCAGTGCTTCACTAACGCGCCGCAGCACGCCGGCGCGAAGTTCGCCAAGATCCCGTTCAAGGTCCATGGTCCAGCGTTGCTGCTCTTCCTTGAGGTCTGACAGGCGTTGACGCTCAGCGATCATGCCCGCCCGTGATTCGGCTGGTGCCTCAGTCATCATTAGGTGAGTCAGCCGAGCCTGGCGATGAGCCTCGAGCCCGGTACGGGCAAGGCGGAGGGCGTTGGCAGTAGGAGCGCTCGCGGCACGCGCCAGGTCCCGTTTCAGGGCCTCTTGCAGGTGCTGGAAGCCCGAAGCTGCCTCGAGGAGGGCTTTTGCGGACGGTGTGGGCACGGACGCGGCCGCCCTCGCCATTTCGGTGGAAATGCCTAACACGAAGGAATTGGCAAGGCGCGGGAGCCGGGCTTTAAGCAAGGCGGCGTTGCCGGCCACCACATCCTTCCACGAGTCGGGGTAGAGATCGGTTTTAGTAACCACCAGCCCTATTGCTTCAACCTGCTCTGAACAGAGTCGGAGGTAGGAGAGCTCAGCGTTGGATAGAACGGCGCCCGCATCGGTCACGAAGACGGCCACGGATGCGGCCTCCAGGATTTTCAGGTTCAGTAGCGCCTGGGGTCCCGCGAGGCCGCCTGCGCTGGGGGCATCGAGGAGGGTCACATCGCCGATGAGCGTTCCGGCGTGAGGAACTTCAACGCCTATGGGGTGGATGCCCGGCAAAAGGCCAGGCGCCCGGGAACCGTCCGGGTAAACCCAGACTTCCCTGTCGCTATCGCCAGCACCGCTTGCGGGAGCCAGCAAACGGTAGATCCCCTGACCACTGCTGCCGGGGAGGTCATCACCGACTGAGGCCAGGGTGTTGACCACTGAGGATTTGCCCCGGCCGCTTTCGCCGACAAAAACGACCACCGGCCTGGGGGTACCCGTGCTGGCTAGACGGATCACTCGATCAGCGGCTTCCGGATACCCGGCGGTTCGCAGCGCGCGGGTGGAGGAGCTGAGAACTGTCCGCGCCGAGTTGAGCAGTGAAAGTTGCTGAAGGTCAGTAGTCATGGGGGCCCGCATCATCCCGTTCTGTCCAGTCTGCTGGTTCTGTCCCGCTGGAGTCTTCCCACGCAGTACTGACGGTCCCTCCGGGTTCCACGTCGTCTATGACGTCCCCGTCTTGGTCACCGGTCTCCGCGTTTTCGTCAACCACGCCCGAGGCCCCGTCAACATCCCCGGGAGCGGACACGTCACCTTCACTTCCGGCCGTGTCAGCCAGTGCAGCATCCAGTGCTGTCCTCCACACTGACTCGGGCGGACCGTCAGGGACCATCAATAGTTCCTTAAGCGAAATCTCTGGAAGTTCAGAACTCATTTTTGATTTCCCTTTTCGAGGGCTGGCTGATCAAATCCGGTGGGTCTATAGTTGGCGTACCACCGGCCAATTTGGGGGGCACGGCGACCTTAACCCGACGAGGGGAATTATGGACGCGTGCATGGACCAGACTCTCCTTTTGGCGGCCAAAGACGGCGACTCCAGGGCGTTCGAGGCTTTGGTCGTGGGTCACCGTTCGATGCTCTGGTCCGTATGCCTGCGCATTACCGGTAACACCTACGACGCCGAGGACGCGCTCCAGAACACGCTCTTGGCAGCCTGGCGGGGTATCGCCAATTTTCGTGGCGAGTCCGGCTTCAGCACGTGGCTCTATCGCATCGCGGCAAATGCGGCGCTTGCAGTGATCCGCTCCCGGAAAACCACCGAGGAACTGGCCGACAATCTTGTCTCCCGCGAGAGGGACTTCGCGGAACAACTCGCCGCCTCTGACCAAGTACAGGCCATGCTGAAATCCCTTCCTGAGGATTTTCGGGTTGCCTTGGTCCTCAGGGAGTTGTGCGATTTTACTTATGCGCAGGTTGCCGCCTACCAGGGCGTTGGAGTGGCCACTGTGAAAAGCCGGATAAGCCGTGCGCGGCGCATTCTCGAAAGTGCGTTGCTCGCGGATGTTGACCGCGGTTAGGTCCCTCACCTTAGGCTCCATTTCCAACTGCTGCGGAGCGTATCAGCAGGGAGCGGGCTATCGCTCGGGTTGCCTTTGCCTCCGCCCCTGTGGTGGCGGTCCCGATCAATGACTGGTACTTGGACGCGAGCTCCAGGTAACCTTTGCCGTCTGGAACTTGCGGTGTCAGGGCAGGCGGCCATTCCCGGCCTCCTGCGAGATCCTCGAGGACAGGCACCAGTCCATGATTCGGCTGGGTGGACCGCAGAAGTTCAAGCGCGTTCCTCTCCTCCAACCGGTGAAAAGCCGGAGAATGCCGTGCTGCTTCGATCACCATCCGGACTTCACTGGGCCACGACTTGCTGCGTGCAATGTCCATCAGTCCGGACAACATGGTTTCCACCCGGGAGCATTCAGCCGGTCCCGTTACGGTCTTCCCGAGCGCCTGGTCCAGCTGTTCCAGGCCTGACCGTTCGTACAGCCAGGAGAGCAGTTGGCTCAGCGAAGCGCTGTGCTGGCGGCCAAACTTGAGTCCATACGCGCCGACGAGTCGAGTCAGCCTGCGGAGGTCAGCGACGTCCACCTCCGCAGGTGCACCCAACTGTTCGTAAAACTGAAGGTGGGTAACATCAACGTCCTTGAGGCGACGCAAAACCCGTGCATCATTCTCAGTCAGTGCGCCTGTCCGGACGGTCTCTGCCAAAAGGGCCGAGACCGGAAGTACTGTTGTCAGCCCAGGCATCCGAAGCGCAAGCGCGGGCGCTGCCTCGCGCGCCTCGTCGATGGGGTCCGCAGCCCGCCACGGTCCGCCGCCGAAATTGTCCGCGTGCGCCAAGAGACCGATGGCTTGTGCCGGCGCCGCATCTGAGGTGCGGGATGCGGTGAAACGCGCTAAGAAGGCCTCGTCATCAGGGCGGAAAGCATCCCGAACCAGGAAGAGCAACACATCAGCGCGGGTTGCGGCGTTGTCATCCGGGAGGATCCCCTCGAGCGTCCGTGCAGAGTTCTTGGTCACCGCAGATTCAAGACCCGGGGTATCAATGAAAGTGCTGAGGCGCAGTGCCGCAGACTGAAGATAGATATGGAGGGAGGATACGCTTTCTGCCGGGATGTCACCGAGGTCCGGGCCGTTGGGCGTGCAGGACACAGGAAGAACTTTGCCGGTCAGAAGCATGGCCTCCGCCCTGGTGGGTGCGCCGTAGGTGTAGTGGGACAGCAGGGCGGTGGTTTCCTGTGACGATGTTGGTGCCATTTTGGCGCCAATCAGCGCGTTGACCAGAGTGGATTTTCCCGTGTTGACCCTTCCGGTCACCGCGATGGCGGTGGGCTTTTGGAGCGCATTCCGGCAGCTCGTGACGTCATGTGCCCCGGCCAGCCCTACAAGCGTCTCGACTTCGGCCAGCAGATGTTCAGCCGCTACCCCGATGTCAGAGCGTTCTGCAGCAAAGGAACTCAACGTCGATGCCCTTCCGTGTACAGCGACCTCTTTCATACTCCTTGGATGCTCCAACCGCGGGGAAAGTTCCCGGTTCCTGGGACACAGTTCCGGGAACTTTCCGGCTGCAGCAACGCTCTAATGAAAACCAAGCCACCAGGAAGCCGGGCTTCCGCAGCAAAGGAGATCAGCCATGTCATGGGAAAGCTACTCGTTTACGGATAACAACGGTGACGGCCTGGGGGATGTGGGTGCCGCCGATCTGAACGGTGACGGAGTTGTCGATTCGTATGCTTTGGACACTAACTACGACGGCTATATCGACACCTACCAGAGCGACAGCAACGGCGATCAGTACTTCGAAGGGATCGGTCACGACAACAACCAGGATGGCAGGGTGGAATCCGTCGAAGTTGATGCAAACCTTGACGGCTACGTAGACAGCACGGTCTATGACACCGACCAGAACGGCGTCGCGGAAGCCTTGACTGTCGACCGGGACGGAGACGGCCGCCAGGAACTGGGCGCGTCCGACTACAACCAGGACGGGATGCTGGACGCGTACGCCGCGCCGGAAACCGGCTATGCAACCGTCCCCCTTCAGGAGCCCGGGACCGCCATCGTGGGCGGGACAACCACTGGAGGAGTTGTTGGTCCACTGCTCAACAGCCCTGTCATCATGAACAGTCCCGAGGGAATTGGCCTGGTCAATACACTCAACGAAAGCAATCACCGCATGGGCCAGGTGTGGACCCTCCCGGACAACTTCGAGATTGTCGAACGTGACGAGTACTGAGTCGTTGCGCGGCTGAGAGGGCCCGGACGCATCGCGAACTGGCCGCAAATGACCCCAAAACGCGAATCTGGGGGAATTAGCTGCCAGTTCGCGCGGAGGGCCATAGACTCTAGCCAACTACGTGCAGCAGTGCCGCTCCGCGACGTTCACGCCGGTCAGCCGGTTGGGCGCCACCCCTGAGGCCCTGCCGCGCTCGTCCGTGAGGGGAGTTGGCGGGTGAAACTGGGCATACCGCGGGAACGCCATGAAGGTGAACGGCGCGTGGCCGCCACGCCCGAAACCGTCAGGCAGCTGGCCGGGCTGGGCCTTGACGTGCTGATCGAAACCGGAGCAGGCGACGCCGCCGGGCACAGCGACCATGAGTACAGCACCGCCGGCGCCCACGTGGTCCCGGCCCTGGACCTCGCCGACCTGGACATCCTCACCCACGTCCGCCCGCTGGAACCGGCCACCGCCAAGTCGCTGAAAGCCGGTGCCGTCACCGTGGGCCTGGCCTCGCCGTCGTCCGAGCTGGCCACCGTCCACGCGCTCGCGGACGCCGGAGTCACCGCCTTCGCCCTGGAACTGGTGCCCCGCATCTCCCGTGCCCAGTCCATGGACGCCCTCAGCTCCCAGGCACTCGTGGCGGGCTACCGCTGCGTGCTGGAGGCCGCCATCCGGCTGCCGCGATTCTTCCCGCTGTACATGACCGCCGCCGGCACCGTTCCGCCGGCCCGTGTTTTGGTCCTCGGCGCCGGAGTGGCAGGGCTGCAGGCCATCGGCACCGCCA
>DATFAE010000125.1:0-2561 GCA_035254945.1 Arthrobacter sp. | reverse complement strand
TGCCTCGTTGGCATCGAGCCGCAACGCGACTGTCTCGTTGTTGGGGTAGTCGATGCCGAGGTCACCGACGTTGTCGTCCGGGCTGAGACCCATCGCCAGGTCGGCTTCGCCGCTGGTAAGCATGGCCGCCCGGACCGAGCTTTCCGAACGCCACTGGTACTCGGCCTTAGCGTAGGCCGGTTTGTCACCCCAGTAGCCGTCCCAGCTTGAGAGCATGATTTTCTGTCCGGCGTCCCACTTCTCAACCTTGTAGGGGCCTGTGCCGACCGGCTCGCGGACCTTTTCCGTGGTGCTGGTCGATGTAGGAACCACCTCAAGGAACGAAAGGCGCAGCGGCAGAATGGGGTCCGGATCAGTTGTGGTCACGGTCAACGTCGCCGCATCCACGGCCTTCACTGCGAGGTCCGCATCGCCGAATACGTAACCTTCAACATTGCAGCCCAGATTGGAGTTGACTGCCCGTTCGATCGTGAATGCGGCCGCCTCGGCGTTGAACGGCGTACCGTCCTGGAAGGTCACACCCTCCCGAAGCTTCAGCGTCCACTCTGTGGCACTGGTTGCCTTCCACTCGGTTGCGAGCTTGGGCTCAAGGTCCCCGGTCTGGGGGTTGCGCTCGATCAGCGGCTCCGTAACGTTGGAGCGGACCACAACGCCCGTGGACGTCAGGTTGGATTCGCACGCTTCCAGCGTAGGTGGTTCCTGGCTGAGCACCACACGGACGGTGTCAGAGGCGGCAGCGCCACCGCCGTCATCGGAATTGGCCACCGAGCAGCCGCTTAGACCCAGCATCGCCACGGATGCGAGGGCCGGCCATTTGATCAGGGCGGGAAGTGCAGGTCTTGAAGAAGACGTCATTGGGTTCCTCCGAGTTGGCTACGAGCGGCAGCGGGGTGTCCGCGGTGCGAGTGGAGCAAGGCATCCAGGACAGGTGCTTGAGGCCGCGCTGGATTCAAGCTAGTTCAGGTGCCATGGCACCACAAGGCGGTGACGAAGCCGCCACAGCGGGCGACGGCACGCAGGGAGGAAGGGCGCATCACGTGACGGCCGCCACTCCTCCTGGAAAACCGCGCCATTCCGGCCCAGTCGCCGGATCGATTCACTTCGGGAATCGAACTATGCCATTTACATGTTGGACGCGTATGAATCAGAAACCTAGTGTGCAGCTATGAAGAACATCTCCGTCCTGCAGGTAGGACCCCTCATGCCAGCCGTCCAAGAACCCATCAGCCGTGACTACGGCGCCGTGCGGCTGCCCGATTCACCCGGTGAACGTGAAGGGTTTCTGCAGGACCATGGCGAATCCTTCGAAGTTGCCGTCACTTCCGGGAAGGTCGGCGTGGGACCAGACCTAATGCGTGCCCTGCCGAACCTGCGCGCGGTCATCAACTTCGGCGTCGGCTATGACACGACGGACGTCGCCCAGGCATTCGAGCGTGGCATCACCGTCAGTAACACCCCCGACGTCCTCAACGACTGCGTGGCGGACACCGCCATGGCGCTCTACTTGGACGTCCTGCGCGGAGTAAGCAGTGCGGACCGCTTCGTCCGTCGCGGTGATTGGCTCAGCAAGGGCAATTTTCCCCTGGCCACGAAGGCCAGCGGCAAGAGGGTCGGGATCCTCGGACTGGGCAGGATCGGCCGGGTCATCGCACGGCGGCTGGAGGGATTCGACTGCGAAATCAGCTACCACAGCCGGAACCCGGTGGAGGGAGTCGGCTACCGGTATGCCGACTCTCCGCGTGAACTTGCCGCGGGCTGTGATGTGCTCATTGTTGCCGCAGCCGGAGGACCGGACTCAGCCAAGCTAGTGGACGCCGGCGTCATCGATGCCATCGGCCCGGATGGCTACCTGATTAACATCGCACGGGGATCCGTTGTGGATGAGGACGCCTTGGTGGCCGCGCTGCTCGCCGGTCGGCTGGCTGGCGCCGGACTGGACGTTTTCGCGGAGGAGCCCCAGGTCCCCGAGGACCTACTGGCCCTGGAGAACGTGGTTCTGCTGCCCCACCTTGGAAGCGGCACCCACGAGACCCGGGCGGCGATGGCTGAACTGACCCTCGCCAACCTCCATTCATTCGTGACAGCCGGCACTGTGCTGACGGGAGTGCAGGCATGAGCGTCGCAGTAGGATACGTCGCCAGTCAGGAAGGACGCGCGGCCCTCCGCGCAGCCATCGAGGAAGCCGTGCTGCGAAAGACGGATCTGCAGATCATGGGCCCGCTCCCCGGCGACAACTCGGCGGAGGCAGAGTCCGACATCCAGGAGGCCATCACCGCAGCAGCGGCAGCGGGCGTGTCCGCCGCCCTTCGTCCCAATGACGGCACGGACGCAGCCGACGTCATGATCGACGCCTCCTATGAGGATGCCGTAGAGCTGATTGTGATCGGTCTTCGGCGGCGCTCCCCCGTGGGCAAACTGTTCCTCGGCAGCACCGCCCAGCGGGTCATCCTTGAGTCGGGCTGCCCGGTCACCGCTGTGAAGGCCGACGTCGGCCCCCGCACGTGATGCGGGCCGCTCCGCCGCATGCGCGGCAGGGAAGCGACGCTTAAAAACGAAAAGAG
>DATFAE010000124.1:0-1565 GCA_035254945.1 Arthrobacter sp. | reverse complement strand
GGCCGGAAAGCCCGTCTGCGTCGTGGGTGGCGGCAACTCGGCCGGACAGGCGGTTCTGCACCTTGCGAAGTACGCAAAGAAGGTGACGCTGCTGGTGCGCGGACCCACTCTGTCGGTCAGCATGTCGGAATACCTCATCTCCCAACTGGAGGCCACCCGGAACGTTGCGATCCGCTATGGCGCAGTTATCGTGGGGGCCCGCGATCGGGACGGATTCCTTGCCGCCGTCAAGGTTGCCGCAGCCGGAGCCGCCGACGCAACGCCGAGCGAGGAGATCGAAGCCGGCGGCTTGTTTGTGCTGATCGGTTCGGTACCGCGGACCTCCTGGCTGCCCGACACGGTGGAGCGTGACCAGGCCGGTTTTCTTCGCACGGGCGCCAACCGGGATGTCAGTGACGCCGGGTCCATCAGGCCGGACAGGCATCCCTTGGCGCTCGAAACCAGCATGCCCGGCATATTCGCGATCGGGGACGTGCGGGCCGGTTCGATCAAAAGAGTGGCTACTGCGGTCGGGGACGGGGCAACCGTGGTCTCGATGCTCCACACCTACCTGGCCGAGCACCCCCTGCCTGCCTCGCCCCCTGCCCCTGGTGGGGCAGCCGCGCCCGAGGAACTGCCCGGTGATGTCCGCATCAACTGAGGTCACGCCGTTGATTCCGCCGATGCGATGGCTCCTCTACGTCGCTGCATTCCTCGTGTTTCTTGCCGGGCTCGTGCTGTTCGTGTTTCCGCTCCGGACTGCGGAATGGTTCGCGTGGACAGTCAATCCGCCCATGACCGCGGTCTTCCTCGGGGCGGCCTACTGGTCGGCCGCCGGCCTGGAGGTGACGGGCGCCCGCTCTGCAAGTTGGGAGTCAGCCAGGCTGGCAGTGTGGCCCGTGTTCGTCTTCACGACACTGACCCTCGGAGTCACCCTGGTTCATCTCGATCGTTTCCACCTGTCGCCGGACACTGGCCCAATTGCCCAAGTAGCCACCTGGGCGTGGCTGGCAATCTATGCCATTGTTCCCGTGGCCATGCTCGTCATCAGCTGGATGCAGATGCGGTCCCTGCGTCATGCCCCAATGTCCGTAACGGCGGGACGGCCGGTGCTGCCTCCTGCGCTCCGGCTGCTCATGGTGGGAGTCGCCGGCATACTGCTGTTATATGGCGTGGCGCTCCTGGCAGTGCCCACTTATGCCGCGCCGTGGTGGCCGTGGACACTGTCCGAACTCACGGCGAGGGCGATCGGAGCGTGGCTGGTCGGTCTCGGGTGGTCGGCCGCGCAGGGCCAGCTGAGCGGCGACCTCCGCACCGTCCGCCCCGTGGCTCTGACCTCGGTTGCCTTCGTCATTCTGCAGGCGCTCGCCCTGCTGCGGTATGGGGGCGCCCTGACGTGGCCGAGCGCACCGGCGATCGGCTTCGTCACCGTACTGCTCGCTATTGGAGTCGCCGGTGGATGGGCACTCGCTCTATCCCGTTCGCCGGGAGCCCGGGCAGGAGTTTCGTGAGCGGCCTTCCTTCCCGCACAGGCCCTCGACCAGGGGGCTCTGATCGAGTAACTGCATGAATAAGAGAGGGGGTGG
>DATFAE010000123.1:0-21650 GCA_035254945.1 Arthrobacter sp. | reverse complement strand
AACCCGAAGCGCGCCACGAAACACCACCGGAGCGTCCGGAGCCGCATTACACGGCACAGGACTTCAAGTTCTGGGCCTTCCCGCTTCGCCGGAAGACACCCACAACCCATGAACCGGTTGTTGACCGCGAGCACGAGAAGGTCTGACCCGCAAAGCCGGAACTTCTTCGAAGAAAGGCCTCCCCGCGGAGGCCTTTCCGCTGTCCGGAGCCGGGAGCAGCTACAGCTCCCTATACTTCCTGGCCCGGGCCGCCAGCAGTTCGGCCACGGGGACACCCGCAAGGGTTCCGAGCTCGTACTCGATGGCCCGTGCCATGCGGGCACAGAACTCCCTGGGCTCCAATGACGCATCGTCCCGTTCATCCACGATGTGGTCCACCAGGCCGTTGGCGTAAAGGGAAGCGACGTTGACACCCTGGGCATCTGCCATCTGCGGCGCGAACTCCGTGGTGCGGTGCACAATGGCGCTGGCCCCCTCCGGCGGCAGCGGCGAGAGCCAGCTGTGCTGGGCGGCGATGGTCCTGTCCGCCGGCAGCAGGGCGAGCGCGCCACCTCCGGCGCCCTGGCCCAGGAGCACAGAGACCGACGGCGACTCCAGGCCGATCAGTTCGTGCAGGGACCGTGCGATCTCGCCCGCCAGGCCGCCTTCCTCGGCTTCCTGCGACAGCGCCGCACCGGCGGTGTCGATCACCGTCAGCAGCGGCAGGCGCAGTTCCTCGGCGAGCTTCATGCCCCGCCGCGCCTCCCGCAGCGAACCCGGCCCCATACCTGCCGCGTCCTTCCGCAGGGGCCGCGCGTGGCCGAGGACGATGCAGGACTGGCCGCCGAAGCGGGCCAGGGCCAGCAGCAGTCCGGGATCCTTCTCGCCCTGGCCGGTGCCGTTCAGGGGCAGCGCGTCGTCCGCGCCGTAGCGCAGGAGCTGGCGCAGGTCCGGACGCCGCGGCTGGCGGGAAATGCCGATGGACGTCCACGCGTCCACAGCCGCGGGGCGGACGGCAAGGGTGGCCGGTTCGGCAACCGGTCCGGCTGAGGGCTTCGCTGCCAGGATGTCCAGCGCCCGCTCGATGATCGCCGGCAGTTCGGACGGTTCCACGACGGCATCGATCAAGCCCTTGCTGAACAGGTTCTCCGCTACCTGTACGCCGTCGGGAAACGCTTCACCATGAAGGGCCTCGTACACGCGGGGTCCCAGGAATCCCAGCAGCGCCCCGGGTTCCGCCACATTGATGTGGCCCAGGGAGCCCCAGGAGGCCATCACTCCGCCGGTGGTGGGATGCCGGAGATAGACCAGGTACGGAAGCCCGGCCTGCCGGTGGGCACGTACCGCCCCGGTGATCTTGACCATGGACAGGAACGCCAGCGTCCCCTCCTGCATGCGCGTGCCGCCGGAGGCGGGTCCGGCGAGCAGCGGCAGCCCTTCGGCTGTGGCCCGCTCCACGGCTGCCACGATCCGCTGCGCCGCGGCGTGGCCGATCGATCCGGCCAGGAAAGAAAACTCGCTGACGATGACCGCAACCCGGTGTCCCCGGATCAGGCCGGAGCCGGTGATGACGGATTCGTCCGTCCCGCTCCGTTCCCGCGCCCTGGCCAGGTCCCGGGCGTAGTCCGCGTTGGCCTGGGGCTCCTGCGCGGGCGTGTCCCAGGAGACGAAGGTCCCTGGATCGACAACGGCGTCCAGCAGTTCGGCCGCGTTCAGGTGGCGGACTTTTTCCGTGGTGGGCACCTACTTCACCCCCGCAACGGACGCAGTCAATCCCAGCCATTCGCGGATGCCCTGCCCATCCTCGTCCAGCAGCGGCGGTGCGTCGTGGGCAGTCACGGTGGTCTCCGCTGCGTCCCCGGGCGCGAAGAACCTCAGCGGCGGACCGGGCAGGCTGACCGTCCCCAGCACCGGGTGCTCGACGTCGACCACCAGCCCCTGGGAGGCCACCTGGTCCCAGGCGTACACCTCGTCCAGCGAGCGCACCTTCCCGGCCGGGATCCCGGCGTCGTTGAGTTTCGCCAGCAGCTCCGCCGCGCCGTAGCCGGCAAAAACGCGTTCGACGGCGGCAATCACCGCCGCGCGGTTACGCACCCTGTCGGCGTTGCTGGCGAAGCCCGGTGCGGCGGGATCCAGGCCGAAGGCCGCGGCGAAGGAAGCCCACAGTCTCTCGCTGCCCACGCTGATCTGCACGCTGCCGTCGCGGCATGCGAACAGCCCGTAGGGGGCGATGGACGGGTGGTGGTTGCCCTGCGCCTGCGGCACTTCACCGGCGACGGTGGTGCGCGTTCCCTGGAAGGCGTGGACCCCGATAAGCGACGCCAGCAGCGAGGTGCGCACGATCTGTCCGCGGCCGGTCCTGTCCCGTTCCACCAGGGCTGCCAGCACACCGAAGGCCCCGTTCATGCCGGACAGCAGGTCCGCGATGGGCACGCCCACGCGCTGCGGGTCGTCCGGTCCGGACCCGGTCAGGGACATCAGTCCGGCTTCGCCCTGGAGGATCTGGTCGTAGCCGCTGCGCTGCGACTCGGGGCCGTCGTGGCCGAACCCCGTGATGGAGAGGACCACCAGCCGGGGGTTGAGTCCGTGCATGGCCGCGGTTGAGAAACCCAGCCTGTCCATCACGCCGGGGCGGAAGTTTTCGATCACGACGTCGGCGCGTCCCAGCAGGCTGCGGAGCACCTCCCTGCCGTCGTCGCTTTTCAGGTCCAGGCTGATGGATTCCTTGTTGCGGTTGCAGGACATGAAGTAGGTGGACTGCAGATCGTCCTCGGGTCCGACGAACGGCGGTCCCCAGCCCCGGGTGTCGTCCCCCGTGCCCGGGTTCTCCACCTTGATGACACGGGCGCCGAGATCGGCCAGCATCATCCCGGCGTGCGGCCCGGCCAACGCCCGGCTAAGGTCCACCACAAGGTGCCCGGAGAGGGGGCCGCTCCTGCGGGTTTCGTCAGTTGTGCTCATGCCTGGATTCCTTTTTGGTCTGGTTGGGTTGCGCAGCGCGGGGCAGCGGGGGTTGGACGTGGGCCTACAGCCAGCCGGGCACCACCAGGGCCAGCCACGCGAGCAGTGGCCCGGCCACGATGACGATTCCGCTGTAGCCGAGGATGCGCTTGTAGAACCTGTCCTTGTCCACGCCTTCGGGCGCGTTGGCCAGGACCAGGGCCCCGTTGGTGGAGAACGGTGAAACGTCCACGATGGTGGCGGACACGGCGAGTGCACAGATCACGCCGACGGCGCCGATATCCCCCGTGGAGAGGAACGGCACGGCCAGCGGAATGAGGGCGGCAAGGATCGCGGTGGAGGAAGCGAAGGCGGACACAACGGCGCCGATGTAGCAAATGAGGAGTGCTGCCAGCAGGGGCATGCCCATTCCGGCCACGCCGTTGGAGACAAACCCGATGGTTCCGGCTTCCTCCAGCACGCCGACAAATGTGAGCATGCCGCAGATCAGGAGCACCGTTGACCAGCTGATCTTGTTGATGGCGCCCTTCTGGGCCTTCGGAGAGACCAGCGCCAGCACGAGGGCGATAGTGATGGACACAAAGCCGACATCCACCTTGAACCCGAGGGCGATGACGGCCAGTGCGACCAGGCCTGCGATGGTCACCAGCTGCGGGATCCGCTCAGACCGTTCCTTGGTTGCTGCGGCGCCGTCGCCGGCCGGGTCCCGGGGGCCGTACATGCCGGAGCCGGAGCCTTTGAAGGGAACGTCTCCTGCCTTTGCCCCCACGCTGACGGACATCCGGGCTTCGGCCGCCTGCTCCACGAAGTGGCTGACCTTGGAGGACAAGAGGGCCCGGCCGCCCAGGACCACAAAGAGGACGAGGGCGATGACGAGGTTGAAGACCAGGCTGCTCAGGAAGAGCGCCGTGGGGCTGAACTCCAGGTCAGTCTTGGCCAGGATGCCGTTGACCGTGACGCCGTAGACGGCAATCGGGGAGAACCCGCCGGCCTGGGCTCCGTGGATGACCATCATTCCCATCAGGAGCGGGCTGATCTTGTACTTACCGGCAAAGCTGAGGGCAATCGGGGCAATGATGGCGACGGCGGCGGGAGACAGTGCGCCCACGGACGTGATGACGGCGGTGATGGCGAACATGACCCACGGAATCAGGGCCACCCGGCTCCCTACCATTTTGACGGCTCCACGGACCAGGAGGTCGATGGTGCCGTTGTTCTGGGCAATCGCGAACAGGTAGGTGACGCCCACGATGGTCAGGAACAGGCCGCCGGGGAAGTTGGCCAGGATGTCGTTCGTGGACATCCCGAGCACGACGCTGCCGAGCAGGAAGGCCCCGACAAACGCCAGGGCACCCATGTTCAGTGGCAGGACGGTGGCGAGCAGGAACATCGCCGCCAGGATGATGATGGACAAGACAGGAGCGGACATCGTTGGTCCTCCTAAGGTCTAAAGATTGTGATGTGAGTAACTGGCTCACTGGACTAGCCTCCTAGACACCGAGTCAATCTGTCAATACGCCTGCGGTGTATTCTGGGAGGAATCGACAACGTAGTGAGGCCTTTGTGGAGAAAACAGCGCGGCTCGGACTGGAACGTGTGACCCGGCCACGGCTGTATGAGCAGCTGGTGGAACAGATCCTTGCCTACATCGAATCGGCCCAGCTGGGGCCCGGTGACCTGCTGCCGGCCGAACGCGATCTGGCGGAACGGCTGGGCGTCTCCCGGGCAACACTGGCCCAGGCTTTGGTGGCACTTGAGGTGCTTGGCGTGATCGATGTTCAGCACGGCACCGGCGCCGTCCTGGCACGGCGGCCCAGCGTGGCATCGGTCATAAAGGGGTTGCGCGAACACCAGAGCCGGCTGCCGGAAATCGTCGAGGCGCGAAGCACCCTGGAGGTGAAACTGGCCGCGTTGGCGGCGGAACGGCGCACTGAGGAAGACCTCGCGGCGATCGACGCCGCACTGGAGGTCATGGCCGGGGAAATTGGCGAGGGAGACCGTGGGACCCACGGTGATGAACTGTTCCATCAGGCGGTGACGGGAGCGGCGCACTCGGCGGTGCTGGCCCAGCTGATGGCCTTTATCGCGGAGATGATTTTGGAAACGAGGATGGAATCCCTGGGCCAGCCGGGCAGGCCTGAGCAATCGCTGGCTTCGCACCGCAAAATTGCAGACGCCATCCGGGCACAGGACCCGGATGGCGCGGCGCAGGCCATGCTGGCCCATATTGAGTTGGTTTCAGATGTGGAGCTGCTCCGCTAATCCGTCAGGAAGCGGGCACCGCAGACTGCGGCGTGGCTACAGCCTGTCGGGTCAGTAAGAGTATCCGGACGTGCTGTACATGGCCCCGGCCACGACAACCAGCAGCCAGAAGGCGCCGTAGCCCAACAGGCAGAGGTACCCCAGGACCAGCCCGGTGATGGACATGCCCTTGCCGGACGGTTCACGTTTGAGTGCCAGGTGGCCGGTGATGATCGCAGCAACCTGCGGAAGCAGGAACCATCCGAGCATGACCGAGGCGATGCCGCACACCATGCTGGCGATGCTCAGGCCTTTGGGCTCGGCCGGCGCGCCGTAGTACGCCGGCTGCCCGTACGGATTGGGCTGCCCATAAGGGCTGGGAGGCTGGCCGTACGGGTCGGCCGGCTGCGCATACGGTGCACCGTACTGGCCGGCGCTGTACTGGGCCTGTCCGTACTGGTTCTGTCCGTGCTGGGCCTGGCCGAACTGGCCGGCACCGTACTGGTTCTGGCCGAACTGGTTCTGGCCATAAACAGGGGGTGCGGGGATGTCCGGGCCCTGCGGCGGCACAAACTGCGGCGGCTCGTAGCCGGCCGGCGAATCACCTGTTGCGTGGGTGCCGGGCCCCTCTGAATCCGGGCGCGGCGTTGGCTGGTCACTCATGATTTCCCCCTCAAAAGTCTTTGCTCCCAGCCTACCGCCGGCGCTGTTCGCGGGACTACAGACTGTCGGTCCTACCGGGACCAAAAGGGCAGTATGTAGACCGCAAAGATCACAAACGCGCCCAGGAGGACGAGCCTGGCCATGCTGCCGGCCGGATGATCGTGGGCATTGGACTTCCGGCCGCCCGTCCTCGCCGCAGTTCCGCTGCCACCCTGCCCGGCAACCGGCGGGCGTCGGCCAGCAGTGCTGCCGGCGCCGACGCGGCCCTTTTGTCCCCGCCCTGCCCCTGCCCGGCCTGGCTGCGGGCTTCCATCCGATGACCCGGCCGAGGTTGCATTCGCGGATCTGGTGACGGCCGCCGCGCGCATGCCCAGCAGCGCACTGTCTTCCTGTTCCTGCGTCAGCATCTGCCCCAGGTGGGCGTAGAGGCCAACCACTGTCTGTTGGTCAAGGACGGCCGGGAGCGCCGTCACTGCCGCAACGACGCGGTCCACACCCGCCACTGCCACGTCTGAGCTGGTGATGCCGAAGAGGTCCGGCTGTGCTGCCATGCAAATCAGCGGGCGGACCAACCGCCGGTGCGGAGGCGCCAGTACCGAGGCCACGGCGGCGCACTGGGCCAGCGCCCCCTCCACGGATTGTGTCCGCGAGTAGCGCCCCTGCCAGAGAACCCCTGACGAAACGCGGACCTCACCGGTCCAGTTCTTGGCGTCCACCACCACGATGCCGCCCGGCCCCACCAGCACATGGTCCAGGTTGGCCTTCGGCCGCCCGGGCCAGTGCACATCGTGGAGAACGTACCAGCCGCGGGGAATGAGCTGGCTCAGCCTGTCGGCTACGAGTCTTTCGCCTGCTGCGCCTGCGTCCCAGGACCGGGTGTCCCGCTCGGCCTGGTCGAGCTGGCGCTTGAGGCGCGCCACCCGCTCGGCTGCCAGCCTGGACTGCTCGGCTGCGCCGTCGCCTGCCACCATGACCGGTCCCCCACTCTTCCGCCGTCCGGCGCCGGCAGGAGGTCCCGCCGTCGTCCTTGTCCTTACGAGGTTTTCTGAAAGTAGCAGCGCCGCGGGTGGCCGGTATATAAGTACTTTTGGACCTGGGTACTCAGGCTGACTACTTGGTTCCGGTCCGCTGGGGCCGACTTTCTTCCGTCACAGGGGCCGCATTTTGGGCACGACGTTTTGACTCCAGCCCACGTCTGGCATGCTGGTGCCATGGCTAGCCGCGCGGGCACAGTTGCCCAACCCCAGGACCTTGTTGACATCACTGCGCTTCTTGACGCGTATTACGACATCACGCCGGATCTGGGTGACCCCGGCCAGCGCGTGGCGTTCGGCACCTCCGGGCACCGCGGATCCAGCCTCAAGGCTTCGTTTAACGAAAAGCACATCGTTGCCATCACGCAGGCCATCGTGGAGTACCGCGCCGGCCAGGGCATCACCGGACCCCTGTTCCTGGCCAAGGACACCCACGCCCTGAGCGAGCCGGCGCAGAACTCGGCGCTTGAGGTGCTGGCTGCCAACGGCGTGCACGTACTGATCGATGCCCGCCACGGCTACACGCCCACGCCGGCGCTGAGCCACGCCATCCTCACGTACAACAGGGCCCGGCTGCCGGGCGCGCCCGAGGCGGACGGCATCGTGGTCACCCCCAGCCACAACCCGCCGGCCGACGGCGGCTTCAAGTACAACCCTCCGCACGGCGGCCCCGCCGACTCCGACGCCACAGGCTGGATCGCCAACCGGGCCAACGAACTGCTCGAAAACGACCTCCGCGGGGTGAAGCGCATACCGCTCGCGGACGCCCTCGCGGCGGACAGCACTGGTAAGTTTGATTTCCTCAGCAGCTACGTTGACGACCTCCCGTCGGTACTGAACCTGGACGCGATCCGCGATGCCGGAGTCCGGATCGGCGCGGACCCCATGGGCGGTGCCGCCGTGGATTACTGGGGTGAAATCGGCGAGCGCCACCACCTGGACCTCACCGTGGTGAACCCCACCGTGGATCCGCAGTGGGCGTTCATGACCCTCGACTGGGACGAAAAGATCCGGATGGACTGCTCCTCGCCGTCCGCCATGGCTTCGCTGATCAAGCGGATGTCCGACGGCGGCCCGTCCGCAGCGTTCGACGTCGCCACGGGCAATGACGCCGACGCCGACCGCCACGGCATCGTGACCCCCGACGGCGGGCTCATGAACCCGAACCACTACCTTGCCGTCGCCATCGACTACCTTTACCGCAACCGCAGCGGCTGGAACCCGAACTCGGTGGTGGGCAAGACCCTGGTCTCCTCCTCCATCATCGACCGCGTGGCCGAGAGCCTGGGCCGCAAGCTGGTGGAGGTCCCCGTGGGCTTCAAGTGGTTTGTGCCCGGGCTGCTGTCCGGTGAAGGGGCATTTGGCGGCGAGGAATCGGCGGGCGCCTCCTTCAACAAGAAAGACGGCAGCGTCTGGACCACCGACAAGGACGGCATCCTGCTGGCACTGCTCGCCTCGGAGATCATCGGCGTCACGGGCAAGTCCCCGTCCCAGCTGTACAAGGGCCTGACGGACAAGTTCGGCGCCCCGGTCTACGCACGCATTGACGCAGCAGCCACGCGGGAGCAGAAGTCGGCACTCGGCAAGCTGTCGCCGTCGGACGTCACCGCAACCGAGCTGGCAGGAGAGACGATCCTCGCGAAGCTGACCGAGGCGCCCGGCAACGGCGCACCGATCGGCGGCCTGAAGGTGGTCACCGAGAACGCATGGTTCGCCGCCCGGCCGTCCGGGACCGAGGACGTCTACAAGATCTACGCCGAGTCCTTCAAGGGCGAGGAACACCTCAAGCAGGTCCAGGCGGAGGCAAAGGCCCTGGTGGACGGTGTCATCGCCTAAGGCGCTGTGACAACTTCACGGTGACAACTGGCGGAAGCCCCGGCCCCCTACACTGGGCGTAGCTGAGGGCCGGGGGCTTCCATGGAAAAACAACGTATCTGTCTTGTCATTGAAGATAATGACGACATCCGCGGACTGATCGGGACGGTACTTGCGCGCGCCGGTTTTGAGGTCCGCTCAGTGGCAACCGGCGCTGAAGGCATCGCGGCGGCTGCCGACCCCGCCGTCTCCCTGGTCACACTGGACCTGGGCCTGCCGGACATGGACGGCCACGTGGTGGCAAGGGCCGTGCGGGCGCTGAGCTCCGCACCGCTGCTGTTCATTACTGCCCGGGCGGAAAATGACGATCTGCTCGCGGGCATGGCCTCCGGCGCCGCCGCGTACCTGACCAAGCCCTTCCGCGCCCGGGAACTTCGGGACGTTGCTGCCCAGCTCTGCCCTGATGCCGCGCAAGCGCCGGCAACCGCGGGCGGGCCGGCAAAACTGGTCAATCGACGCCCCTGACGGCAACTAGACCGTGCGGACAACGTCCTCGTAGCTGAACTTGGGCTTCGCGGCGCCCCAGGCGTCCTCGCCAGGCTGCCCGATGTTGACCACCAGGAAGCTCTTCTGGTCACCGGCCGGGAAGAACGCGGCATCGATGGCGCTGAAGTCGGCGCCGGTCATGGGTCCGGCCGCGAAGCCGAGCGAGCGGACGGCCAGGATGAAGTAGCCGGCCTGGAGGTGGGCGTTGTTGTTGCCCGTGGAGGCGGTCAGTTCCGGGGAGGCGTCGTACATGGCCTTGGGTGCGTTGTAGCCGGGGAGGAAGTTCTCCCACTGTCCGGCCCAGTCGGTGTCATAGCTGAGGATGGCGACGAGCGGCGCGGACGCGGTCTTGGCCTTGTTGCCGTTGGACAGGGTGTCCACGAGCGTGGCGCGGGCTTCGTCGGAGCGGACGTAGGTCACGCGGAGTGGCTGGGAGTTGAAGGCGGTGGGGCCGAACTTGGTGAGTTCGTAGATGGCGCGGGCCTGGTCCTCGGTCACCTCACCGGTGAAGGAGTTGGCGGTACGGGCCTCGGCAAAGATGGCGTCAACGGCGGCCGAATCGATGGCCGCTTCTTCGTGGGCAATAGTCATTGGCTTACCTTTCGCTGCGCAGCCCACCGGGCGGCGGCTGCCTGTTCTTCTTCCTATGGTTGCAACTTCAAGCGATTGAGTCCTCTTCCCGTGAGGGCAGGTGACGTTGGCCACAGCAGGGCGGGGCCGGCTGTTGTTCGCAACTGCCGGCCCTGACGGTTCCGGGCGGCGGACAGGCCTGGGAACGGTGGTTGCGCGGTATCCTTGCTCCGGAAGATCCCTGCCCCCGCGGCACCCCCTTGAAAGGCCTCCGCCATGAGCATGCTCGGAATGAAATGGAAGCTCCACGGCAACGGCAAGTCAATCCGGCCCGGCCATGTGGTTGCCCCGGATGAGCGGCTGGCCTGGCCGCTGACCATCGGGGTGGGCATGCAGCATGTGGTGGCCATGTTCGGGGCCACGTTCCTGGTGCCCATCATCACGGGTATGCCCCCGGCCACCACCCTGTTCTTCTCCGGAATCGGCACGCTGCTGTTCCTGGTCATCACCAAGGGCCGCATCCCCAGCTACCTTGGCTCAAGCTTCGCGTTCATCGCGCCCATCATGGCGTCCCAGCAGCAGTTTGGCGTGCCCGGTGCGCTGGGCGGTGTGGTGCTTGCCGGCGTCGCCCTGGCCCTGATCGGCGCGGTGGTGCAGAAATTCGGTGCCGGGTGGATTAACCGGCTGATGCCGCCAATCGTCACCGGCGCCATCGTGGCACTGATCGGCCTCAACCTGGCACCCGCCGCCAAAATGAACTTCGACGCCGCCCCGGTCACCGCCGTCGTCACGCTGGCCACCATCATCCTGGTCAGTGTCCTGTTCCGTGGAATCCTCGGGCGCCTGAGCATCCTGGTGGGTGTGGTGGTGGGCTACCTGGTGGCCATGCTGCGCGGTGAGGTCAACTACGAAAAGATGGACGCCGCCGCCTGGATTGGGCTGCCTCAGTTCCAGACGCCGGAATTCCACCTGGGCGTCCTGGGCCTCTTTGTGCCCGTGGTCCTGGTGCTCGTGGCCGAGAACATCGGGCATGTGAAGTCTGTGGCGGCCATGACCGGGCAGAACCTCGACGGTGTCTCCGGCCGCGCGCTGATGGCCGACGGTGCCGCCACAGTCCTGGCCGGCCTGGGCGGCGGTTCCGGCACCACCACCTACGCGGAGAACATCGGCGTTATGGCCGCCACCAAGGTTTACTCGACGGCGGCCTACTGGGTGGCGGGGACGTTCGCCATCGTGTTGAGCTTCTCGCCCAAATTCGGTGAGCTGATCGCCACGGTTCCGCCGGGCGTGCTGGGCGGTGCCGCCACCATGCTGTACGGAATGATCGGCATCCTGGGTGTCAAAATCTGGGTGCAGAACAAGGTGAACTTCTCCAACCCCGTGAACCTGACCACCGCCGCCGTCGCCCTGATCATCGGCATCGCCGACTACACCTGGACCATCGGGGAGCTGAAATTCACCGGCATTGCCCTTGGCTCGGCCGCCGCCCTGGTGATCTACCACGGCATGAAGGCGATCGCCAAGGCCCGGGGCACGGCCGCGGAGCCGGAGACGGAACAGGCAGGCCTGCCCCCGGCCGTGAAGGCAGCGGTCAACGCGGCAGCCAAGCGCGCGCCGAAGAAGCGCTGACCGGAACCTCGGAGGGGCACCCGCCCGGCTCAGGCGGCGCTGCTCCCGCCGATGAACGGGCCCGGCGGGCTGCCAACACCAAAAACCGGGCCCGGCTCGGGCCGTTTGGCGTGCAGCAATTCGTCTTCCGCCGTGTGCGGCCTCAGCTGCCGGAGCACCCACGGAACCAGATATTCGCGGGCCCAGATGAGGTCCTCCGCCCTGGCCTGGCGCCAGTTTCGCGGCGGCAGCTGCTTGGGCTGCAGGGGCACCAGGGTGTGCGGGACACTGAGGGCGTTCAGTACGGCAGCGGCGATGGTGTGGTGCCCCAGCGGCGAAAAGTGCAGCCGGTCCGGATCCCACATCCCCTGGTTCGAGAGCTCCCGCAGGAGCCACAGATCCACCATCACGGCATCGTGCCGGGCGGCCACGGTATGGAGGTTCTCATTGAAGATCGCTACCTTTCCGCGGATCTGGCCAAAGACCGGCGTGGCTCCCCAGTCCGGGCCGGCGAAAAGAACCACGGTGGCGCCGGACCTGGCCAGCTGGTCGACGCCTTCGTCGATTTTTTCAGCCAGCCGGTCAGGGTCGCTGCGGCGGAAAACAATGTCGTTGCCCCCGGCGGACAGCGTCACCAGGTCCGGTTTAAGGGCCAGCGCGGCCGCGAGCTGCTGGTCAAGGATCTGCTGCACCAACAGTCCCCTGACGGCGAGGTTGGCGTAGGCGAAATCCGGCTGGTTGGCGCTGAGCTCTTCAGCCACGCGGTCAGCCCAGCCGCGCAGTCCTCCTTCGCTGAGGGGCTCGGGGTCCCCGATTCCCTCGGTGAACGAGTCTCCGAGCGCGACGAGCCGGCGCCAAGGATGCGGTGCAGGTTCCGCTGAGGCGTCCCGGGGTGGCCGGTCCTGCTTCCAGACGTTCATGCCGTACTCCCTGTCTTGAAGGGCCCCTTGTTGAGGGGCGGTGATTCCACTGCCAAGAGTCCGGGGAAGCCTGCATCCTCCCGGCCCGGGGTCACCGGGTCGCGGCGTGAGGCCGCCACAATATTCAGGGCAGCGTCGCGAAGCCCTTGGTTGTTGTGCTTCGCGACGGTTCGGAGGTACTGGAGTGCCACTTCGCGGCTGAGCCCGTAGTCGGCCATGAGTGCGTTCACGGCGAGGTCCATCAGCACCATGGAGCTTTGGGCCAGCGCGAGTTCGGCGCTGGCTTCCGCCCTTTCGGCTACCCGCAGCACCACGCGGAGCGCCCTGGCCACCTCGCGTGCGTACGCGCGTGTCCGGACGATGTCCTCGCTGGTAAAGGCGTGCGGAGTGGAAGCGTAGAGGTTGATGGCTGCGCTGGAGGCGGCTGTGGCCACAATCGGCACGGAGAGCAGCGACCTGACGCCGTGGTCGGCGGCTGCGGCGGCGTAGCCTGGCCACCTCCGGTCGCGGGAAGTGTCGGCCAGATGGACGAATTCGCCCGAACGCACCGCCTCCAGGACGGGCCCGTCCTCGAACGAGCACTGCTCCTGGTCTGCTGCCCGGGCAACGTCGCTGCCTGCGGCAATGGTGTGGGCGTCCCCATGCCGCAAAAACGTGGCGGCCCAGCTGATGCCGCGGCGATGGCCGTCAACGCTGCGCATGAGCTCGTGCGTGGCCTCAGCAAGGAAGCTCTCCACTTCCTTGCTGTCAAACACCACATCCTGGGGGACTGGAAGTGACTCCCAGCCGGTGCGTCCCGGGGTCTCAGCGGCCATGGTCCATGCCTCGCTACGATACGAGCCTGGCCCACTTCAAAGCCTTGCTTAAGGATACGTCCGGAATGCGCTGCAGAGGCGGTCTTCGCGCCTAAAGTACCCGGCCCGCGGGCATGAAAAAGGGTGCCGTCCGGCACGGAGCCGGACGGCACCCAGGCACCGCCGGGTGGCACCCACGGTTTAGCCGGCGTCGAAGCTCTCTTCGTCGTCGTCCTTCGGTGCCTTCTCAGCGGGGAGGTCGTTGCCGCTGCCGTCCGGCAGGCCGGCGGCCTCCTGGTCCGGTTCAGACGAAAACGGCTCCGAGCCTTGCTCGTCAGCGTTGGACTCGTTGATCTCAGCCTCTGCGGACGGGACGTCCGCGTCGCGCGGGACCGGCGGCTCCCCGGGTTCGAAGCCGGGGTCATTGGTGTCAGTTTCGGCGTGGTACTGCTCGTCCGTGCCGCCGAAGCGTCCGGCGCCGGGCTCGCCCGCGCTGTCCTGGTCCTCTTCGGCGAGGTGGCTGAGGCTGGGCGGGCCGGTGGGGAACGTCTCGCCGCTTGAGCTGTCCTGGTTCAGGCCGGCCGCGTCAAAGTCCTCTTCCTCGCGGGGCTGGGCGAACTGCTTGTTGTCCGCGCCGCCCATCTCCTGCTCAGCCGTTGGCATGCCGTAGCCGCCAACTTCCTCTTCCGGCTGGTTGTCCTGACTCATGGTTCCTCCTGTTGTGGATGTGGATGAATCTGACGTGCAAACTTCCTGGTTAGAGACCCTTGCCGCCGGTCACCGGCAGCACGGCCCCGGAAATGTAGGACCCCTGGTCGGAGGCCAGCAACACGTAGGCCGCTGCAAGTTCGGCGGGCTGGCCCGCGCGCTGCAAAGGTGTGTCCTGCCCGAACTTGGGCAGTTTGTCCGGCCACTCGGTGGCAGGGATCAGCGGCGTCCAGATGGGACCAGGCGCCACCGCGTTGACGCGGATGCCCTTGGGACCCAACTCCTGGGCAAGTGCCTTGGTGAAAGCCACCTGCGCCGCTTTGGTCATGGCATAGTCGATCAGCCCCGGGGAGGGGTTGAACGCCTGGATCGAGGCGGTGGTGATGATCGAAGCGCCGGCTTTCAGGTGCGGGACCGCGGCGCGCGCCGTCCAGAGCAGCGAGTAAAGGTTGGTCTTGAACACCCGGTCGAATTCCTCGGTGGGGAGCGACTCCAGGCTCTCCCGGTTCTTCTGGTAGGCCGCGTTAAGCACCACGACGTCCAGGCCGCCGAACTCAGCCACGGTGTCTTCGACGATCCGGGTGCTGAAGTCCTCCTCCCGCCCGTCGCCGGGCAGGAGCAGGGCGCGCTGGCCCGCTTTTCGGATCCATTCGGCCGTGTCCTGGGCGTCGTCCTCCTCCTCCGGAAGGTAGGAAATGGCGACGTCGGCCCCCTCGCGGGCAAAGGCGATGGCCGCTGCCTTGCCGATTCCGGAGTCTCCGCCGGTGATAAGCGCGGCCTTGCCCTGCAGGGCGCCGTGCCCTTCATAGCTGTGCTCGCCGTGGTCCGGCTTGGGATCCATCGGTGCTGTCAGGCCCGGCTGCTTTTGTTCCTGCTCCGGGAACGGCCCGGAGTGGTAGCCGCCCCTGGGATCAGTGGGCGGGTCGGTCTGTTTCTGCGTGTCGCTCATAGTCCACCTACTCACATCAATCGGTTTTCGAAGGGCTCCTGCTTGCGCCGGCTTCTTCGAAACTATCCCGCTGGGCGAAGCAAAGTCCACCGTTCAGGTCGAATAATCAGTAAACTTATCAAATGTTGATCTTGGCGCAACTTCAGCCTAGTTTTGGAGCACCCGGCGCTGCGGCAGGAGCACAGCGGACAGGCAGCAACCGGGCGGAGGAGGAGAAGGCATGGCGGACGTTGAGGACTACGCCGGAAGCACCGGCCGGAACGAAACCAGGGAAGAGCAGCTGGACCGCAACTGGGCCGAACTCCTGCAGGAGCTCCGGGTGCTGCAGACGGGAGTCCAGATTCTCGCAGGCTTCCTTTTGACGCTTCCATTCCAGCAGCGCTTCGAGCACCTCGACGATTTCCAGGTGGGCCTCTACCTCGTCAATGTGGTCATCGCCACCCTCACCACGGCCTTGATCCTGTTGCCGGTCAGCGTTCATCGCCGGCTGTTCCGTCAGCGACTCAAGGCAACGCTGGTCTCCAGCGCCGATTCCATCACCAAGGTCGCCCTGGCCGGGGTTTCCATGCTCAGCATCGGAACGGCGGCCCTGGTCTTTGACGTCACGGCGGGCCGCTCCGCGGGCCTGACCGCCGGCGGCATCCTGCTGGCCATCCTGCTGGTGCTGCTGGTTTACGTCCCGCTGCGGCTGAACCGCCGCGCCCAGGGCGGTAGCTGAGGTCACGATCCAGGCAAGACCAGAAAATCAATGAACACCGGGAAATGGAGCACAGATGCGTACATGGGCCAAAGAGCACGGGCTGCTCCTCGCGAACGCCGGCTTATTCGTGGTGTTTTTCGGCGGCATGATCCTCTCGGGCGCGGAAGCGTACAGCGAGGAGCAGGCGGCCCATGGGCAGCAGGCGGTGTCCGTCTTTGAGTACCTGTCCACGGGCAGCTTCGTGGAAGCAACGTTCGAGAACTGGGAATCGGAATTCCTGCAGATGGCCATGTACGTCATCCTGACAGTCTTCCTGTTCCAGAAGGGCTCGTCGGAGTCAAAGCCGATGGGCAAGGAGGCCCCGCAGGACCAGGACCCGCGCGATGCCGCCATCAGGGACGCCACACCCTGGCCTGTGAAACGGGGCGGCCTGGTCCTCAAAATCTATGAGCACTCCCTGTCCCTGTTGCTCCTGGCGCTCTTCATTGGGTCGTTCACCCTGCACGCGCTGGGCGGCACCTCGGCGTACAACGAGGAACAGCTCAGCCACGGGCAGTCCACAGTCACGGTCCTGGAATACCTGGGCACCAGCCAGTTCTGGTTCGAGTCCTTCCAAAACTGGCAAAGCGAATTCCTCGCGGTTGCCGTCCTGGTGGGCGCGTCCGTCTATCTCCGCGAGAAGGGATCACCTGAGTCCAAGCCGGTGGCTGAACCGCACTACGAGACCGGGGCGTAAGCCGCGCTTTTTTGGCCTATGGAACCACCCAAATCGTCCGGTTGCGGCGCAGGCACCAGTACTTGTATCCACTGCCGGCCCCTCCCCCACCGATCCGGCCCTGGTCGCCCTGGTAGTGATCCTGATCTGGCGCCGCCGCCGGAACACCACCTTCGTCTAGCGGCGCCTCCGGACAGTGGCCTTTCGCTTTTCAGCCAAGGGGCGCGGGGCCGAGGTCTTCGATCAACTTCTGCATGGCGACGTAGGCCTTGTTGCGGTAGGCAATCAGTTCGGGTGTCCGTTCGGCCGGAACGTTGAGGAAGCCCGCGCCGGTCTTGGTGCCCAGCTTCCCGGCTTCCACCAGGTCCGTGAGGATCTTCGGGGTGGCGAACCGCTCCGGGAAGTCGGTCTGGAGCGACTTGTAGCAGAAGTTGTAGACGTCCAGCCCGGCCATGTCCGCGATGGCGAAGGGGCCGAAGAACGGCAGCCGGAAGCCGAAGGTGGTGCGCACCAGGGTGTCCACGTCGTCCGCCGTCGCAATGCCCTGCTCCACCAGCTGCGCCGCCTCGTGGAACAGCGCATACTGCAGCCGGTTCAGCACAAAACCGGTGGTGTCCTTGACCACGGCAGTCTGCTTGCCGGCGGCATGGACCAGCTCGCGGACCGCGCCCACGGTGGCGGCGGACGTGCCTGCATGCGGGATGATCTCCACACCGGGAATGAAGGGCGACGGGTTCGAGAAATGCACGCCCAGGAACCGTTCCGGGTTGCTGACCGGCCCGGACAGTTCGGCGATGGAAATGGTGGAGGTGTTGGAGCCGATGATGGCGTCCGGCCGGGCGGCGGCGCTGATGCGGGCCAGCGTCTGGTGCTTGATGGCCAGGATTTCGGGCACCGCCTCCTCGATGAAGTCCGCGTCCGCCACGGCCTCCTCGATATCCTTCGCGGCCCACAGGTTCTGTTTCAGGATCTCGGTGGAACCGGCAGGGAACAGCCCGTCGGCCACGAACTGGTCGGACTCAACCAGGAGCCGGTCATAGTTTCCCTGGGCCACCTCCGCGGACACATCGGAGAGGGCCACGCGGGCACCTCCCAGCGCCAGGACCTGCGCGATCCCGCCGCCCATGTAGCCGGAGCCCACGATGGCGATCTTCCGGGCGCCGGGAGCGCCCGGGGCGACGCCGGTGCTGGTTGGGTGGGATGAGTTTTCGGTCATGATCAGACTGCTTTCGTGGATTCGGGTTCGTAGGAGCAGATGGCGTCCACCTTCGCGGCGGAGGCCGAGGTCTCGTCAAACCGGTAGCCGAGCCATTCGCCCACCAGTTTCTTGGCCAGTTCCAGGCCGATGACGCGCTGGCCCATGGTGAGGACCTGCGCGTTGTTGCTCAGCACCGAGCGCTCCACCGAGTACCCGTCGTGGGCCGTGACCGCCCGGATTCCCGGGACCTTGTTGGCCGCGATGGCCACGCCCAGCCCGGTGCCGCAGATCAGCAGGGCGCGGTCCGCCTCGCCCTGGGCCACCTTGCGGGCGGCGTCGACGGCGACGTGCGGGTAGGCGGTGGTGTCGCCGGCACCAACGCCCACGTCCAGGACGGACGCAACGCGGCTGTCACCTTCGAGCATCGCCTTCAGCGCGTCCTTGTACTCGACGCCGGCCTCGTCGTTCCCGATGACGATCCGCCATCCCGCCGCAGCGCCGGCGCTCATGCCTGGGCCCCATGTCCTGCAGCCACAGCGGCCGCCCTGGGAGAGGACAGGGGTGGCGAAGACTCGAAGTAATCAGAGACCCGGGTGGCGATCAGCGCAAAGGACACCGCTCCCGGATCCGGGTGGCCCAGGCTCTTTTCGGCCAGCGGCCGCGCCCTTCCCTTCAGCGGTCGCAGGGATGCGGTGGCGTCGGCCGCCTGCCGGGCGGCGGTCACCGCGGAGGTCAGCGCCCCGGTCACTGGCGTCCCGTCGTCGAACGCCGCCACGAAGGCGTCCCGGAAGGGAAGCAGTGCGTCCACCATGGTCTTGTCGCCCACATCAGCCTTGCCCAGGGTGGTGACGGCGTCCGCGAAGGCGGTCACTGCGGCCGCCGCGTCCCCGCCGCTGTACGAGTCCTTGTTGCCGAGGGCCCGCCCGGCCGCCGCCAGGGCGGATCCCCAGAGCGCCCCCGAGGTGCCGCCGGCGCGCTCGCTCCACGCTTCGCCCGCCGCGGTGAGGACGCGGTGAACCGAAAGTCCCGCGCCAACAGCTTCACCGGCCGCTGCCACCGCGGCGTCCACGCCCCGGCGCATGCCGACGCCGTGGTCGCCGTCGCCGGCAATGGCATCCAGCCTGCCCAGTTCACGTTCATGGACGACGACGGTGTCCCTCGCCTGGGCGAGCACGGCGGCTGCCAGCCGGCCCAGCCCGGCTGCTGCCGCCGTCGTATCTTCCTCCTCGGCGGCCAGGGCACCTTCCGGTGCGGCCACTTCCCGCCGGGGCCGCGGTGCCAGGCTGCCCTTGCGGTACCCCGGGGTGTCGGCCGGGGCTGTCCAGTAGCGCTCCAGTTCGTCATCCAGCCACAGCAGCGTGAGGGACAGGCCGGACATGTCCAGGCTGGTGACCAGCTCGCCGCATTCCGGCTCCACGATGGTCAGGCCGGCGGCGGTGAGGAGCTTGTCGATCTTGCCGAACAGCAGGAAGAGTTCCTCGTACTTCACCCGGCCCAGTCCGTTGAGGATGGCCACCACACGGTTGCCGGCATCATCGGGCTTGTCCCGGAGCAGGCCGGAAACCAGCAGTTCGGCCAGTTCGGACGCCGTGGGCATGGGGTGGTCCGAGATTCCGGGTTCTCCATGGATGCCCAGCCCGAGCGACATCCCGCCGGCCGGCACGTGGAACAGGGGTTCGGCAGCGCCCGGCAGGGTACAGCCGTCGAACGCCACGCCGAGGGACCGCGTGCGGTGGTTGGCCAGCACGGCAAGCCGTTCGACGCCGTCCAGATCCAGTCCCGCTTCGGCTGCGGCGCCGGCGATCTTGAAGACGGTCAGGTCACCTGCGATTCCGCGGCGCTTGTCGATCTGGTCCAGCGGGGCGCTGGCGATGTCATCCGTGACCAGGACGGTGCGGGTCTCGATGCCTTCGGCGTTGAGGCGCTGCTGCGCCTCGCCGAAGTGGATCACGTCCCCGGCGTAGTTGCCGAAGCTGAACAGAACGCCCCCGCCGGCGTTGGCCGCCTTGGCCACCCGGTACGCCTGCCCGGCGGACGGCGACGTGAAGATGTTGCCGCACACCGCGCCTGCGGCGAGGCCGGGACCCACCAGGCCGGCGAAAGCCGGGTAGTGGCCCGAGCCTCCGCCCACCACCACGGCCACCTGGCCGGCGGACACATCGGTGGAGCGGACCACGCCGCCATCCACCCTGGCCACGTAGCCGCGGTTGGCTGCCACCAGGCCGTCCAACGCCTCCTCCGCAAAGTCTGCGGGGTTGTCAAAGATCTGGGTCATGGTTTCCTCATCGAATCCTTGGGTTGGGACAGGCGGTGGTGCAGCGGTTACACGCGGGCGGGCTGCGCCGGCTGCTGCCGGCCCTGGGCCACTTGGCTGCTGCCCAGGGCGTATCCATCGGTCTTGGGGAGGACGTGCCGGCGGAGGTAGTCCTGGTTGCTGGCGGAGACACTCAGTCCGTCCCCGCCGTAGTGCTCGGTGCAGAGGATCCCCTGGAACCCGGCTGCCAGGGCCACCTTGAAGGCCTCCCGGTAGTTGATGAGGCCGCTTTCCATGGGAGACGGCATCGCCACATACATGTCCCGGGACGCGTCCTCGTCGCGGAGGTAGTTCTTCATGTGCCAGAAGTTGGCGTACGGGAGCGTTTTGGCCACCAGTTCCCGCCAGTCCTCCACCGGCCGGTGCAGCCGGATTAGGTTCCCAAGGTCCGGGTTGAGGCCCACATTCGGGAGCCCAATGTCCTGGACAAGGCGCACGGAGGAATCGGCGGTGCCCAGGTACGTGTCCTCGTACATTTCGAGTGAGAGCAGAAGGCCCACCTCGGCGGCGTGCCGGCCGAGTTCCCGGAGGCGGGTGACGGCGTTGCCCCAGGTTTCCCGGTCACCCTCCGGGTCCTTGTGCCCTTCAACCGTCCAGAACCACAGCTGTTTCTGCTGCTCCGGCGTGATGGCCTGGTGGAGTCCAAAGGAGACAACCTCGCAGCCCAACTCCGCCGCCGCGTCAAGGGTCCGGTGGCTGTACGCCAGGTTGGCTTCCCAGTTCCGCCCGTCAATGACGCTGCGGCGGATGGCGGAGACGGCAGGGGTGCCAATGCCCACGTCCTGTGCCGTCTGTTTGAACTCAGCCAACCGGTCCGTGCTGAGGTCGCCGGGCCGGACCCAACTGTCCGTCAGGTCCGCGTTGGCGAACCCGGCGTCCTTGACCTCGGTCAGCACCTCCGCCCAGGCGGACGGATCGGCGTCGTTGATGTGGGTTCCCTGCGCGCTGGTGCCCGGGAAGGGCAGCATGGCCGCGGTAATGGGCCAGTTCTCGGCGGTGTAGGCCATGCCTAGACCGCTTCCTGGGTCTGGAGCCTGTCCAGTTCCTCCGCCAGAACGGCCAGTTCGACGCCCGCCGGCCGCTCAACGGTGCTGCGGATGGCTACCGCTGCGCCGCTGTGGGCTGATTCGAGGACCGATTCCATGACCTCGAGGGCGTGGTAGGCCATAGCTCCGCCTGCCCGGGGCTCGGCCCCCGCAGGAGTGGACGCCAGGTCCGCGATGCCGAAGCCGCGCCCGGAGTCAACGTACCCGGCGGACACCGGAAGGGTTTCCCAGTCCTCGGCCCCGAGGGAAAACAGCTGGACGTCGCCGTCGAAGTGGTTGGGGTCGGGGACCACCAGGGAGCCGCGCTCGCCGTGGATCTCGATGTTGGGCGACTTGGACTTCACGGCGTCGAAGCTCATGAACAGGGTGGAGAGCGCGCCGGAGGCGTGCACCAGGACACCGGTGACATGGGAATCGATGTTGACGGGGACCTTCTCGCCCAGGCGGGGGCCGGAGCCGATGGTGCGTTCGTTGCGGGTGTGGCTTGCCGCGCCGATGACCGAGACGACCGGACCCAGGAGGGTGACCAGGGCGGTCACGTAGTACGGGCCCATGTCCAGGAGGGGGCCGCCGCCGGGCTGGTAGTAGAAGTCCGGGTTCGGGTGCCACCGCTCATGGCCCGGGGTCACCATCGTGGCGCTCGCCGAGATGGGTGCGCCGATCAGTCCGTCGTCGATCGCCTTGCGCGCGGTCTGGATGCCGGTGCCGAGCACCGTGTCAGGAGCGCAGCCGACGGCGACGCCCGCCTCGCGTGCCGCGTCCAGCACCTGGCGTGCCTCGGCGGTGGTGGCGGCGAGGGGCTTCTCGCCGTACACGCTCTTGCCGGCCGCGATGGCCTTCAGCGCCACCTCGGCGTGCGCGGCGGGGATGGTCAGGTTCAGGACCAGTT
>DATFAE010000122.1:0-5756 GCA_035254945.1 Arthrobacter sp. | reverse complement strand
GCGCAGGGGACCCTGCCAGGCGAGTTCCTGTGAGTGCAGGAATTGTGAAGAGACCAGGTCGTAGCCGGGCTCGGGCTGCCACTCCGAGAGATCAGCCTGCTGCCACGTGATGCGGCTGGCGATGGCGCCGTCACCAGCATGCACGCTTTCGCGGTCCAGGGCTGCCTTCTCATGCGAGCGGGCCCGGTCCAGCGCCACGGCGGAAACGTCGACGGCGGTGACGGTCCAGCCCTGCTGCGCGAGCCAGATGGCGTCGGCCCCTTCGCCGCAGCCCAGGTCCAGCGCCTTGCCCGGCCGGAGGCCGCCACCTTCCCGGAGCAGCTGTGGGTTGGGCCTACCGCTCCAGAGCTTCGGCTTGCTCCGGTACCTCTCGTCCCAGGCCTCAGCGGCACTTTGGGGCGGTCCGTCACTGAGCCGGGTGCCGCCGTCGTCCGCTGTGTGGTGGTGGTCTTCGCCCTGTTGAGTCATGCCTCAAGGGTGCTCCTGGAGGGCGCCCGCTGGCAACGGCCGGCAGTACCGCCGGTGGCTCAAGGCGGGGCCGGGCGTGGCGGGATGCTAGACTGGTGGAACTTGATGTGCAGTGATGCCCGCTTGCTCCCTCATCGGAGTCCCGAATTTGGGAAGCGGGTTTTTTCATGTGAGAGGTACATCCTGCGTCGATGAACGCGTTCCATTTGGTCCCAGCCGCCGCCCTGAATTGGGCAGCAGCACGGTTGATCACCTGACTTTTCTTCGGCGAACCCCTGAGCCAACCGGCATCGGGGGCCGATATCCGCACGGATACCGCCTGAAAGACCTTGCCTACATGACTACTTTTGCTGCCCTCGGCACGCCCAAAGCACTTGCCGACACGCTCACCGCGCAGGGAATCGTTGAACCGTTCCCCATTCAGGTCAAGACCCTCCCGGACACCCTGGCCGGACGCGACGTCCTGGGACGCGGCCGCACCGGCTCCGGCAAGACCATCGCCTTCGCCATCCCGCTTGTAGCACGACTCGCTGAGCGGGAAGCCAAGCACTTCCGCAAGCCCGGCCGCCCCATGGGCCTGGTCCTCGCACCGACCCGCGAGCTGGCCACCCAGATCAACGCCACCATCGAGCCGATGGCCAAGGCCATGGGCCTTAACACCACCGTGATCTACGGCGGCATCTCCCAGGCCCGCCAGGAGAAGGCGCTGCGCGCCGGCGTCGACATTGTCATTGCCTGCCCGGGCCGCCTGGAGGACCTGATCCGCCAGCGCATCCTGACCCTCGAAGCCGTTGAGGTCACCGTCCTGGACGAAGCTGACCACATGGCCGACCTCGGCTTCCTGCCCGTGGTCAAGAAGCTTATGGACATGACCCCCAGCCAGGGCCAGCGCCTGCTCTTCTCGGCCACCCTGGAC
This sequence comes from Arthrobacter sp., assembly GCA_035254945.1. Classification (GTDB taxonomy): domain Bacteria; phylum Actinomycetota; class Actinomycetes; order Actinomycetales; family Micrococcaceae; genus Arthrobacter. The sequence goes on along the minus strand of DATFAE010000122.1, from coordinate 4,372 downwards.
AACGGCGTGGACAAGATCGTCCAGCGCTACCTGTCCAACCCGCTGACCCACTCCGTGGACGACCCGCAGGCCGCGGTGACCACCATGGAACACCACGTGCTGGTGGTCAACGACCAGACCGTCAAGAAGCAGCTGATCGTCGAGCTCGCCTCGGGTGCCGGCCGCCGCGTGCTCTTCATGCGCACCAAGCACCACGCCCGCAAGCTTGCCAAGACGCTGACCGACGCCGGGATCCCCGCCGTCGACCTGCACGGCAACCTCTCGCAGAACGCCCGTGACCGCAACCTCGCCGAGTTCTCCTCCGGCGAAGTCCGCGTCCTGGTGGCCACCGACGTCGCAGCCCGTGGCGTCCACGTGGACGACGTCGAACTGGTGATCCACGTGGATCCGCCCACCGAGCACAAGGCATACCTCCACCGCTCAGGCCGTACGGCCCGTGCGGGTTCGGACGGCACCGTTGTCACGCTGACCCTCCCGGAGCAGCAGAGCGACGTCAAGAAGCTGATGAAGGCTGCCGGCGTCGAGGTCAACTTCGAGCGCGTCACCGCCAACTCCCCGCTGGTTGCCGAACTCGTGGGCGAAATGGCCGACAAGATCGATCCCCGCACCCGCGCCGCGCTGCTGGCCGCCAAAGCCAAGCAGCAGGGCGGCGGCACCTCCACCGGTGCCAACGCCGAACGCAAGCGGGCCCGCCGCACTACCCAGGCGGCACCCACTGCCGGTGGCCGCGGCGGACGTGGCGGACGCGGACGGGTCTCGGCTGAGGCCCCCCGCACCGACCTGCCCCGTGCAGAGCGCCGCGCCGTGGCCTATGAAGGCCGCACGGAAGCCCGCGCTGCCGCAGACCGCGTCATCGAGCAGAACGAAGACCGCGCCATTGCCGCAGCGGCAGCACGCCGCAACGCACGTGGCCGCGGCACCGCAGCTTCGACGCACCGCAACGACGTCCCCGCAGCAGGTGGCCGTGCATCGGCTGGCCGCGGTTCGGACGGACGCGCGGATTCACGCGTCACCCGCAGCGATGCTCCCCGCGGCGGCACCGGACGCCCGGCTTCCACCGGACGCCCGGCTACCTCCGGCGGACAGCGTGGCGGACGCCCGGCAACGGGCCAGCGTGCAGCAGCAGGCGCCGGCGCAGGTGCCCGCACGGGTGGCGGACAGCGCTCCGCAGGTGCCGGTGCAGCGGGCGGCAACAAGGCAGTCTGGTCCTCGAACACTGGCGGAACGTCCGGCGGATCCTACGCAGGCAACGGCGGCGGCCGCTCCGGCGAAGGCCGTCCGGCCCGCAGCGGCCCCCGCCGCGCGTCAGCACCGGCGTCGAACGAACGCCGCAGCCGCTAAGGGTACGGATTTTCGCTAGGGCAAAGTAGCTGGTGATACGCAAAATGCCGGTCGCTGCGGGTATATCCGCAGCGACCGGCATTTTGCGCAGCGCGAATCAGTAAGCGCAGCGCAAGGGCTACCAGCCGCGGGCGCGCCACTCCTCCAGGTGCGGGCGTTCCGCGCCCAGGGTGGTGGGCTTCCCGTGGCCCGGATGCACCACGGTGTCATCCGGATAGACGTCAAACAGCCGTTCGCTGACATCGTTGATCAGCTGGTTGAACCGGTCAGGGTCCTTCTGCGTGTTGCCCACTCCGCCGGGAAAGAGCGAATCCCCGGAGAAGATGTGGGCAGGCCCGGCCGGGTCCTGGTAAACCAAAGCCACTGAACCGGGTGTATGCCCGCGCAGGTGCACTGCTGTCACGTCGAAACCGTCGAAGTTGCCGACGTCGCCGTGATCCAGCAGGACATCAACTTTCACCGGAAGCTCCGGGGCGTCATCCGTCCCGGCTGCAGTCCTGGCACCGGTAGCTTCCACCAGGCCAGGCAGCGCACGGACGTGGTCCCAGTGCTGGTGCGTGGTGGCGATCAGTTCCAGTTTGGGAGCCACCGCGCTGTCCGCGGCGGCGTCCTGCAGAAGTCCCTGGATGGCCGGAAGGTTGTCCGCGGCGTCGATCAGCAGCTGCGCGCCGGACTCCTTGGCGGTCAGCAGATACACGTTGTTGTCCATCTCGCTGACCGAAATCCGGCGGATGGTGATGTCCTGTAAGTCGTGAATGAGCGTGTCCATGGACTTCAGCTTATTCAAGGCCTGGCTATTCACGGCCCTGGGAGACCCAGTTGGGGTCCGCTGACCGGGAGCCGACGACGGCGTCCGCGGCCTGGTCCAGCACCTCGAGTTGCGCCGGGGTCAGGTCCAGGGACAGTGCGCCCAGGTTTTCGTCGATCCGGTGCGTTTTGCGCGTGCCGGGAATGGGGACCACGGGCAGCCCCAGCCGCCTGCCTTGCGCCAGCAGCCACGCGAGGGCCACCTGGGCCGGCGTCGCGGACAGCTCGGCGGCGACCGACTGCACGGCTGCCACCACTGACTGGTTTGCGTCGGCGGCGTCCTGCGCGAAGCGGGGGATCCGGCGTCGGAAGTCGCTGGCCCCGAGGCTGGAAGCGTCCACTGTGCCGGTGAGGAATCCCCGGCCCAGCGGCGAATACGGCACAAAACCCACGCCAAGGCTGGAAGCGGCCGGAACAACGTTGCGTTCCACGTCGCGGCTCCAGATGGACCATTCGCTCTGGACGGCGGCGATCGGGTGCACGGCATGGGCTTCGGCGAGCTCCGCCGCGGTCACCTCTGACAGGCCAAGGTGTTTGACCTTGCCCTGCTGCACCAGGCCCGCCATGGCCTCCACGGTTTCCACAATCGGAACGCGGAGGTCACGGCGGTGCATGTAGTAGAGGTCGATCACGTCCGTGCCAAGCCGCTTCAGGCTGGCGTCAACGGCCTGCCGGACGTAGGCGGCGTCTCCCCGGATGTCCGTGTAGCCGTCCGCCGGCGTGCCCACCAGGGAGAACTTGGTGGCGAGCTGCACCTCGCCCCGGCGGTCTTTGAGCAGCTGGGCGATGAGTTCCTCATTGCTGCCTCCGCCGTAGATGTCCGCGGTGTCAATGAAGCTGACGCCGGCGTCCACGGCATGGTGCAGTGTTTTGAGGGCCTCGTGCGGGTCGACTTCGCCGTAGACCGGGGTGAGTGCCATCCCGCCGAAGCCCAGGGGACTGACCTTGAGGCCGTCGCCGAGGTGTACCAATGGTGCTCTCATGTGCGCGCTCCGTTCCTTGTGGACTTGTGTCCCAGCCAAGAACCCCGGCTTTGGCCGGAGTATTCCAGCCAGTGTGGTAGCCGATGAGCCGCGCTCCGCCGCCGAGGAATGAGATCCCGGCGTTCCGGCCTGTGCCTGGCGCCGGGATCTCACCCCTCACCGCGGGTGCCTAGCCCCAGGGGATGATCCGGTCCGCTCCCTGGCGCGTGGCCTCGATCATCACGGCGTTGGCTTCGTCCGGGCCTGTCGCCCATGCTTGGGCCGCGGTCCGCTCCATGCCGAACTCCACGTGCCGCTCCACCAGCCGGCCCAGCCGAAGCGCAGGTGGGGCGTCCATGAACCAGACCTCGTCCAGCTGCGCCCGGACCTCCTTCCACTCAGGCGTCTCAGCGAGGAGGTAGTTCCCTTCGGTGATCACCAGCGGCACGGAAGCAGGGACGGCGATGGACGCGGCCACGGGCTCGTCGAGCGTGCGGCGGAACTCCGGGGCGTACACCACTGCCTCATCCCGGCGCACCAGCCGCTGCAACAGCGAGAGGTAACCGCCGACGTCGAACGTGTCCATGGCCCCTTTGCGCTGCCGCAGCGGAGTGCCGTCGATGATCGCGTTGCCCAGGTGGAAGCCGTCCATGGGAACCACCACGGCAAGTTCCGGGCCGAACTGCTGCTGAAGCCAGGCGGCTAACGTGGACTTCCCGGAGCCAGGGGCCCCGGTGATGCCCAGCAGCGTCCGCCGGCCGCCGTCGAGCCTGTGCCTCAGAGCGGCGAGTGCCTGGTTCATCTCGGGGGAGTCCATGGCAAAAGCCTAGACGGGAAGCTGGTTTCCGGGGTTCTTCGCACCGGCCGGCAGCGACTTCAGCCCGGCCGCGCAGCCGACGATGCCCGCGATGAACAGCACCTTCAGTACGCTGAAAGGTTCTACCCCGGTGGCCATGGCCCAGCCGACCGTCAGGGCAGCACCGATCCCCACCCAGACGGCATAGGCTGTGCCCAGCGGAATGCTGCGGATGGCGAGCCCCAGGCCAACCATGCTCAACGTGGCCGTCACGGCGAAGACCAGGGTGGGGAAGGGCCGGGTGAAGCCGTCGGACAGGCCCAGGGCTGTGGCCCAGACGGCTTCGAGCACGGCGGAGGCCAGGAGCATCAGCCACGCGGCGGAACGCTTGTTCACTACGCCACCACCTTCAGGCCAACCACGCACGCGGCGATGCCGGTGAGCAGCAGCAGGCGGGCCGCCGTCG
>DATFAE010000121.1:0-17228 GCA_035254945.1 Arthrobacter sp. | reverse complement strand
GAAGTCGGGATCCGCTACATCGAATCCTGGCTCCGCGGCAACGGCGCCGTCGCCATCCACAACCTCATGGAAGACGCCGCCACCGCCGAGATCTCCCGCTCCCAGCTCTGGCAGTGGATGTACGCGTCCGCCATCACCGACCACGGCGAAATCATCACCCACCACTGGATCGAGGAACTCCTGGACGAAGAATTCGCCCGCCTGGAACGCTTCGACGGCGACCGCTTCGAAGACGCCCGCGACATCTTCGAAGAAGTCACCCTCGCCCAGGACTTCCCGTCCTTCCTGACCCTCCCCGCCTACGCGAGGTACCTGACGGAGGCCCGCGAAAAGGCCACCGTCGAGGAGCTCGCCGCGGCATAACAGATTTCCGTCCGCCGGGCAGGCATACCCTTCGCAACAGGAACCCCGAAATCCGGGGGCCGGCCCGGCGACGGAACCACTTCAGACAGCGCGAACGTACAGTTGAGGCCCCGGAACCTGCGGATTTTGGGGCCTGAACTGTACGTTCGCGCTGTTGCTGGGGCCGGGAGGAACGGACGACGGCGGGACGCGTCAGCGCCCTTTCGGCACCAGCCGCACGGCGAGGGTTGTGCTGAGGAAGAACGTCAGCACCGACGCCAGGACCACCAGCAGCGCCGGGGTCCACGAATGCGCGGCGTCATGCACGAATCCCACCAGCGGCGGGGCCACCGCAGCGAAGCAATAGCCGACGCCCTGGACGATGGCGGACATCCTGCCCGCGGACGCCTGGTCCCGGGCCAGCTTGATGATCGCGATGAAGATCAGCGTGATTCCGCCGCCCTGGGCGACGCCGCCACACACGGACCACAGCCACCACAGCCCCGGCGCCAGCAGCAGCCCGGCTGGCACGGCCGTCCACAGCACGCCCAAGGTGACCGCCACCGTCGTCGTACTGAAGTATTTGGCTGCGAACGGCACGCCCAGGCCGCCCACAATGGCGAGGATCTGGAAGATCGAGGAACCGGCGCCGGCCGCCGAGGCGGACATGCCCAGTTCATCGTTGAGGTAGCTCGGAAGCCAGGCGGTCACGGCGTAATAGGAGAAAGCCTGGCCCGCGAATCCGGCAGTAAGCCCGGCGGTGATCCAGCCGGAGCCCTTCACGGCAGGCCGCTTCTGGCCGCCCGCCACTTCAACGTTTGTGGGCACAAAGGCGCTGCGTACCCCGACGGCGGCAGTCCAGAAGGCGATCGCCGCCACGGCCAGGATTCCCACGCCCGCGAGCGCCGCCCGCCAGCCGGCCAGCTCCGCCAGCGGCGCGGTGACTACGGAGGTCAGGAACGAACCGATATTCAGCGCCGCGGTGTAAACGCCCATGGCGGTCCCCTGCCGCAGCGGGGAAAAGTCGCGCCGGATAATCAGCGGAACGGCGATGTTGCCCACCGTGATCGCGAGGCCGATCAGCACCGTGCCCGCCACCACCACGGCAGGTCCGCCGGCCGAGCGGACAACCACCCCCGCGAGGACTCCGAGGATGGTGAGCGTGACGGCGAACTCCGCCCCGAGCTTCCGGGCGGCGAGGGATGCCAGCGGCGCTGACAGCGAGAAGCAGAGCACCGGGATGCTGGTCAGCAGCCCCAGCACAACGGGCGAGAAGCCCAGGTCAACCTGCATGATGTCCACAACAGGAGCGACCGCCACAAACGGACCCCGCAGGTTGAGCGCCAGCAGTCCGATGCAGGCGAGCAGGATCCAGGCGTTCGGGACCTTGGCCAGAAGCCGGCCGTTCACGGGGCAGCCAAGGGCATAAAAAGTGATTTCATCACTTCCATTGCTATCACGCCGCGCGGGCCTGGCCGGCCGCCGCCGGAAGGGCCAAAGCTACGATAGGCCCAGACCCTCGAACACCGGGCTCCCACAACGTGACGAAGGAAACAGACATGCAGCACCGGCTTGCCATCCTGGACGACTACCAGGGCGTGGCCCACGGCTTCGCCGACTGGGCCGCGCTCGAACAGGACGGCGTCTCCGTCACTGTCTTCCGCGAACCGTTCACCAGCGAAGGCGCGCTGGTGGCTGCCTTGGCGGACGTCGGGATCGTCATTGCCATGCGCGAGCGGACGCCCTTTCCGCGTTCGGTGCTGGAAAAGCTGCCCGCGCTGAAACTGCTGGTCACTACGGGCATGGCCAACGCGTCCATCGACGTCGCCGCAGCCGCCGAACTGGGAATCACCGTCTGTGGAACGGCCGGCTCCCCTGCCGCGGCACCGGAAATGACGTGGGCCCTGCTGCTGGCCGCTGCCCGGAACATCCCGGCGGAAGAGAATTCGTTGCGTGCCGGCGCGTGGCAATCCACGGTGGGGTTCGAGCTCGCCGGCAAGACCCTGGGCATTGTGGGGCTGGGCAAGATCGGCCGCAGGATTGCATCGTACGGCCAGGCATTTGGCATGGAGGTGCTCGCTTGGAGCCAAAACCTCACCGACGAGACCGCGGAAGAGGCCGGCGTCCGGAAGGTCGGCAAGGATGACCTCTTTCGGAAGTCCGACGTCGTCACCCTCCATTTGCGCCTGTCTCCCCGTTCCGAGGGCATCGTGGGTGAACCCGAACTGCGGCTCCTGGGTCCGGAAGGCCTCCTGGTGAACACGGCGCGCGGGCCGCTGGTTGACCAGGACGCGCTGGTCCGTGCGCTGGCCGAGGGCTGGATCCGCGGGGCCGCCCTGGATGTCTTCGACCACGAACCGCTCCCCGTGGGGCACCCGCTCCTCACCGCGCCCAACACCGTCCTGTCCCCGCACCTTGGATATGTGACAGCGGAAAGCTACCGGCACTTCTACGGCGGAGCGTTCGAGGACGTCAGCGCGTGGCTGGCCGGCTCACCCGTCCGTGTGATCACCCCATAGGGCTGGCTAGCTAGCCGGCCGCCTGCAGTGTGGCCTCGATCGCTGCGGGCGACAACACAAACTGGGTGACCAGCTGGCTGGCACCGAGGATCGCCGCCTGGTCGCCGGCCATCGACAGCGCGATGCGCAGGTGTGACGTGGCCAGCGGCAGGGACCGCCGGTACACCACCTCGCGCACGCCTGCCATCAGGTGTTCGCCGGCCTGGCCCAGGCTGCCGCCGATGACGATGACTGAGGGGTTGAGCAGGTTCACAACGGTGGCAAGCACATCACCCACGTCCCGCCCTGCCTGGCGGAGGGCCTGGACAGCCTGCACGTTTCCGGCGGCCACCAGCCGCAGCACGTCGCTGCCCTTCGCAGCGGGCACTCCCTGGCGCGTGAGTTCCGCGGCGATAGCCGGCCCGGAGGCGAGCGCTTCCAGGCAGCCATAGTTCCCGCACCGGCAGAGCACGTCGTCGCCGCGCGGGACCCGGACGTGGCCAAGGTCGCCCGCCGTCCCGTTGGCACCGCGCTGCAGTTCGCCGTTGCCGATGATCCCTGAGCCGATGCCGGTGGCTACTTTGATGAACAGGAAATTCTCGTGGTCCGGCCAGTGCGCCGTCCGCTCCCCCAGCGCCATGATATTGACGTCGTTGTCCACCAACACGGGCACCGGCAGCGAGCGCTGGACGTAGCTGACGACGTCGAACCCGTCCCAGCCCGGCATGATGGGGGGCTTCACGGGCCTCCCGGTGGCATGTTCCACCGGACCGGGCAGGCCGATTCCCATGCCGGCGAGATCCGGCAGGCCCCGCCCGGCCTTCTCCAGCAGGGCCAGGCCTTCCTTCACTACCCTGCCGAGCACCGGCTCCGGGCCCTCGGCCACATCCTGCGTCAACCGCTGTTCGGCCTGGACGCGTCCGCTGAGATCGGTCAGCGCCACAATCACGTGGGTTGCCCCGACGTCTACGGCGAGGACTGCGCGCGCGGCCGGGTTGAAGGCAAAGCGCGACGGCGGCCTGCCGCCGCTTGAGTTCGCTTCCCCCGCCGCGCCCACGAGTCCGGAGGCGATCAGGGCGTCGATGCGTGCGGCGACGGTGGACCGTGCCAGGCCGGTGGTCAGTGCCAGTTCGGCGCGGGTCCGCGCCTTGCCGTCCCGCAGGAGCTGGAAGAGGTCACCGGCGCGCGCCAGATTGCCGGCGTTGTCAGTGTTAGCCGGCGCGGTCCCGGAGGTGAGGCTCATGGTTCATGAATAACACACCGATCTTCTGCATGTCACGCCGAAGAAAGATTGACGGAAAACATCTAACTTTTGCTTGACGCTCGTCAAAAGTGGTTCTAGCTTTAGGAGGAACCGTCTTCACGTCAGGAGAACCATGAATTACTCGATCCAGCTCTATACCCTGCGCAACGCGATACAGGAGGATCTGCCCGGCACCATCCGCAAGGTCGCGGAGATCGGGTTCACCCAGGTTGAGCCGTACAACTTCGTGGCCACCGCCAAAGAGCTCGGCGCCGCACTGACGGAAAACGGCCTGACCGCACCGTCCGGGCACGCACCGCTCCTCAGCCAGGACCAGGATGAAATTTTCGCCGCCGCCAAGGAACTGGGGATCACCACGGTGATCGATCCGTTCATCGCGGCGGACCGCTGGCAGTCCGCGGAGGACATCCAGGCCACCGCAGCCGCGCTCAACGCCGCCGCCAAAAAGGGCGCCGAATACGGCATCCGCGTGGGCTACCACAACCACGCGTGGGAGCTGGAGTCCACCATCGAGGGCCGCACCGCCCTGGAGTACTTCGCCGACCTCCTGGACCCCGAACTCGTCCTCGAGGTGGACACCTACTGGGTGGCCGTGGGCGGGCAGGACCCCGTGGACATCCTCACCAAACTCGGGGACCGGGTGAAGCTCATCCATATTAAGGACGGCCCGCTGAACACCGACACCAGGGCCCAGCTTCCGGCAGGCAAGGGCAAAGTAGCGGTCCTGGACGTCATCGCCGCCGCAAAGTCCCTGGAAGTCGGTGTAGTGGAGTTCGATGACTACGCCGGTGACATCTTTGAGGGCATCACCGAGAGCCTTGCCTTCCTGAACGCAGCAGGATCCACGGAAGGCGCCAAGGCATGAGCGCCGCAACCACCGGCCGGGGCCCTGTCGGCGTCGCCGTCATCGGCGCAGGCAACATCTCCAAGGCCTACCTGGACAACCTGACCGTCTTCCCGGACCTCAAGGTCCACGTCATCGCCGACCTCTTCGAGGAAGCCGCCGAAGCCCGCGCCAAGGAATACGGCATCGGCGAGTGGGGCGGCGTGGACGCGGCACTGAACCACCCCGACGTCGAAATCATCGTCAACCTCACCATCCCGGCAGCGCACGTGGAGGTTGCCACCGCCGCCGTCAACGCCGGCAAGCACGTCTGGACCGAAAAGCCGTTCTCCCTGGACCGCGAATCCGGTCTTGGCCTGCTCAAGACCGCCGACGCCGCCGGCATCCGGCTGGGCTGCGCACCTGACACGTTCCTGGGCGCCGGCCTGCAGACAGCGCGCCGGATCATCGAACGCGGCGACATCGGCACGCCGCTGACCGCCATGACCACGTTCCAGACCCCCGGTCCGGAGTCCTGGCACCCCAACCCGGCGTTCCTCTTCCAGCACGGCGCCGGCCCGCTGTTCGACATGGGCCCGTACTACCTCACCGCCCTGGTCCAGACCTTCGGCTCCATCCGCAAGGTCGCCGCCGTCGGGTCCAAGGCCAAGGATGTCCGCATCATCGGTTCCGGCCCCAAGGCCGGCGAGGAATTCACTGTCGAGGTGCCCACCCACGTCTCCGCGATGGCCCAGTTTGAGTCCGGTGCCTCGTCCCACAGCGTCTTCTCCTTCGAATCCCCCCGCGCCCGGATGGGCTTCGTGGAGATCACCGGAACCGAGGCCACCCTCTCGCTGCCTGACCCCAACAATTTCGACGGCGACCTCAAGCTCTGGCGGGCCGGCGACGAGGACTGGACCACCATCCCCGCCACCGGACCAGCGAACGGGCGCGGCATGGGCGTACTGGACATGGCCCGGTCCCTCCGCGCCGGCGTCACGCACCGCGCCACCGGCAACCTCGCCTACCACGTCCTGGACACCATGGTCTCGATCTCCGAGTCCATGGAGACCGGCACCTTCATCGACGTCGCCAGTTCCGCCCCCGTATCCCCGGCCCTCCCCGAGGACTGGGCACCCGAAACCGCCACGCTTTAGGACCCGCGAACATGACTTCACCAACGAACAGCTCCCGCCCCCTCGGCGTGGCGATGATCGGCTACGCGTTTATGGGCAAGGCCCACTCCAACGCGTGGCGGAACGTGGCCAGCTTCTTCGACGTCCCCGCCTTCGAGCGCAAGGTCCTCGTGGGCCGAAACGCCGCCGGCGTGAAGGAAGCCGCCGCGAAGTACGGCTGGGCTGAAACGGCCACGGACTGGCGCGCCGTCCTGGACCGCGACGACATCCACATCGTGGACGTCTGCGCGCCGGGCTGGATGCACGCCGAAATTGCCACCGCCGCCCTTAAAGCCGGCAAGCACGTGCTGCTCGAGAAACCGCTGGCCAACACCCTGGCCGAAGCCGAAGCCATGACCGAAGCCGCGCAGGCCGCCCGGGTGAAGGGCGTGCATTCGATGGTGGGGTTCAACTACCGCCGCGTCCCGGCCCTTGCCCTGGCCCGGGAGCTCATCGCCGAGGGCCGGGTGGGCACGGTCCGCCAGGTCCGGGCCGCGTACCTGCAGGACTGGCTCGCCGACGAGAACGCCCCCATGACCTGGCGCCTGACCAAGGAAACAGCCGGCTCCGGAGCCCTCGGGGACATCGCCTCGCACGCGATCGACCAGGTCCTGTTCCTGCTCGGGGACCACGTCACCGGCGTCTCCGGCCGGACCCACACCTTCGTGGACCGGCGCCCCGGCGCCACGGGCCTGGAAGAGGTCACGGTCGACGACGCCGCCTGGGCCACCCTCTCCCTCGCCTCCGGCGCCATCGCCTCCGTCGAAGCCTCCCGCGTGGCCACCGGCCGGAAGAACTCCCTGCAGCTGGAAATCTACGGCGACAAAGGGTCCATCCTCTTCGACCTGGAAAACCTGAACGAACTCCGCTTCCTGGACGCCACCGCACCCGCCCGCGAACAGGGATACCGACGGATCCTCGTCAGCGAACCAGAACACCCCTACCTGGAAGCGTGGTGGCCGCAGGGCCACATCATCGGCTGGGAACACACCTTCACGCACGAGATCCGCGACTTCCTCCTCGCAGTCGACGCAGGAACCGAGCCCACGCCGTCGTTCGAAGACGGCCTGGAAGTCCAGCGGATCCTGAACGCCATCGAGGAATCCGCCGCCGCGCACAGCGCCACGATCCACCTGGCCGCCGCCGCCAGCATGCCCGTCACCGTCAGCACGCCCGTCACCGTCCCTGAAGGAGCCTGACATGCCCCGCCCCTACACCCTGTTCACCGGCCAGTGGGCCGACCTCCCCTTCGAAGAAGTAGCGCGCCTGGCATCCGGCTGGGGCTACGACGGCCTCGAAATAGCCGTATCCGGCGACCACCTGGACGCCTGGCGCTGGGACGAACCCGGCTACGTCGAATCCAAACTCGCCGTCCTGGACAAATACAACCTCAAGGTCTGGGCCATCTCCAACCACCTCAAGGGCCAGGCCGTCTGCGATGACCCCATCGACTTCCGCCACGAAGCGATCGTCGGGCCCAAGGTCTGGGGCGACGGCGACCCCGAAGGCGTCCGCCAACGCGCCGCCGAGGAAATGAAGCACACCGCCCGGCTCGCCGAGGCCCTCGGCGTGGGCACCGTCGTCGGATTCACCGGCTCATCCATCTGGCAGTACGTGGCCATGTTCCCGCCCGTCCCGGAAAAAGTCATCGAGGCCGGCTACCAGGACTTCGCCGACCGCTGGAACCCCATCCTGGACGTCTTCGACGAATGCGGCGTCCGCTTCGCCCACGAAGTCCACCCCAGCGAAATCGCCTACGACTACTGGACCACCGTCCGCACCCTCGAAGCCATCGGCCACCGGCCCGCGTTTGGCCTGAACTGGGACCCCTCCCACTTCATGTGGCAGGGCATCGACCCCGTCTCCTTCATCTGGGACTTCAAGGACCGGATCTACCACGTGGACTGCAAGGACACCAAGCTCCGACCCACCGGCCGGAACACCGTCATGGGCTCCCACCTGCCCTGGGGCGACCCCCGCCGCGGCTGGGACTTCGTCTCCGCAGGCCGCGGCGACGTCCCCTGGGAATCGTCCTTCCGGGCCCTCACCGCGATCGGCTACAACGGCCCCATCTCCGTCGAATGGGAAGACGCCGGCATGGACCGCCTCCACGGCGCCCCCGAAGCCCTCGCCGCCCTGAAGAAATTCGACTTCCCCGCCTCGAACACCTCCTTCGATGCCGCCTTCAAGCAGTAGCCAAAATAGAATCCCTGCATGACCTCCACCATCCGAAAAGCAACAGCGGACGACGCCGGCCGGCTCGCCGCGCTGGCGGCTGTCACCTTCCCGCTGGCGTGCCCGCCGTCGTCGTCTCCGGAGGACATTGCCACGCACCTGGCCAACACCCTTGGCGAAGGCCACTTCGAGTCGTACCTGGCTGACCCTGATGTGACCGTCCTGGTGATCGAGGCCGACGGCGCGCTTTGGGGCTACAGCCTGCTGGTGAACCGGCCTGCCCAGGACCCGGACGTGGCTTCGGCCTTGACGCTGGGGCCGTCGGTGGAGCTGAGCAAGTGCTACGTCCACCCGGAGCATCATGGACTGGGCGCGGCGGCCGAACTCATGCACGCCAGCCTCCAGGCTGCCGCCGCGGCGGGCGGGGCCGGTGTGTGGCTGGGCGTGAACAGCCAGAACGCGCGCGCCATCCGTTTCTACGAGAAATCCGGTTTCAGGAAGGTCGGTTCCAAGTCCTTCAGGCTGGGAACCACGGTGGAACATGATTTCGTCCTGGAACGCGCCATTCCCTAGTCCCCTGCCTGTCCGCCCAAACGTTCGTCCAGCGGCGGACGGGGTTCCTTTAGCAGTTTCAGCCCCGGCGGCAGTCCTTCGATGTTGCCCTCGGTCCGGTTCGCGCTGATGGAGATTCTGGCATGGCCCAGCCGCACGTTGTCTGCCCTGAAGTCGCCTTTGTCCTCGGCCAGGATAGGGGCCAGGTGGACAACACCGCGGGTGAAGTCCGGATCAAACCGGAGCAGGATGCGGGCGAGCTGGATGGGCGCGGCAGCCGCCCAGGCCTGCGGGGAACACGCCGTCGGGTAGGGCACCGGGCCGTGGAACTCGGACCGGTCGAAGCCACAGAACAGTTCGGGCAGCTGACCGTCGAAATGGGCAGCCGCGTCGAAGATGCCCCGCGCCAGCCGCTTGGCCTCAGCCACAAACCCGTAGCGCATGAGTCCGGTGGCCACGAGGGCCGAGTCATGCGGCCACACGGAACCATTGTGGTAACTCACCGGGTTGTAAGCCCCCATGTCGGAGGCCAGGGTCCGGATCCCCCAGCCAGTGAACATTTCCGGCGACATCAGCCGCTCCACCACTGACGGCGCCTTGTCCTCGTCGACTATGCCCACCCACAGGCAGTGGCCCATGTTCGACGTGCACGCGTCAACCGGCTTCTTGTCCTTGTCCAGTGCAACGGCGAAGTAGCCTTTGTCCGGCAGCCAGAATTTTTCATTGAAGGCTTTCTTCAGCGCGGCCGCGCGCTCTGCCCAGTGGTTCTCTGTGCCCGTGTCCCCGGCCGCCCGGGCGAGGAGTGCGCGGGCCACGTAGGCTGCGTAGGCGTAGCCCTGGACTTCGCACAGCGCGATCGGCGGCTCAGCCATCCGGCCGTCCGCGAAATTGATTCCGTCCCAGGAGTCCTTCCAGCCTTGGTTCACCAGCCCATGGGCATTTGGGCGGAGGTATTCCACAAAGCCGTCACCGTCACGGTCCCCGTACTTTTCGATCCATTCAAGTGCCCGGTCCGCGTGCGGCAGCAGGGATTCAAGGACATCATCGGACAGCCCCCAGCGGCTGAGCTCCCCCAGGACAGTGACGAACAGGGGGGTGGCGTCAGCCGTGCCGTAATAGGCGGTTCCGCCGAGTGACAGGCCTGCCGTCACGCCCAGCCGCACCTCGTGGGGGATACGGCCGGGCTCCTCCTCGGAGTCGTCGTCGACCTTTGTGCCCTGGATGGTTGCCAGGGTCTGGAGGGTTCCGACCGCCAGCGACGAGTCCACCAGCAGGGACATGTAGGAGGACAGGAGCGAATCCCGCCCGAACAGTGCCATGAACCAGGGCGCGCCGGCGGCCACGGCGGCGCGGTCGGGGTGGTCTGCATCGAAGATGCGCAGGGAGCCCAGATCGGCCTGGCTCCGCAGGAGGGTGGCCTCGATGTTGCTGTCGGCGACCGAGATCCTGGGTACGGTTTCTCCCCACGCCAAGTGCCGCTGCACACCCGCCCGGTGGCGTGGCAGTCCGGCTTCGGTGAAGGGTTCCTTCGGAGCCACACCGTTGATCAGAGGAACCACAATCACGCTCGTGGACCATTTGCCCCGTGCGGGGATGTGCGCGTGGAAACGCAGCCCGTCAGGGCTGACTTCGGCGCCCGCCGCGCGGATCGCCGAGCCTCGGCGTTGTGCGTGGCGTACGGCTTCGATGACAAGTTCTTCGCCGCGGACGATTCTGCTTACAGCGGCTTCCGTGACGGGGCGGCCGCCTTTGACGTCGAAAAGGTCGGCCTGGTCCGCGTCAACCAGAAGTTCGATGTCACAGTCAACAGCTTCCGACGAGTAGTTCTCCAGCGTGATGTCGTCCTGGAGGCCCGGGCCGACGTGGCGTTCCTGGCGGACCACGAGCGGGCTGTCGAACCGGCCGTCAGGCCACTTGGCACGGCCCACGAAGGTGGCCTCGTACGCGTCCGGCCGCTGCGCCACCAGGGCCTCGCGAAGCGCGCCGTTGATGCGCAGGATCCACTGCGACACCACCCGGGTGTCCTGATAGAACGCCCCGTTTGTTCCGCCCTCAGAGCTGATGTCACCGCTGTGCGAAGAGATGCAAAAAGAAGATCCTTCGACCAGGGTTACCGATTCTGTCCCGCCAACGTCTGCTTCCGTGTCCGCATTCCATGCAGTCATGGATGCGCTCCTTCCCTAAGGCCGCCGAGTAGAGACCGGGCCTGATTCGGGCGCCCGGACAACCGTTCCCCGTACTCGATTCTGGTGCAACGGCGAACCGTCCGGAACCCCCGGCAGCTGACTCTTTTCCAAGAGTTTCGCGTAGAGATCCAGATGGTTGCCCACCATCCTTTCGGTGCTGAACAGCTTGAGCGCCCGGTCCCTGCAGAGCGACCTGTCGAGCGCTGCGGCGAGGCGAAGGAAGCTGTGCAGCTGTTCGGTCGGCCCCAGGTAGCCGGTTTTGCCGTGATCCACGATCTCAGGTGCGGATCCGATCGGGGTTCCCACTACCGGCGTACCTGTAGAAAGGGATTCGATCATCACCAGTCCGAACGGCTCGGACCATTGGATGGGATTCAGGAAGGCCATCGCCTCACCCATGAGCCGGTACTTGTCAGCGTCGCCCAGCTCGCCCAGGAACTCCTCGTTGGAACCCAGGATCGGCTCGATGACCGAGTGGAAATACGCGAGCTCGTCCCGCTCGCGCATCTTGGCTGCAATACGCAGCGGAATGCCTGCCCTGCGCGCGATATGGATGGCCTCGAGCACACCCTTGTCAGGGCATATCCTGCCGACAAAGCAGGCATAGCCGCCTTTCCCTGAACCAACAGGCACAGCCGCGACGTCCATTCCGTGATGGATGACCCGGGTGACCGGGACATCGGGCACGTGCGAGGTCTGGTCACGTGAGATGCCGATGATGGCCGTGTCGGCGGCCATGGCACGGTACAAATCAGCCGAAGCCGGGATGAGCGGGCCGTGGATGGTGGTCACCACGGGGACGCCCGGCCGCCTCCGGGCAGCCAGCGGCCCGGCCAGGGTGTGGTCGTGGATGATGTCCACGCCGTCCAGGCCGTCATATGCCCTGATGACATGGCTGAGCTCTGAGAGCGTGAACCCGAGTTCAGCCGGTTCTGATGGCCTCATGCCTGGTACCAAAGGGGCAGGACAGGTACTGTCCGACGCTGCGGCCAACAAGACGTCGTGCCCTTCGGCGATGAATCCCCGGGCCAGGGTGTCTACAACCCTCTCTATGCCTCCGTAGCCGACGGGGGGAATGGGAATCCAAGGTGCTGCAACAAGTCCGATCCGCATGGCTGGGCCTCCGGGAGAATGGCAGGCCAGTTCCCCCCGCGCTGGCATCTGTATGTGTTCCGATAGGCCTCTGCTTAACCTGTTGTTCCGACTATCGCCCCGCGGGGGTCCGCATTACAAGCCCCCGGTGTGACAAATCCGACACTGCCCGTGGGGAATGGCAGCGGGAAGGGCCGGGTTGTGGCAAGCATGAAGATTGAGATCTGGTCAGATGTCGCGTGCCCGTGGTGCTACATTGGCAAACGCCGCTTCGAGGCCGCCCTGGCGGACTTCCCGCACCGCGATTCGGTGGAGGTGCAGTGGCGCAGCTACCAGCTGGATCCCAGCCTTCCCGAGCACTATGACGGCACCGAACTGGACTACCTGAGCACGCGCAAGGGCCTGGCTCCGCAACAAGTGACGCAGATGTTCGAGCACGTTGCCACCCAGGCCAGGAGCGAGGGCCTGGCGTACCGCTTCGACTCGGTAGTGGTGGCCAACAGCTTCACCGCCCACCGCCTGATCCATCTTGCGGCGGCGCACGGCAAGCAGGACGCCGCGAAGGAGCGGCTGCTGAGCGACCACTTCGAGCATGGCCAGGACATCGGCAGCCAGGAATACCTCACCGCCTTGGGCCAGGACCTGGGGCTCGACGCCGCCGAAGTGGCTGAGCTGTTCTCCACCGACAAGTACGCCGACGACGTCCGTTTCGATTTCGAGGAAGCCCGCGCCCTCGGCATCAGCGGGGTCCCGTTCTTCGTGATCGACCGCAAGTTCGGGCTCTCGGGCGCGCAGCCGGCCGAAACGTTCGCCGCGGCCCTCAACCAGGCCTGGCAGGACACCCACCCGCTGGTGCTGGTCAACGCTGCCGACGGCGAAGCGTGCGGCCCGGACGGCTGCGCGGTCTGACCCCGGCTGAGCCCGTCACCCTGCGCGAACGTACAGTTGAGGCCCCTGAGCGCGCTCATTTTGGGGCCTCAACTGTACGTTCGCGCGGTGGCAACGGACTTTAGTGACACATCGCGGTAAAGTGTCTGCATGCCCAGGATTTCGGCGGCCAGCAATGCCGCGCAACGCGCAGAGACGCAGCGCCGTGTCCTCACGGCGTTCGGTGAGCTGCTGTTCACCCATGGCCTCCCCGGCCTGACCATGACGGACGTCGCCCGGCACGCCGGCGTGGGCCGCACCGCCGTGTACAACTACTACGCCGACATCGAAGAACTCCTGATCTCCTATGCCCTGGATGAGACCGAGCGGTTCCTTTCCGAACTGCGGGAGTCACTGAACAGGCTGGACAACCCCGTGGAGCGGCTGGCGCTGTACGTGCGCGCCCAGGTGGAGGACCTCAGCCGCCGCCACCTGCCCCCGGGACCCGCAATGGCCGCGGTACTGTCGCCGTCGTCCTTTGCCAAACTGGCGGACCATGTGGGTGAGCTCAGCGTCCTGCTGCAGGGGATCCTCCGTGACGGCATGGAGCAGGGCTATTTGCCGGCCGCGGACATCGGGCAGCAGGCCCAGCTGATCCACGGAACGCTCTCTTCCAGCGCGGCGCGCGGCAGCGATGAGCCGGCAGAACTTGAGGCGCGGATTTCCCGCACGGTCCGCTTCATCCAGCTGGGGGCCGGGGCACGGTTCGACGACGCCGGCCGGCCGGTGCGCGTCAGCCCTCTCCCCGCGGTGGCGGGCTGAGCCTGCCTCACCTAGGGCGGCGGCTGACCGTCAGGGCGTAGCGCCCGCCGTCGGGATCACGGGCCATTTGTCGTCGTCGGCGATCCGCCGGCTTTCACGCGGGCAGCTGAGCCGGCCGGGGGTCTGGTCCACGAGGTCCGGCGCGACGAGCGCCTCATAGTCCCCCGCCAGGATCACGTCCACGCTGGCGTCCGTCCGGCCATCCTGGAAATAGTCCGACCCCGGCAGGTTGCGCTGGACGCTGAATGCCGCAGACTGGCCCGCCGCGCCGGACACCACCGCGGCAACTCCCCGGTAGCCGGCGTCAGTGTTGGCCACGGCGCCCACCACGAATTTCCGGGCGAGGAATTCGTCCGCCACGGACCTGGCCAGGCCCGGCCGGCTGGTGGAGTTGTAGACGTTGAGGTTGATCTGGTCGTTGGGGGTGTAGTCGAAAGTAGCCGCGGGACAGGCGGCCGCGGGTTCGTTGCTGGCTTCCGTCGTCGGAATCTTGAGTTGGCCGCTCACGATGGCCACAGCGACAATGATCGCGGCGACGATCAGTCCCAGCAGTAGCACCAGGACCACCCCGTGCACCACGCGGCGGCGCAGCCGGACCGGGTTGTCGGGATCGCCCGCAGCTTCAAAGGTGGCCCGCAGTTCGGGGCCGGTAACAACATGGTGGCCGTGCAGGACGTTGGCGTCCTTGGGTTTCCTAGCCATCTATGACCAGCACGCGGGCGTGGATGGCGGTGCGCTGGTGCAGCGCGGTGCGGACGGCGCGGTGCAGCCCGTCCTCCAGGTAGAGAGTGCCCTGGTACTGCACCACGTGCGGGAAAAGATCGCCGAAGAACGTGGAGTCCTCGGCCAGGAGCGCTTCCAGGTCCAGGGTCCGCTTCGTGGTCACCAGCTCGTCGAGGCGCACGGGCCGGGGCGGGAGCGAGGCCCATTCCTTGGGCGTGTTGAAACCATGGTCGGGGTAAGGGCGTCCCTCGCCCACAGCTTTGAATATCACCATGCCACCCTAGGCACGTTGGCACCCCATGAGAAGTGCCTTAGCCGCACCATTGCAAGGTTGTAGCCAAACAGTGACCATGTGTCACATGCGCGGAACTTCAGCGGCCCCCGCGGACCCTGCCGCGCCCTTGCTGACACAATGGAGCCATGACTGCGACTGAATTCCCTGCCGGCAGCGCGCCCGGCGTCCGCGTGCCGTCCGCCCCGCCGTTGGCCCTCCTGCTCGACGTCGACGGTCCGGTGGCCAGCCCCGTGACCCGGAACGTGCAGCCCGGCATCATTGCCGATCTTGTTGCGCTGGCTACCGCAGGGATTCCCGTCGTTTTCAATACCGGCCGCTCGGACGCGTTCATCCGGGAGCAGGTGATGGAACCGATGATCGCGGCCGGAATACCCGCCGGGACCATCATCCACGCCATCTGCGAGAAGGGCGCCGTCTGGTTCAGCTACACCGCCGCCGGCCCGGGCCCCATCCATGTGGACCATGAACTGGCGGTTCCCGCTGCCTACGGCGACGACGTCCGCCGGCTCGTGGCCGAGGACTACTCCGCGCACATGTTCTTCGACGAGACCAAGCGGGCCATGGTGTCAGTGGAACAGCACATCGAAGTGGCCAGCACCGACTACCTCGCCGAACAGCAGCTCTTCGACGCCGACGCCATGGACCTGATGGCCCGCCACGGCCTGGGCGTGGTGCGGCTGGACCACCACGCACCGAATTCCGACGACGAGGTGGACTACCGCGTGGACCCCACCATCATCTCCACCGACATCGAATCGGTACGGCTGGGCAAGGACCTTGGGGCAAGCCGCGCGGTGGAACTCCTGGCCGCCCAGGGGATCACGCCGCAGGCCTGGCGTACGGTGGGGGATTCACGCACGGACTACGCCATGGCAGACTGGCTGCACCACAACGATCACGACGTGAAGCACGTGGACGTCCGCCCGGCGGACGGGGTTCCCCGGAAGCCCTATCCGGTCCTGACGGCTGCGGACCTGGGCTTGGGGGACGATGTGATCCACGACGACGCCGGCGGCGCCTTCCTGCGCAGCTGGCGCGAGGCGCTCGGAAGCTGAGCGGCCGCCGGCCTGCCAAGGCGTGATCCGGCCGGATACGGCGGGCCCGAAACCTTCCGTTTCAACGGCAGGGCTATTATGCAAGTAAGAACGCTTACCACTTAGCTGCGGAGAAAACCATTACAGAAACACCGGTTCAGGATGAAATCTACTACGGCGGCCAGGCGTCCGTAGAAACAGGTGCCCATCCGGAGGTGACATCGCCTGCCGCTGAGGCGCGCCTCAAACACCGTCCCGACGTCGTCCGGCACAAGGGCAGGTATGCCCTGATCAACCACAACCGGACACCGTACCAGGCGATGGTGGAGGACCTGCTGTTCCTCCGCAACGTGCTGGCCGGTGCCGGGCTGGACTACCTCCTGGTCCGCGGCAACAGCGACCGTCCCGTCATTGCCCTGGACTGGAAGGACCGGAAGACCCTGCGGGCTGCCCTCGTGGAGGCCTGCCGCAATGAGCCCGTCTATTCGATGACCGTGGATGCGAAGAAGAAGTCCTCCGTGCTGGTGGCCGACGGCGAGCTCTCCCCGAACCGGCAGGCCCGTATCTTCCGCCTCTACCGTCCGCGTGTTGAACCGGACGGCGGCTTCGAGTTCGGTTCCTCGGCAGGTGTCCAGATCGAGCTGTGGAGTTTCGAGGGCGACCAGCTGATCCTGCCTATCGAAAATTCCCTCACCCGCCGCACCATGCTGACGCAGGACGCCGTGCGGGGGACCGTGGAACGGTACGGCCACACCTGGCCCACCATCGAAAACATGTTTGCCGACCACGCCAGCGACATCAGCTTCGACATCGACCTGGTGTTCTCCTGGGTGGACGGCAGCTCCCCCGAATACATCGCCGCCCGCCGCGCCCAGCAGAAGGGCGTGGTACTGGGTGAGGGCGACGACCACGAAGCCCGCTTCCGGCAGATAAACGAGCTCAAGTACGCCCTGCGCTCGATCTACATGTTCGCCCCCTGGATCCGCCGCATCTTCATCGCCACCGACTCCCCCGCGCCCGAGTGGCTCGCCGAGCACCCGTCCGTGACCATCGTCCGCAGCGAGGAATTCTTTTCTGATCCGGACGTCCTGCCCACGCACAACTCCCAGGCAGTGGAGTGCCAGCTCCACAACATCGAAGGGCTCTCAGAGCACTTCCTGTACTCCAATGACGACATGTTCTTCGGCCGGCCCGTCGGTCCGGACATGTTCTTCACGCCCGGCGGCATCACCAAGTTCATTGAAGCTGAAACGCGGATCGGCCTGGGCGACAACGCGGCTGAGCGCAGCGGCTTCGAGAACGCCGCCCGCGTGAACCGGAAGCTGCTGTGGAACCGCTTCGGACGCATCACCACGCGGCACCTTGAGCACACGGCAGCGC
>DATFAE010000120.1:0-5939 GCA_035254945.1 Arthrobacter sp. | reverse complement strand
GCAACCCCGAATCACCTTCACGCCGAGATTGCCATTGCCGCCGCCGAAGCGGGCAAGCACATCATCTGCGAAAAACCCCTGGCCCGCACGGGCGAAGAGTCCAAGGCCATGTATGACGCAGTCAAAGACAAGAACATCGTCCACATGGTCGCCTTCAACTACCGGCGCACGCCCGCAGTCGCGCTGGCCAAGAAGTACATCGAGGAAGGTGCAATAGGCAAAGTCATCAGCTTCCGCGGCACCTACCTGCAGGACTGGAGCGCCGACCCCAACTCGCCATTGTCCTGGCGTTTCCAGAAGTCGATCGCAGGTTCCGGCGCCCTTGGCGATATCGCCACGCACGTCATCGACATGGCCCGCTACCTCGTCGGCGAGTTCAGCGCCGTGAACGCCGTCCTGTCCACCTGGATCCCCGAGCGGCCGCTCCAGTCCGGCGGTGCCGACGCATTGGGCACCGTTCGCGGCGAAGAAGGCCCCCGCGGCGACGTTGATGTGGACGACGAAGTCATGACCATGATCCGTTTCGCCAACGGCGCCGTGGGTTCCGTGGAAGCAACACGCAACGCCCACGGCCGGAACAACTACATCACCTTCGAGATCCACGGAACGGACGGAAGCATCGTGTTCAACTACGAGCGGCGCGACGAGCTGCAGGTCTGCTTCGCTTCGGACCAGTCCGACCGCCGGGGCTTCCGCACCGTTTACACCGGCCCGGCCCACCCCTACGGAGAAGGGCTCTGGCCCATCCCTGCCCTGGGCATTGGATACGGCGAAACGAAGATCATCGAGGCCTACGACTTCTTCAAGGCCATCGCAGAAGGCGGCAGCGTCAGCCCGAGTTTTGCCGACGGCTACCAGGTGGCACTGATCGATGACGCAATCGTCGAATCCGCCGCCAAGGAATCGTGGGTCGAGGTTCCGCAAATCAATTCATGACCCAACAGGCGGGGCGGCGGCCAAGCCGCCCCGCCTGTTGGCACAGGACCACCCGAGGACGTCAAAATTGCCACACACAACAGTCAGCCAAGAAGAAGCGGAAGTCTGGCTCATGCCAGTGTTCATCGCAAAAGAGGGGCACGAAGCAACGCTTCGGGAAGCCCTCGGCGAGCTGGAGTCCGCGAGCCGCCAGGACGCCGGATGCCTGGAATACACCGTCTTCTCTGAAGACCAAAGGCCCGGCGCGTTTGTCCTCTTTGAAGGATGGGCAACCCGCGAGGACCTCAGGGCCCACAATGAAAAAGACCATGTCAAGGAATTCGTGAAAGGCGTGGAGTCCCTGCTGGCCGCACCGTTCTCCGTAACTCCCATAACCCCCCTTACCGGAGCTTCCAGCTGAACCTGCTGAGCCGGGCGGGCCGGCAGGCCTGTTAAAGTCGGGACCCACGACCGTTCCACGCAACGATGCCGCCGCTAAAGTCGGCTTCCTCCACGCGGCGCATGTCCATGAGGCCACGTTTGAGGCCCTTGCCCGGGAGTACCTGCCTTCCGGCTCCAGCGTCCACCGCCGCCCATCGGAGGATGCGGAGGCCTACCACTCGGGCATCGGCCCATGCGCCGGATACGCTCGCAAGCCGGTCCGACGTCGAAGCGGTGGCACTGGTACAAATCAGCAGCGCGGTGAAGGGCCCGTCTTAGCCGGAAACCTCAGCCACTTCAACCGCGACCCCTGCGTCCCGGAATTTCTGCACCTGCCCGGGGTCGGCGCCGTCGTCCGTTACCAAAGTCCACGGCAGTGCCAAGCGGGCCCAGGCATGGAACGGCCGAAGGCCGAGCTTGGACGAGTCCGCCAGCACATACACAAGATTGCCGCGGCGGGCCATCAGTTCCTTGAGCCGGGTCTGCTCGTGGCTGGCCTCGCAGATGCCGTCCTCGGCGGTGACGGCGTCGGCGCCGAGGAACACGCGGTCGAAGCTCATCCGCTCCAGCGCTGCCTCGGCCAGCGGGCCCACGAAGCTCTGGCTGACGGTGCGGAGCCGGCCGCCCAGGCAGTCCACCTCGATGCCTTCCGAGTCCGCCAGTTCCTGCATGGTGTTGATGCCCGGCGTGGTCACGGACAGCTTCTCGAACCCGCGCAGTTCGTGGGCCAGGGCACCCACGGTGGAACCGGCGTCGAGCAGGATGTTCTCCCCGGGCCGGATCACGGCTGCCGCCCAGCGGGCAATGGCGTGCTTCTGCTCGAACGCCTCGCCGGTGCGCTGCCGCAGCGACGCCTCCGGGTGCGCGCCCAGGGCCATGGCGCCGCCGTAGGTGCGGGCCAGCCGGCCCTGCGAATTCAGCAGCGCGAGGTCGCGGCGGATGGTGGAGGCCGTCACTTCGAACCGGGCGGAGAGTTCCTCCACGGATGCGAGGCCGGTGGTCACGGCAAGGTGGTAGATCTCCTCGCGCCGCGCGTTTGCGCTCAGCATTCCCGGTCTCCTTCCCGTGGGCATGGCGGTGGCAGTGGTAACCATGCTAGTTCCGGCCCCCGGCAGGTCCCCGCATTAGGGACGGCAACGGCCGGTCAGCAATTCTACGCTGACCGGCCGTTTGTCCCTCGCGTGTGTCCCTCGCAGGTGCCTAGAGAGCTTCCTCGCGCGACGGCGCCAGGTCCACTGCCTGCCGCAGTGCTTCAAGAAGGGACTCGTGGTCCGCGATGTTCTTGCCGGCGATGTCGAAGGCCGTGCCATGGTCCACGGACGTGCGCACCACGGGCAGGCCCACGGTGATGTTCACGCCGTTTTCCAGGCCGAGGACCTTCACCGGGCCGTGGCCCTGGTCGTGGTACTGCGCCACCACCAGGTCGAAGTCGCCGCGGCCGGCCAGGAAGAACAGGGTGTCGGCCGGGAGCGGGCCGAAGGCGTCGATGCCGTCCGCCTGGGCCTTCTCGATGCCCGGCTGGATCTTTTCCGCCTCTTCGCCATAGCCGAACAGCCCGTTCTCGCCGGCGTGCGGGTTGATGGCGCACACGGCGATCCGCGGGTTCTCGATGCCCGAGGCGCGCAGCAGTTCATACCCGCGCTTGATGGTCCGGTACACCAGGTCCCCGTTGATCTTGGCGATCGCATCAATGAGGCCGATGTGGGTGGTGACGTGGATGACGCGCATCTTCGGCGCTGTCAGCATCATGGACACTTCCTCGGTGCCGGTCAGTTCGGCGAGGAGTTCGGTGTGTCCGGGGTACTTGTGGCCCGCGGCGTGCAGCGCAGCCTTGTTCAGCGGGCCGGTGCAGATCGCATCCACCTGGCGGTCCATGGCCAGGGCAACGGCCTTCTCGATGAAAAGGAATGAACCGTGTCCGGCGGCGGCCGAGAGCTCGCCCCAGGCGAGGTCCTCCGGGATGCAGTCGATGTCCAGGACGTCGATGGTGCCTTCCTCGAACAGGGCCTCGGACGGTTCGGCGACCTTGCGCAGGGTCAGCGGGCTGGCGACGATGTCCGCGGCGAGCTGCAGCCGGCGAAGATCGCCGACAACAAGCATGCGGGCTTTCGACCGGAGTTCCGTGTCGGCCAGGGCCTTGACGATGATTTCCGGGCCAATGCCGGCCGCATCGCCCATGGTGATGGCAACTATCGGACGTCCCATTATTTGATACTCATTTCAGTCGTTGTGCCAGTAAGGAAGTGTGTGGTCCGGGCCAGCGTGCCGGCGTCCCCGAACGCGCCGGCCTTGGTGACCAGCAGGGGGAGGGGCCCGGGGAGCCGGTTCATCACGACGCCGGGTTCAATCTCCCCGAGGACGGTGAAGCTGCCGGCACCGAGGGCCTTCAGGACTGCCGTGGCCGTCTCCCCGCCCGTGAGGACGAGGGCGTCGCAGTGCCCGATGCCTGCGGCGGTGGCGCGGGCCAAAGCCTCGGCCACCACCAGTGCCTGCGACTTGTCCACTGTTCCCATCGGATCCGGCGTCAGCACCACATCCGTCCGGGACATCGCCTCGGCAACCCGGCGGGGGACTGCCGTGTCATCCAGCGTGGCGTGGTCCAGCGTGATGTGCTCGGCGCCGGCCGCGACGAGTGCGTCCGTTTGCTGCCGGGCGAGGTCCGAGTAGCTGCCGATCACTGTCAGGGTCCGGTTCACGGGCAGCACCTGCGCGTTCCGCGCAGTCCTTTCCTCGCGGCGGGGCGCGATGTGCCCCGCCAGACCGCCCGAGCCGACCAGGAGTGCCGGAAAGTCCAGCAGGCCCGCAGCGGCCGCGATGACCCTGAGGTCGTCGTCGTGCTTTGCATCAAGTACGACGGCGGCACTCCCGCGCTCCTGCGCGTCCCGCAGGTGCTGCGCGAGTTCTTCGGGCGTGCGTCCGGATTGTCCGGGAACCACCGCGACCGTGAGGCCACCGCCGGCAAGTGCCGCGGCGACGTCGCCACCGAAGTTTCCTTGGGTATTGGGATCGCCGTTGACATGGACGATGCCGCCGAGGGTGGTCCTTCCGGTGCCTGGAAAGGCCGGAGCCACAACGGCCAGGCCGTTGGCGCCGCCCTGGGCGAGCCGTGCCAGCGTTGCGGCCACTTCCACGCCCACGTTGCCGCGCAGCAACGAGTCAATCTTCTTGAAGACCCTCCGGTCCTGCCCGAGGGCCAGCCCCACCGCCGTCATGACGGCCGTGGTGGCTTCCGCCTCGGGCAGGTAGCGGCTCTCGGTATTGATCGACAGGATCTCTGCCTCAGGCCAGGTGGAGTCGACGTCGAGGATGACCGAACTGCTGTGGGTGGGACCGTAGGCTGCCGCTGCATCTGCCGCCCCCGTCAGGTCGTCGGCGATGATTGCCCAGCGCGTGGCTGCGTGGGTGCTCATACCGCTGCAGACACCTCGGGAGTTGCCGCCGCCGTTTCCTTGTTCTTGAGGCGCTTGGCGTACCAGGCGACCATGAGGGGGCAGCCGATGGCGGTGACCACGACGGATGCGGCAACCAGAACGGTGGCGGGTCCGGCAGCGGGGAGGTATGCAGGGTTGGCTGCTGCCACCAGCATCGGCACGGTGGCGGCGTTGCCCGCCGTCGTGGCAGCCGCCAGCCCGGCGATGCCGGTGCCGCCGCTCAGCTTGTCAGCGAAGAACAGCACGGCGCCGCCGGCGATCAGCACGAACAGGCCAAGCGCCACACCGAGAAGACCGGCGCTGAGGACCTTTTCGAGGTTCAGGCCGAAGCCGAGGGCGAGGGCGAAGAACGGAATAAGAACGGGGGCCGCAGAGGAAAGGAACTTGCGCATGGCCGGGTCGAGGGTGCCCAGCAGGACTCCGAGGAGCAGGGGGATGATGGCGCCAACCAGGGCCTGCCACGGGAAGGCCGACAGGCCGGCCACGCCCAGGGTGACCATCGTCAGGAAGGGGCCGGATTCGAGCGTCATCACCGAGTAGGCAGCAACGTCCTTGGGCTTGCCGTACTGGCCCATGAGCGCCATGTACATGCCGCCGTTGGTGTCATTGAGGGCTGCCAGGATGGCAAGGACGGACAGGCCTGTCAGCAGGCCGCCGTCGATGGGGAGTTCGCCCAGGAACCTGCCGGCGATGACGCCGATGATGACCGCAAACAGCACCTTGGCGCCGAAAAGGACGCCGCCCTTTTTCAGGATGTACGGGGTGGCCTTGATGTCGATGCTTGCACCCATGCACACATAGAACACGGCCAGGATTGTGGTGCCACCGGTGAACAGCGCGCCCGTAAAGGAGCCGAAGAATTTTGCGGAATCCGGTGCGAAGGTAGCCAGAAGGGCGCCGATCAACAGGGGGATCAACATCATGCCGCCAGGAACTTTTTCCATGGTGGCCTTGATTGGAACAGACATCTAGCAACCTCATTGTTGGTGGGGAGTGGGGATTGAGCCGCCCGGCTCAGATCATGATTAAGATCATAGAGACTGTGCGCGTTTAGCGCAACCCTTTCTGCGTGAAGTGCGCAACTTGCGGTTCGCGGAGTCCTTGACGGCGCTGCAAGCTGAGAGGAGTCTTTATCGCACGGCACTTCCAGCC
>DATFAE010000119.1:0-10711 GCA_035254945.1 Arthrobacter sp. | reverse complement strand
GGTGCGGGCCGACACCGTCCATGCGGGCCGGCACCGCTGTGGGCGGCGGAATCCCTACTGCGCGGTGTCCGCCCACCCTGCAGCTGCCGGGCCGCCGTCGTGCCCGTCATCGCACAGCCGGAAGGCGACGTCGGCCGCTTGGGAGACCGCCGCGGAAGACTCGGCCTTGGACCCGGCGCTGCCGTTGCCGGCTGCGAGCCCGGCGGCGTAGCCCACCAGGAACGTGGTAACCGGGGCCGCGGCGTGGATGACCGAACCGGCAGACTTCCGCGCCAGGTCCAGGAGAAGCTCCTGGTCCACCTCCAGGTCCAGGATCTGCAGTGCCTGCGCCAGCCGCTGGGTCCATTGGTCCAGTACCACCGCTTCGTCATCGTTGACGGCCATGTTCTCTCCTTAGTTCCTGGTTCGCTGCTTGTGCCCGATGCCCACGACACTACAAGGCCTGGCGCGCAGAGTCACCGGGTACCGCAGCGTCCTTGACAGCATTTGGTGCCCTGAGGAACATCGAACTTGCCGGTGCTGCTGGCGGTCTCTGAGGAGTCCAGTTGCTGACCGGCCCCTGAAGGGACATGGGATGCACGCAGCCGTTCATGCTTCCGGCTCCTCCCGCCTTGCCGCCTTCCTGGCAGCGGCTGCGCTGGTGGCCTCACTTTCAGGCTGCACCGGTGCCCGCGATCAGCCGGACCAGCCATCGCCCACCGCGCAATCCCTGACGGTGACGGCGACGGCCCCGACGGAGCCGGCATTCGTTGCCGTGCTGCAAAAGTACAGCGACGACATGCGCGCGGATGGAGCCACCGCCGTCATCATCCAGGTGAAGTCGCGGGTGGGGGAGTGGGCGTCGGCCGAAGGTGTCCGGAACCTTGAGGCCAACGAGCCCGTGCAGTTGGCCGATCAGAGCCAGGTTGGCGACATCACCATGACCATGGTTGCGGTATCGGTGATGAAGCTGGTGGAGGAGGGCGAAATCCGGTTGGATGACCCCATCCAGGAGTACCTGCCGGATTTTGAGAGCATCATCAAGCCGCCCGGACCCATCACTATCCGCAGCCTGCTCAGCCACCGGTCCGGGATGCCGCGCTACTGGGAATCGCCGATCGACATCGGGAACAGGCGCTTCACGCATCAGGAACGGCTGTCCCTTGTTGCGGGCATGCGTTGGACCGGCGGATCGGGCAGCCGGTACAGCTATTCCAACACCAATTATTCGGCCCTGGCCCTCCTCGTTGAAAAGCTGCGGGGAAAGGACATCGCCGCGGTCATCCGCGCAGACAATATTGAGCCGCTGGGGTTGCAGGACACCCTCATGACGGGTGAAGGGACGGGGCCGCAAAGGCTGGTCCACGGCTACACGCGGACACAGGCGGGCGCATTGGAGGACAATGCGCTGGCTCCGTTCCACAGCGGTTCCCCGGCCACCGGCCTGATCTCCTCAGTCCCTGACCTCAACACCTATTTCGCCGCCCTGCAGAAAGGGACCCTGGTGACGAAGCAAACCCTGGAGGAGATGCACCATCCAAAATACGAACAGTTCGGCCTGGGCCTGGTCAGGAAATACGACTCGTGCTCCAATAACGACTATTTCGGCCACATCGGGGTGGTGCGCGGATACGCGGCACTGGCCCTCATCAGCGCCGACGGATCCCGCCAGGTTGCCATGGTGGTGGCCCGGGCACCCCGCGCGGACCTGGCCGGTTTTGATGATCCGCAGTCGATGGAGATGTCCCGGGCAGCCGTCGAAGCGCTCAACCTGGCCTGCTAGCCGGCAGCGAAATAATGGCGGGGGCGCCGAGGTTAGGCTGTATCAGAAGCCGAACTGAGGAGATCTTCGTGAATGACGTCACCATCCGCCACAACCCTGACCGCCAGCGCTTTGAAGTGCTGGTTGCCGGAAGCGTGATAGGCAAGGCAGCCTACAAGGAGTACGACGGCGGCAGCTCGCCGCAGCGGATTTTCTACCACACGGTGATCAACGAGGAATACGGCGGGCAGGGCCTCGCGGGCAGGCTCGCCGCCGTGGCACTGGATGAGACGATCGCCTCAGGCCTCCGGATCGTGCCCGTGTGCCCGTTCATCAAGAAGTACATCGCCAAGAACCCCGGATACGCCGCCGGCACCGCCCCCATTGCTCCCGCGCACCTGGAATTCCTGAACGACGCGTTGGCGCCGCGGGCCCGGGCCTAGTCAGGCCAGGCGGGCGTTGACCGCGGCCGGGGAGAACACCTGGTTCACCAGCAGGGAGGACATCCCCCGGATTCCGGCGTCCTCGCCGAGCGCCGCCAGCCGGACGTCCAGGTGGCGTGTGGCGCGCGGGAGGGACATGGGATAAAGCGTTTCGCGGATGCCGCCGATCAAAGACGATGACGCGAGGTCGCCGGCGATCAGCAGGACTGCCGGATTGAGCAGGCACACCACGGTGGCCATCACCTCGCCGAGCCGCCGGCCGGCGTCGTGCGTCAGGCGCATGGTCTCGACGTTGCCGGCCAGAAGGTGCCTGCGCACATCCCGCCCCGACGATCCTTCGATGCCCATGCCGGCGAGCTGGCGGGCAATGGCGCCTCCGCTGGCTCCGGCGGCGAGGCAGCCGAACGAGCCGCACTGGCACTGCAGGTCCGCGAAAGCAGGGTGGCGGACATGTCCGATGTCCCCTGCGCCGCCGTCAACACCCTGGTAGACGCGGCCGTCAATCACCAGGCCGGTACCGATGCCCGTGGACACCTTCACCAGGCACAGCGAGGTGACGCCGGTAAATCCTGCGCTGTATTCGCCCACCGCCATCGCATCGGCGTCGTTTTCCACCAGGACCGGGACCGGGAAGGTGTCCTGGATGAACTCGACAATGGGGTAGGCGTCCCAGCCGGGCATAATGGGCGGCTGGCTTGGCCGCAGGGTGTGCGGATCCACCGGCCCGGGAATGGAGATGCCCATTCCCGAGACCTTCGTCATCGGAGTCTTTGTGCGCTTCAGAAGCTGCTGCCCGGCTTCCACGATGGAGTGCAGCACTTTCTCCGGCCCGTCGTCGACAGCGATGTCCAGGTGCTCGTCGGCAATGATCGCCCCGCTGAGGTCAGTGAGTGCAACGCGGCTGGACGTGGTCTCAACAGAGGCGGAGATGGTGAAAGAGTGCTGGAGGTTGAAGGCCAGATCAGTCGGCCGCCGCCCCCCGGAGGGACGGGCCGTGCCGGCTTCGCGGATGAGTTCCGCCTTGAGCAGCGCGTCCACGCGCTGGGCCACCGTCATGCGGGACATGCCGGTTTCTTCCTGGATATCCCCGCGGGTCCGGGCCTTGCCTGACCGGATCAGGTGAAGGACGTCCCCTGGTCCCACGTACATCTGCGGCTCCTACCGTTGAAAGGCACTCTTGACATCCTAGGCGCTCGGGCGGCCCACAGGGCAGAACCTGCATCCATTCGTGTCGATTGACTCTGCAGCTAATGCTAGACAACTAGGCAACATTTGGATAGCCTTTAGGCACAAGTCCCGGGATTGTGACTGCGCTCACGGCCGGGAGGTTTTCCAGCACCCCTTCCGCTGGCCTGGCCGAAGTGGTCCAGGCCGGTGGAACCGGGGAGCAAAGCGCGAACCCGCGGCGCCAGTGAAGGCGCCGCCAAAGACAGGAGCATCGAAGTGATGAGAACCAGAAGCCGGTCAGGTATGGCCGTCTTGGCTGCAGCATCGTTGACCGTGGCAATGCTGGCGGGCTGTACGCCCAACGAAGGCACGGATGACGGCTCAAGCCCAGACGCCAGTGCCGAGGCGATCACCGTCTGGACGGCGGATACCCTCCCGGACCGGGTGGCCAAGACGCAGGCGATCATCGACAAGTTCACGGCAGCCACCGGCGTCAAGGTTGAGCTCGTGGGTGTGCCGGAGGACCAGTTCAACCAGGTCCTGACATCTTCGGCAGCTGCAGGTGACCTGCCGGACGTGATCGGTTCGATCTCCCTGGCTCAGGTCCGGACGCTGGCCGCCAATGACCTGGTGGACGCCGGCACCAACAAGGCGATCATCGAGAGCCTCGACGAAAGCACGTTCACCAAGCGGGCCCTGGAACTGACCCGCGACGGCGACCAGCAGCTGTCCGTCCCTGACTCCTCCTGGCAGCAGCTCCTGTACTACCGCAAGGATCTCTTCGACAAGGCGGGCATCGCGGCGCCGAAGACCTACGACGACATCAAGGCAGCCGCGCAAAAGCTGGACACCCCGCAGCTCGCCGGCATTGCGGCAGCCAACAAGCCGGGTGAGGCTTTCACCCAGCAGACCTTTGAGCACGTCGCCCAGGGCAACGGCTGCGAAATGGTCAACGACAAGGGCGACATCACCTTTGACAGCCCGGAGTGCATTGGCGCCCTTGAGTTCTACCGCGACATGCTGAAGGACTACTCTGTTCCGGGCGCCCAGGACGTGGACACGGTCCGTGCCTCCTACTTTGCAGGGCAGGCTGCCATGGCCATTTGGTCCACGTTCATCCTTGATGAAATGGCCGGCCTGCGTGACAACGCCAAGCCCACCTGCCCCGAGTGCGCAGCGGATCCCGCCTTCCTCGCCAAGAACACCGGCGTGGTGACAGGCATCCAGGGCCCCGACGGCGACCAGCCCGCCCAGTTCGGTGAGATCGTCTCCTGGACGGTCACCAAGGACTCCGCCTCGGAGTCGGCGAAGAAGTTCGTGGAGTACTTCATGACCGACGGCTACGTTGACTGGCTGTCCATCGCCCCAGAAGGCCGGCTTCCGGTCCGCGCGGGAACGAAAGACAGCCCCACCGAGTACGCGGACAAGTGGAAGACCATGCCGGCCGGCGTGGACCGGAAAGAACCGCTGGGCAACTTCTACTCCCAGGACGTCCTCTCCATCCTGGAAAAGGGCCCGGATGACCTGAAGCGCTGGGGTATCACCCAGGGCCAGGGTGACCTGGTGGGCGCCGCCCTCGGCGAACTGCCCATCGCCAAGGCCGTCAGCGACGTCACCTCCGGCGGCGTGGACCCCGCAACTGCAGCCAAGCAGGCCGCGGAATCCCTTAAGTCCATTCAGGATTCACTGAAGTGAGTTCCGTCAAAAAGGACGTTCCTGCAGGGTCGGCGGCATCAGCCGCCGGCCCGCGGGGGCGCCGCAAGCTTTCACCGATGGCCAGGGAGGAGCAGCGGGCCGGCCTCACCCTGCTTTCGCCCACGCTGGTCCTGGTAGTGGTCATGGTGGTCCTGCCGATCCTGTGGACCCTGGTGCTGGCCTTCCAGCGGGTGCGGATCCTGAACATCCGGACCGCCGGGATTTTCGGCCCCTACACCATCGCCAACTTCGACAACGTGTTCTCGGCCAGCTTCTTCACCTCGCTGGGCACCACCTTGGCGTACTCCGTCTTTGGCACGGCGGGCGCAATCATCCTGGGGCTCATCGCAGCCCTCGCTCTGAGGAAACCCTTCAAGGGCAGGACCCTGATCCGGGCCTCCATGCTGATCCCGTACGTTTCACCGATCGTGGCCGTGACCTTCACCTGGAGCACCATGCTGGACCCGCAGTTCGGCCTGGTCAACCACTGGGGCAAGGCGCTTTTCGGCTGGGAGGAATCCATTCCCTTCCTGAGCGAGCGTGCCCGGGAAGTGTCCTTCCTGGGGCTGAACTTCGAGATGCCCACGGCACTGATCACCATCATCCTGTTCGAAATGTGGCGGTCCTTCCCGTTCGCCTTCCTGTTCCTCACGGCACGGATCAACGCTGTGCCGGACAGCCTGGAGGAAGCGGCCCGGGTGGACGGCGCCACCCCCATCCAGCGCTTCTTCTACATCATCCTGCCGCAGCTGCTGCCCACCATCGCCATGCTGTCCGTGCTGCGCTTCATCTGGACATTCAACAGCTTCGATGACATCTACCTGCTCACCGGGGGCGGCGGCGGCACCGAAGTGGTGGCCGTGACCGTCTTCAACTTCCTGACCGCCCGCGGCGACATTGGGGCCGCTTCCGCACAGGCCCTGGTGCTGGCCCTCATCCTTGGCCTGCTCGTAGGCATCTACATCCGGTTCTTTGGCAAGAAAGAGGAGGTCTCCTGATGGCGATTCCCGTCGAAACGAAGCGCCCGGCCTCCCCGTCCCGGCCGCCGGAGGGCTCGCGCTGGACCCGCGACGTTATCGAGACCAGGATCTTCGCCGTACTCCGCTGGGTGGTGATCGTCGGCCTGGTGGTGGTGACCCTGTTCCCCTTCTACTACATGTTCATCCTCTCCATCCGCCCCCTCGACTCGCTGCTGCGCGATCCCGGCTCGCTGGTCATTCCCTTCGCCGAACTGCAATGGAGTGCCTACCAGAACATCCTCACGCCCCAGGAAAACGGCGGCCAGGGCTTCCTGAAGTTCATGGGCAACAGTGCCATGGTGGCGCTGGGGACGGTGCTGATCTCGCTGATCGTGGCCATCCCGGGCGCCTACGCCATCAGCAGGCTGAACTTCTTCGGCCGCCGCCAGGTCAGCGCGCTGTTCCTTGCGGTGTACCTGTTCCCCAGCATCCTGCTGGCCATCCCGCTCTTCACCTTCTTCACACGGCTGGGTCTGCGGGGCCAGCTGTCAGCGCTGCTCATTGTGTACGTGGCCCAGGTCATTCCGGTCACCATCTACATGCTGCGCAACTACTTCGACACCATCCCCACCAGCCTGGAGGAAGCCGCCGCCCTGGACGGCTGCAGCCGGCTGGGCGTGCTGCGCCGGATCAGCCTGCCGCTGGCCATGCCCGCGATTATCTCCAACGGCCTGTTTGTGTTCATGATCGCGTGGAACGAGTTCCTGTTTGCCCTGCTGTTCCTGGTCAACACCCGGCCCAACTGGACCGTCTCGCTGGGCCTGTCCCAGCTGGCCGGCAGCATTGAGGTGCCCACTACCGTCCTGATGGCCGGCTCGGTGATCCTCACGCTGCCAATCATCATTATCTTCTTCGCCGCAGAGCGGCTCCTCACGGAGGGCCTCACCGCCGGCGCGGAGAAAGGATGATGGCAGGCGATCCGGCCGCGGGCCTCCCTGAAATGGTGCGCCACCTCATGGACGCGCACTGGCGCCCGGGGCACGGCTACTCCGTGCCCAACCCGGGCACCTACCCGCACCTCTGGCTGTGGGACTCCTGCTTCCATGCCATCATCTGGGCCAGGCTGGGTGATCCCCGGGCTGTCCAGGAGCTCGACGCCGTCCTCGCCGGGCAGCTGGACAACGGCATGGTGCCGCACATGCGCTACGGCGGCGCCGGCCCGGACACCTGGCTGGGCCCGCTCACCGGGACGTCTTCGCTGACGCAGCCACCCATGTTCGGGCATGCCGCCCGGGTGCTGTCCGACGCCGGAACCACCCTCCCGGCGGCCACGCTGGCCAAGGCGAAAGCCGGGCTGGACTGGCTGTGGCTGAACAGGCGGACCACCGAAGGGCTCATCTATGTGGTCCATCCGTGGGAGGCCGGGAATGACCATTCCCCGCGCTGGGACGACTGGGGCGCGCCGGGCCGGACCCGGGACGGCTACAGCCGGCCGGCCCGCACGGCGTGGAACAAGGAGCGCATGAAGGAAGTCTCCTTTTCCGACGACGGCGCAGCCAACTGGTCCAACAGCTTCGTGGCCTGCCCGGCGGCCTTTAACGCCTACACCGCGTTCAACCTCCGCGAGCTCGCCGCCATCACTGGCGACCAGGAGCTCGAGGCGCGGGCCACGGAACTTGCCGCGGCCATGGACGAGTACCTGTGGGACGGGGAGGAACAGCTGTGGTCCGACCTCGCGGTCGTGGGCGGCGGTCCGTCGGTCAGCATTCCCATCAGCGACGGCGTGATGGGCGCCCTGGTCACGGCCGATGAGGCCAAGGCGCGGGCGGCCCTGAAACAGCTGGGGGATCCGTCACGGTTCGGCGCGGAGTTCGGCCCCGCCAATGTGGGCCGGGAGCACCCCGCCTACGATCCCGACACCTACTGGCGCGGACCGGCCTGGCCGCCGCTGAACTACCTCTTCCAGCAGGCCTTCAAACGGCTGGGCATGGAGCAGGAAAGCGCCGCGCTCGCCGAACTCACCGCCGAGGGCGCCACCACCAGCGGCTGGGCGGAGTATTGGAACCCTGAGAACGGGCGCGGCCTGGGAGCCGTCCCCCAGAGCTGGGCCGGCCTTGTCATTGCCATGCAGCACTGACGGCCCGCGCCGCGGCGCGGGCCAGGCAACTGTGGCCCGCGTCGTTGGGGTGGACGGTGTCCTCGTCCAGCATGGTGGCGGCATCCCAGCCGGCGGCCTCGGCGACGAGCACCTGCGGGTAGTCCGCCGCAACCCGCCGCAGTTCAGCGTTGTACGTGTCCACCAGGGCGTTGGAGCCGGCGTTGTGCGGGGCGTGCAGGCTGAAGTCCAGCAGGTGCGGCTGCGCGAGGGCCACCACCGACGCCTCGGGGGCGGCCTGCCTGAAGGCGGCAAAGATGGTCCGGAGCGAGGCGGAATACTGTTCAAGGAACGACGCCGCGTCCCCGCCCAGGCGCAGATCGTTCAGGCCCGTCATCAGCAGGTACAGGGTGGCAGGCGGGGGAGGGGCGGCCTGCACCAGTGCGGCCGTGCCGGTGCTGCCGGAGCCGCCCACGCCCCGGTTGTCCAGTTCCAGTCCCAGCCCGGCGGCCACGCGCGCGGCCAGGCAGGAATCCTGCCCGGACGCGCCGTCCCCGTCCACCCACGAGTGTCCATAGGAAACCATCCGCCGCATCGCGGCACCTGCCCTTCGGTCAAAGCCCGCCCCGAAGCGGGCCAGTGCAGTGATGGTAACGTTATCAAAAACCCGTCCCTGATCGGAAGACCATGAGCCACATTCCTCCCCGCTACGACAAATTCCCCACCGTCACTGTCCCGGGCAGTCCGAGGGCCTGGACCGGGCAGGATGCCTGGCAGCAGATCGCCGGCTCCGGGCGGCACGTCGTGGTGGACACCTACCCGGGCGTGAAGCTGGACGAGCTGCTGGCCTTCATCGGGGAAGCGCTCCCGGGCCACAGGATCCTTAACGTGGAGGAGCTTGCTGCCCGGCCCGTCGCGGAAATTGATGCGCTGATCGCCGCGAACCTGACCGATGACCGCGTCTTCGGCGTGATGAGCCACCACACCCTCAACGACTTTTACGACGCCGAAAGGCTGGCTGGCCTCGGGCGCCAGGTGGCGGCGTCGGACGTTCCCGCCGTCCTGGTGGGCTGGGGAGCAGCGCTGGTGCCGCTGCCCGAGCGCACCCTGGTCCTTGCGGACATGGCACGCTGGGAGCTGCAGCAGCGCCAGCGTGCCGGCGCCCCCAACTGGCGCTGCCACAAC
Source organism: Arthrobacter sp. (assembly GCA_035254945.1). GTDB lineage: Bacteria > Actinomycetota > Actinomycetes > Actinomycetales > Micrococcaceae > Arthrobacter. The sequence continues at coordinate 1,426 of DATFAE010000119.1, read as the reverse complement.
ACCAACGAGGACAACCTGCGCAAGTACAAGCGGAGCTTCTTCGTGGAGTGGCGCGTGGCGGACCGGCACAAACGGCAGCTGTTTCCCGCCGTCGACTACGTCCTGGACACCAACCGCAGCGTCTCCGAGGCCACGCTGATCACCGGTGATACCTTCCACCGGGGGATGGCGGCCGCCGCCGCCGCGCCGTTCCGGGTGGTGCCGTTCTTTGATCCCGGCGTGTGGGGCGGGCAGTGGATGAAAATGGTCATTGGCCTGGACGCCGACGCGGACAACTACGCCTGGTGCTTCGACTGCGTCCCGGAGGAGAACAGCATCCTGCTGGACGTCGGCGGTGACATCGTGGAACTGCCGTCCGTCAACGTCGTCTTCACCCAGCCCGCGGCACTCCTGGGCCCGCAGACGTACGCGCGTTTCGGCGCCGAGTTCCCCATCCGCTTCGACTTCCTGGACACCATGGGCGGCGGCAACCTGTCCCTGCAGGTCCACCCGCTGACGGATTACATCCAGGACCGCTTCGGGATGCACTACACCCAGGACGAGAGCTACTACATCCTCGACGCCGGGCCCGACGCAGTGGTGTACCTCGGACTGAAGTCCGGCACGGACCCTGACGAGATGGTGGGCGCCCTGAAAAAGGCGTCCGACGGCGGCACCCACTTTCCGGCGGAGGATTACGTTAACGCCTTCCCGGCCAAGAAGCACGACCACTTCTCCATTCCCGCAGGGACTGTGCACTGTTCGGGGGCCAACTCCATGGTGCTGGAGATCTCCGCGACGCCGTACATCTTCACCTTCAAGATGTGGGACTGGGACCGCGTGGGCCTGGACGGCCGGCCGCGTCCCATCCACGTGGACCACGCCAGCCGGAACATCCAGTGGGACCGCAACACCGAATGGGCACGCGAGCAGCTGCTGGACCAGGTGGAAGCGCTGGGGTCCGGGCCGGGCTGGACCGAGGAACGGACCGGCCTGCACGAACTGGAGTTCATCGAGGTGCGGCGGCACTGGTTTACGGACGTGGTGGAGCACCACACGAACGGAACCGTCAACGTCCTGAACCTGGTGGAGGGTGCCGAGGCGGTGGTGGAAAGCCCGGACGGCAGTTTCGCGCCGTTTGTGGTCAGCTACGCCGAAACGTTCATCATTCCGGCGTCAGTGGGCGCCTACACGATCCGGCCGCACGGCGCCGGCGCGGGGCAGAAGCTTGCCACGGTCAAAGCCTCGGTCCGCGGGACGGAGACGGCGCTGCCCGCCACGATTGTGAATAGCAGCGATGTGGCGGCATTTTCGCGGCGCTAAACGTCGCTCTCGGTGCCCGTAAGCCGAACCCTCAGGGGACACCGAGTGCTGGTGGCCCCGATCTGCTGGTTAACGACGCATGATGGCCAACTGACATTGGTTCCCCCCATTTTTGTCTCAAGGT
>DATFAE010000118.1:0-5016 GCA_035254945.1 Arthrobacter sp. | reverse complement strand
AGCGTGCGCCACCACCTTGAGGCTGACCTCGTGGGCAGCGGCGATCGTCTCCAGCGCCGCCACGTAGTCCACCAGGCGTGAACGGGGCACGGCGACGTCCTCGCCTACCCGATACTCGTCGTCGACCTCCACACCGCGGCTGTTGCGGCGCAGCTCCACCAGCTGCTCGGCCTCGGCGGTGGATTCGGTGGTGACCAGCGCCCCGCCGGCCGCCAGCACCGTCCGGACAACCTCCGCCTCCGCTGCAGCGCCGAATCCGTCGGTCTGGATGAGCAGCAGGGAACGTCCGCGCGCGGTGAGATCCGAGCCGTGGATGCTGTCCAGCTGGGCCAGCGTGCCGCCGTCGAGCAGTTCCATGATGGCAGGCTGTACCCGCGCCCTCCCCACGGCCAGGACTCCGGCGGCGGCCAGCCTGAAGTCCGGATAGAACGCGGCGATGGTGTGCACGTCCCGCGACAGGTACTTCAGCCGGACCGTTACGCCCACCACGATGCCCAATGTGCCTTCGGAACCAACGAACAGGCCGGTGAGGTCGTACCCGGCGACACCCTTGAACGTCTGGTGGCCGGTGTGGATGAGGGATCCGTCCGCGAGCACCACGTCCAGGGCCAGGACAGAGTCCCTTGTGACCCCATACTTCGCACACCGCAGGCCACCGGCATTGGTGGCGACGTTGCCGCCGATCGTGGACGTGCGGAAGCTCGCAGGATCGGGCGCGTACATCAGGCCATGTTCGGCTGCGGCGTCGTTCAGGACGGCATTGATCACGCCGGGTTCGACGACGGCGGTCTCGTCGTCGGGGTTGAGGTCCAGGATGCGGTTCATCCGTTCCAGGGACAGGACCACCGAATTCCTGCTGGCGTGGGCGCCGCCGGACACACCGGTCCCGGCACCCCGGGCCACCAGCGCAATTCCCTGGGCGGAACAGCACTTTACGACTGCCTGGACATCCTCCACGGACTCAGCGAAAACCACCGCCAACGGCACCTGGTAGTCCAAAACCGGTGCCTGGTCCACGGCGTACCGTGCAAGCGTGGCCTCCTCAGAACTGACTTGGCCCGGCCCCAGCGCAGCCTCCAGCTCCTTAACTATGCCGCCCACGCAGCCTCCAGTCCCGTCGTCGCACATGTCCTTCCAGTCTATGGCCGGGTTCCATGTCGCAGCCGCGTCATAATCACACGGGAGCGGGGCTGCAAGCGTTTCCACTGGTCAAACCCGGTTCTCCGCACAGGAGCGGATCCTATCCGCTGCTGCACCATGGAAGCGTTTTCATTTCTTTGCATGGCTCGTCTAAGCTGGCTTCCATGTCTGTAGATTCCGTGATCTCCGCCACAGCACCCCTGGCTGGACCGCTGACCCTGATCCACGACGCCGACAAGGCTCCTGGCTGGTGGCGCTCGGCAGTCATCTACCAGGTGTATCCGCGGTCGTTCCGCGACCTCAACGGGGACGGCATCGGCGACATCGCCGGCATCACGGAGGAACTGCAGCACCTTTCCGACCTGGATGTGGACGCGGTATGGCTGTCCCCGTTCTACCGGTCACCGCAGCGCGACGCCGGTTACGACGTCAGCGACTACTGCGACGTGGACCCGATCTTCGGCACCCTCAGCGATTTCGACATCATGATGGCCGAGGCCAACCGCCTGGGCCTGCGCGTCATTGTGGACCTGGTCCCCAACCACTGCTCGGACCAGCACGCCGCATTCCAGGCTGCCCTGGCCGCACCCGCCGGAAGCCCGGAGCGGGACATGTTCATCTTCCGCGACGGCGGCGGACCGGAGGGGCACGAGCCGCCCAACAACTGGCAGTCCCACTTTGGCGGACCTGCCTGGACGCGCGTCATTGGACCCGACGGCCAGCCCGACCAGTGGTACCTGCACCTCTTCGACTCGTCCCAGCCCGATTTCAACTGGGACAACCCGGCCGTCCATGCCGAGTTTGAACGCGTTCTCCGCTTCTGGCTCGACCGCGGCGTGTCCGGCTTCCGGGTGGACGTGGCGCACGCGCTGGTCAAGGCTCCGGGGCTTCCGGCCTGGGGCGGCCGGGCCGACGGCGGCAGCTCGGACGGCTTCCCGGGCCACGAGGCCCCCATGTTTGGCCAACCGGCCATCCACGACATCTACCGCGCCTGGCGCCTGATCCTGGACGAATACGGTCCGGACAGGATTCTATGCGCCGAAGCAAGCGTCGATCTTCCGCGCCTTGCGCACTGGGTCAGGCCCGACGAGATGCACCAGGCCTTCAACTTCCCGTACCTGCATGCCGGCCTGGACGTGTACCGGTTGAGGTCCGTCATCACGGACTCCCTGACAGTGCTGGACGCCGTGGGTGCGCCCAGCACCTGGGTGCTGTCCAACCACGACGTCGTGCGCCACGCGAGCCGGTTCGGCTACAACGGCTCAGGCCCGCGCGACGGCGACGGCATTGGGCCCGCGGACCCGCAGCCGGATACTGCCCTGGGCCGGCGCCGTGCGGCCGCAGCGTCACTCTTTATGCTCGGACTGCCGGGTGCTGCGTACCTGTACCAGGGTGAGGAGCTTGGGCTTCCGGACGGCATCGACATCCCTGAAGGCATGCGGCAGGATCCCACGTTCGCGAGGACCGGTGGGGAACGCCTGGGCCGCGATGGCTGCAGGGTTCCGCTGCCTTGGAAGGCTGGCGAACAGCACCTCGGCTTCGGTTCCGGGCAGCAGCCATGGCTCCCCCTGCCAGCCGGGTTCACGGAACTGGCGCGCGACGTCCAGGCCGATACGCCGTCGTCGCACCTGAACCTGTACCGCCGCATGCTGAAGCTAAGGCGCGAACTGGGCCTGGGCCGCGGCTCCCTCGCCTGGGCGGAGGAATGGTGCACAGGCTCATCCCTCAGTTACGTCAACGGCACTACGCTGGTGCTTATGAACCTGAACCATGAGCCACTGGAAATGCCTGCGGGCAATGTACTCCTCCGCAGCGCGGAGCCTGGGTCCGGTCATTTCCTCGCCTCCGGCGAAACCGCGTGGCTGCAGTTGGTGCACGGCGACTCGGAGTAGCCCACATGCCAGGCATCAAAGACGTTGCCGACCGCGCCGGCCTCTCGATTGCCACGGTGTCCAGGGCGCTGAGCGGGAAGGCCAACGTTTCGGCCAAGAGCCGCAAACTCGCCAAAGCTGCGGCCGCGGAGCTTGGTTTTGTGCCGTCGTACCATGCGTCGAGCCTGGCGTCGGGGCGGAACCACAATGTTGGCCTTGTGCTGCCGTCAGTTCACCGCTGGTACTTCTCATCAGTCCTTGAAGGCGTCTCCTCCACGCTGCTGGATGCCGGTTATGACCTCACCCTGTACAACGTGGGGGACCAGCCGGCGCGGCGCCGGAGCGTCCTGAACGACTTCCTGCTGCGAAAACGCCTTGACGCGGTGATCGCCGTTGCGCTGGTGCTGACCGACGACGAGATCCAGCAGCTCCTGGCCATCCATCGTCCCATCGTGGGCATCGGCGGGGCGCTGGCCGGCGCGTCCACGATCCGGATTAATGATTCCGGGCTGTCCCGCCTGGCCACCAACCACCTGATCCAGCTGGGCCACACCCGCATAGCCCACCTGACCGGCGATCCTGCACTGAACCAGGACTTCAAGCTGCCAGGCATCCGCCAGGCCGGATTTGAGGCTGCCATGAAAGACGCGGGCTTGCCTCTCCGTCCCGAATGGCAGATTTCAGCCGACTTCACCATCCAGGGGGCGTATGCAAGTGCACGCAGGCTCCTCGGAATGGGGACGGAACGGCCGACGGCGGTCTTCGCAGCGTCGGACGAGATGGCCATCGGGACCATCCTCGCCGCCCGTGACTTTGGCCTGGCGGTGCCGCATGACCTGTCGGTCATCGGCATGGACGGCCACGAGCTCGGTGAGGTCTTTGGTCTCACCACGATCAACCAGGATGCACGCGGTCAAGGAGCCCTCGCCGCGCGGCTACTGCTGGAATCGCTCGACGCCGGCAAACCTGGGGATAGCGGCGCCACACGCCGGCCCGCTCCACCTGCTGCAACCGACCGGGAATATCCCACGGAGCTGGTCATCCGGACGAGTACGGCCGTACCGCCTGCTTCTGCCTAGCGAGTCTCCGCCTTCGCTTCATCCGGGGCGCCGCCCATGAAGCGCACATACCGCTCCAGGACCACAGGCCAACCCGCGGCGTACTCTGCCCGTGCAGCTGCCGGATCCTCAGCACCCTCCCAGCCGTCATGCACCAGCCGGACTTCTGTACCCTCCGCAACTGCCCTGAAGGCGACACGCAGCTCGGTGGACCACAGCGCCGTGGTTCCGGGGTGCCAGGTGGCGTGGAAGGACAGGGGCGGCTGCCAGTCGTCGATAGTCCCCCAGATCGAGGTCCGTCCATCGTCGGCGGTTTCCAGGATGAAATTCTCTTCAAACTCCACGTAGGAGCCCCCTCCATAAACGCCGTGGGACTCAAGTGGCCACCAGAGGTGCGTATGGTCCGTGAACCCTGCAAAAGCCTGTGCAACGGGGCCGGGTACGGTTACCGCCAGGATTAGTGGGTCCAGGGCGTCCGGAGTATCCGTGGAATCCGGCAGGGAGTCATCCGCGTGGCTGAAGAGGCTGTTCATGAAAAGCAACTTTACCCGCGCCGCATAACCGGCTGGACGCTCTCTCAGTTGTTGCGGGTTTTTCATGGATGCTCTCTCAGTTCCTGCGGGTTTTGGGTGGTTGCTCTCTCACTTACGACGGCGGGTGGCGGGGCTGGGTGCCAGCGGCCGGGCTGTGGGTGCGAGAGGGTCTGTTGGAAACGTGCGGGATGTGCGAGAGGGTCGGGCGAAAGGCTGCGGGATGTGCGAGAGGGTCTGCCGAAAGGCTGCAGGATCTGCGAGTGTGTTTGGGGTTGTTTTAAATGGGTCAGGCCCCAACCTGTGGTTGGGGCCTGAGCCTAATGTGTGTCCGGCGGTGACCTACTCTCCCACACCCTCCCGGGTGCAGTACCATCGGCGCTGTGGGTCTTAGCTTCCGGGTTCGGAATGGGACCG
>DATFAE010000117.1:0-13672 GCA_035254945.1 Arthrobacter sp. | reverse complement strand
GGTAAAGCCGTGAGCGTCGCGGGCGCGTGATGGTTGTTGTCATACCGGCGATCCCCCTAGTTGCCGGACTGCTGGTTGGCAGCGTCCAGGAATTCCTGCATCCTGGGCTGGGCTTCCTTCAGGTAGTCGGCCGCGGTCTGCTTGCCATCCAAGACGGGCTGGATGTTGGTGAACAGTTCGTCGTACCACTCGGCGTTGAAGGTGTTGCCGCCGGGCAGGGCGCGGCCGTAGTCCTTCACGATCTCCAGGAATTCGGCCTTGTTGGCAGGCTTGGTGGCGGTGTCGGCAGCCCAGGTCTCAGCCATGTCCTTCAGGTTGGGGATCTGGATGCCCGCATCCACCAGGCTTTGCTGGGCTTCCTTGTTGGCAGTGAGGTACTCCACCAGCTTGACTGCCTCTTCGGGGTGCTTGGTACTTTCGGAGACCGCGACGCCGAGCGTCCCGATCCAGCTGGCCGTCTCGCCGGTGTCGCCTGCAGGGTAGGGGATGACGTCCCACTCGAAGCCGAGCTTCTGGTAGGTGGAGAGGTCCCAGGGGGCGATGGGGAAGAAGCCGATTTCGCCCTTCATCCAGCGCTGGTACGTGTCCAGGGTCTGTGCCTCAGCGACAGAAGGGGTTACGCCGTGGACATTTTGCAGGTCTGCGAACCACTGCAGCGACTCGGCGAATTCGGGGGTGTCCACGGTGACCTTGGTACGGTCCTCGCTGAGCCAGTCCCCACCGTTGGACCAGACGAACGGCTGCAGGTTCCACTGGACGTTCAGGCCGGTGCCCCACTGGTCCAGGGTGCCGTCGCCGTTGGTGTCGGCGGTGAGCTTCTTGGCCGCTGCCACGAACTCGTCGAAGGTGTAGGGCTTGTCTTTGTCCGGCAGTGGGATGCCCGCCTTTTCCAGCATGGTTTTGTTGTAGCCGAAGGAGAACGGTCCCACGTCCTTGGGCAGGGCGTAGATGGCACCTTCGCCCACGCGCTTTCCGTCATACCGGTAGCTGTCCACGCCGTATTCCCAGATGTTGTCCAGGTCGATCGTGTCGGAACCTTCCACGTATTCCGTGATGTCCTTGACGATGCCGTTCTGCACGTAGGCCTGGACGTCGCCGGGTCCGATGTAGAACACGTCCGGAACCTGCTTGCCGGCGATGGCCGCCTTCAGCTTGGTGGCGTACTGGTCCGCGGTGGTGACGATGATGTCCACATCCACGTCGTTTTCCGTTTCAAACTGCTGAACGGCCTTTTCGTAGGCCTTCTTCTCGTCCTCACCTCCGCGGAACATGAAGGTCAGCTTCTTTTCGCCGGCGTCCCCGCCGGTGGGGGCGGAGCATCCGCCGAGCATCAGGCCGGCGGCGGTAAAGAGCGCCAGGGTTGCGGCCATGGGACGTGACTTCATCATCACGCAGTCCTTCCGGGTTGGGTTGAGCGATCAAGTTTATTGGCTGGTGCAGAGCGTGCCCCGCAGTCCGCAGTGGCGGACCCGCATCCGGAGCCATTCTTTTGCAACGTTGTAAGAAACCTTCACACAGCCGGCTGGAGGTCGTCAAGGGGTGAGGCCCAATATGTTTACGCCTCCAGCCGCTTCCCTTGACGGCCGCGGTCCCTCATGCAATATTTCTCTTTACAACGTTGCAACAAATCCTGGCCTCGGCGCATCCCCGAAGCCCGTGAACCCATTTCCCGGACCATACTTCGGAAGGACCACGTGATGACGAAGTCACGTTCTTGGGCCGTGCGCGCCGCAGGATTAGCGGCCGTCGCCGGCCTCGCCCTGACCGCCCTGGCACTGCCACCAGCAACAGCTTCGGCCCCCGCCCAGGCAGCAACAACCAAGGCAGCAACGAACAGCATTGCCGCGGCGGCCTGGACTGCCCCGGACATCCAGCAGAAGGTGGGCCAGGAGTTGCCCGCCGACCTCCCTGGCGGCAAAACGGTGGTCGGTGAGACCGCGCCGATCCACGATCCCGCCCTGATCATCGCCGACGACGGCACCTGGTACGTGTACTCCACCGGGCTCCTGAACCGGGAGAACGGCGGCACCATCCAGATCTTTTCTTCGCATGATGAAGGGACCACCTGGGAGTACACCGGCACCGTCTGGGACCGGATTCCGGCCTGGATCGATGAGCATTTCTCCGACGGCGAGCTCCCCGGCAATCTTTGGGCGCCGGAGATCACCGAACACGACGGAACGTACTACCTGTACTACTCGGCGTCGCGCTTTGGCGGAAACAACTCCTTGACGGCACTCGCCACCAACACCACCCTGGACCCCAGTGATCCTGGCTATGAGTGGGTGGACCAGGGCGTGGTGGTCTCCTCCCCGGCCACAGGCCTGGACCCCAACAACCCGGGCAAGACGTTCAACGCGATCGACGCCGGGATCGTCGAGGACGCCGACGGCACCCCCTACATGGCGATCGGATCGTTCTGGTACGGGATCTTCCTGGTCCCCATCGAATGGCCCACAGGCAAGCCGGTGGAGGGCTGGCAGTCCCGGACGGTGAACATCGCCGACCGCTTTATGCCCGGCAACCCCATTGAAGCCCCGTACATCACCGAACACGACGGCTACTACTACCTGTTCGTTTCCTTTGATTCCTGCTGCCGCGGCGCCGATTCCACCTACAAGGTGGCCGTGGGCCGCTCCGCCTCGGTGAAGGGCCCCTACCTGGACAAGGACGGCCGCGACATGTTCGGCGGCGGCGGGTCGGTGGTGCTCGATTCGCACGGAGCCATCACCGGCCCCGGCGGCCAGTCGGTCTTCGGGGACTACCTGGCGTTCCACTACTACGACGCCTCCAACGAGGCGATCCCCTACTTCCCCACGCTCGGCCTGCAGAAGATCAGCTGGGTGGACGGCTGGCCCGAGTTCAACCAGACCGTGGAACTGCCGGCAGTCCAGCACCAGCCGAAGGCCACGGCCGTGAAGGCGGGGAAGAAGGCCTCCTTCAGTGCCACCGCCACCGGGACACCCGGGCCGGTGGCCGTCTGGGAAACATCGTCCGACGGCGGCACCACCTGGCAGCCCGCGGGAACCCAGCCTGCCACCCGGCGGATGGATGAGGGCACCTACCGCTCCACACTGGAGTTCACTGTTGACCCGGAACAGGACGGGCTGCAGGTCCGCGCCGTGTTCCGGAACGCCCACGGCAAGGTGACCACTGACGCCGTCGGACTTTCCGTGAAGTAGCCCGGGGTTACCCCGGCTGGGGTGAGCGGCTAGGGTACCGTCATGGACATCATCCTGGTACCCGGATTCTGGCTGGACGCGTCGTCATGGGATGAGGTCACTCCTCCCCTGGCCGCCGCGGGCCACCGCCTGCACCCGCTCACCCTCCCGGGCCTGGAATCCGCCGACGCTTCGCGCGCCGGCATCGGGCTGCGGACCCACATCGACGCCGTGGTAGGGAAAGTGGACTCGCTTGAAGGCAAGGTGGTCCTGGTGGGCCACTCGGGCGGCGGGGCCATCATCCATGGCGTGGCCGATGCCCGCCCTGACCGCATCGAACGGAACATCTTTGTGGACAGCGGCCCCCTGGGTGAGGGGGACGTCATCAACAACGAACTGCACGCCGACGGCGACGACATCCCGCTGCCGCCGTGGGACGGTTTTGAGGACGCCGACCTGGTGGACCTGACGGACGAACTCCGGACCCGTTTCCGGTCCCGTGCCATCCCGCAGCCAAAGGGCGTCGCCTTCGACAAGCAGCACCTGCACGATGTGCGCCGGTACGACGTCCCGGCCACGGTGATCGCCTGCGAGTTCCCCTCGTCGCTGCTGACGGAGTGGATCGACGCCGGCCACCCTTACGTTGCGGAACTCGCCCGCATCCGGGACGTGGAGTACGTGGACCTGCCCACAGGGCACTGGCCCCAGTTCACCAGGCCGGCCGACCTGGGCCAGGCGATCCTGAAGGCGGTGGACCGCACGGCCTGAGGGCCGCCGTCGTACTTCCTGCAAAAGTGACCTGTTCCGGTCCGTGCGGATTCGGCGCCGGAGGAATAGATTAGTAGTGCGACTTAGTGGACCGGCGGTTTGGCTGCCGGTTCACTCCCAAGGTGGGGTTTGGGATACATGCCGGGGCCGGCGGTGAGATGGCCTCAGGGTGAGACCAGGCCACGCTCCCCAGCCACCGCCGGCCCCCTTCCTTGCCCACGTGAGGACAATTTGCGCCGGGCCCTAACGGCTCAGACGCTCCGCCGGCTGACCAGGCCAAGGCAGAGCAGAGCCGCTGCCACGGAAATCAGTGCGACGACGCCGAAGGGAACCGGATCGTTGGCGCCGCCGATGCCGACCAGGGGCGCGGCGAGGCCGCCGAAGGCAAAACGCGCCAGCCCCAGGAGTGACGAGGCCGTCCCGGCGATGTCGGGGTAGTCCTTGAGTGCCAGCGAGGTGGCGGGCGGGCTGGTGACGGCCACGCCGCTGACCATGGTGAACAGGGACAGGATGATGGCGGCCAGCGGCAGGTGCAGGAGTGAGGTGGCCAGCAGGCCCAGGGCGCCCGAGGCTGCCATGACCAGGCCAAGGGTGAGCGTTCCCCGTTCGGACCACCGCTCGGACAGGCGCCCGGCGGCAAAACCGAAGACCATGAAGCCGAAGGAATTCAGGCCGAAGGCGAGCGAGTAACCCTGCGGGGACAGGCCATACATGCCTTGGAGGATGTACGTTGCCCCGCTCAAGTACGCAAAGATCGCGGCGTAGCTGAACCCGGTAATCAGCACCGCTCCGACGAACACGCGGTCCGCGAGGAGCCGGCGGAAATCGCTGAGCGTGTGGGAGAAGCCTCCGGTGACGCGCCTGTTTGCGGGCAGGGTCTCGCGGAAGGCCACCAATGAGGCCGCCAGGATGGCGATGCCCACGGCCGCGAGGAACAGGAAGACGCCGCGCCAGTCCGTGATGCTAGCGAGCTGCCCGCCGATCACCGGTCCGATGACGGCGGCCAGCCCTCCGAGCACGGTGAGTCGGCCATAGTAGCGGAGCAGCTTGCCGCCCGAGTAGACGTCCCTGCCTGCCGCCTGCGCGATCACGATGCCGACGGCGCCGGCCAGGCCCTGGACGAACCGCGCCAGGATGAGTGTCTCGACCGTTGGGCTCACCGCACAGAGGGCAGACGTGAGGGTGTAGGCCACCACTCCGATCAACAGCGGCGTCCGGCGGCCGAATCTGTCCGAGAGCGGCCCGGCGATGACCTGGCCAATGGCGAGGCCCAGGAGGCAGGCGGTGATGGTCAACTGGGCGACCGACGTCGTGCTTTGAAGCTCGGCCGTGAGGGCCGGCAGGACGGGCAGGTAAAGATCCATGGAGATCGGACCGAAGATTGTCAGCAGGCCGAGTACAGCCGCCAGCGGGCGGCCGACGGTTTGTTCCCGTGCTGGCGTCGGGGTGTTGAGGGCTGTCACGCTGGCTCCATTCCGGGGATGGGTGTTCATCCTCAAGGCAACAGGTTCCAGCGGCTTTCAGCGAGGGCTCCGCTTATCCGGGTCCTGGCAGTACCTCCCTAACCTGGGTGCCCGGGGGTAGCGTGGACGGGTGGACAACAGGATGGAAGTGCGCGAGTTCCTCGCCTCACGGCGCGCCCGGATCACTCCGGAAATGGCGGGGCTGACGCTTTATGGCGGCCGACGCCGGGTCCCCGGCTTGCGCCGCGAAGAGGTGGCGATGCTCGCCGGTGTCAGCGTGGACTACTACACCAAGCTTGAGCGCGGAAACCTGTCCGGCACTTCCGAAAGCGTCCTTGACGCCATCGCCAGGGCGCTGAAGCTCGACGAGGCCGAACGGGACCACCTCTACAACCTTGCGCGCGCCTCCAGCTCTTCCGGCAGGGCGCGACGGCGTCCCCTCCAGAGCGGCGCGGTCCGGCCGACCCTCCAGTTCATGCTCGACTCCATCACCACGTCGCCGGCTTTCATCGGCAACCACCACATGGACATCGTGGCCGCCAACCAGCTGGGCTTTGCCCTGTACTCGGAGATGTACCGCGGACCCGCCCGGCCCGCCAACCACTCCCGGTTCATCTTCCTGGACCCCAGGTCGCGGGATTTCTACCCCAACTGGGATCTGGCGGCCAACACCAACGTGGCCATCCTGAGGACGCAGACCGGACGCAACCCCTTTGATAAACGGCTGGCCGACCTCGTGGGAGAACTGTCCGTGCGCAGCGAGGAATTCCGGACGCGCTGGGCCGCCCACAATGTCCGGCGCCACTACGCAGGCACCAAGGTCTTTCATCATCCGGTGGTGGGGGAACTCGAGCTGGCCTACGAGGCGATGGAGCTGGCGGAAGACCCCGGCTTCACCCTCACCGTCTACCCGGCAGTGCCCGGATCCCCATCGGATGAAAGGCTGCGCCTGCTCGCGAGCTGGGCGGCCACGGACCGGATCCAGGATCTTGCCCGCGCGGCCCAGCCACAGGACGTCCGCCGCCCCTGATCGCGGGCAAAGTTGGGCCGGGCTAGGTTGGACAGGGCTAGGCGGAGGGCACAAGCCTGAAGGCGTAACGGCCCTCGGATCCGCCGCCGGGATTCATCGTGAGGTCAACCCCCTCGGTGTGCAGCTGCACTTGCGCCTTGAATACGCTGCCCTCGCAAGGGACCTGAACGGGTGCCAGAACCTCGACGCCTGCCCAGGAGGACACGGACAGCTCAGCCTCGGATGGTCCTTCGCAGATGAAGTGCAGTTCGTAGTTTCCGGGCTTGGCCGACAGCCCGGAGCCGGTTCTGGTATTCGAACTGGCGGACCCAGCCAACTGGCCAGGCAGGCGAGGTTGCAGCTGCTGCGATGACCACTCACGCATGTCTTCGAAGTCAGGAGGCTTCGGGATGCTGTCCTCGTAGGATGGGGGCGGCGCCGTTGATGCCTGAGGCGATGTTCGGGCCGGCCCCTCACCCGGGCCACTGTACTCACAGCCCGACAATGTTGTGGCGACAAGCGCGGCCGTCATGAGCAGTGCCCGCTTGCGCTGAGTCTGCGTCCCCCAAAGAGCTGACATCCCCCGAGTCTAGGGCCTAAGCCGCAGGATGGTGGCATGATGGGGCGCATGAGCCAAGTCACGTGCGATCTGACTATCTCCCTTGACGGGTTCGTCGCCGGCCCGAACCAGACTCCGGCCGAACCCCTGGGCAAGGGCGGCGAGCTCCTGCATCGATGGCAGTTCGAAGAACCGGAAGCCAATGCAGCGGCACGCGAAGGCATCCTCGCGGCCGGCGCCTACATCATGGGGCGGAACATGTTCGCAGGTCCCGGTCCCGGGGCATGGGACGAGCAATGGCGGGGATGGTGGGGTGGGGAGCCGCCGTATCACGCACCCGTGTTCGTCCTCACCCACCATCCGCGCGAGCCCCTGCAGATGCAGGGCGGCACCACGTTCAACTTCGTGGCCGATGGGATCGAATCAGCGCTGGCCCAGGCGCGCAAAGCCGCCGGAACCAAGGACGTGGCCATTGCCGGCGGAGCGCAGACCGTCCGCCAATACCTGTCGGCGGGGCTGATCGACGAGTTGCGGCTCCACATCGCACCCATGGTCCTGGGAGCCGGAGAGCGGCTGCTCGACGGCGTCGGGAACGTCCAGCTTGAGCCGACGGAAGTGAGCGGCACCAGCCTCGTCACGCACGTGCGCTATCGGGTGATCCACTGAAAGCTGCGCCTGTTTGATGCCTGCCGTGAGGCTTTGGCCGGGAAGAAGATGCTGGGGAGCAAAAATGGAACCAATCGCTGTTGATGGCGGCAAGGGCACAGTAGAACTCGGTGCCGACGGAATTCTCCACCTTGTGTGGAAACCCGGGATCGTCCTTGAAGGCGATGACGTGCACGCGGCCATGGCAAGAGTCAATGAAATTTCCGACGGATCCGAATACCCGATGCTGGTGAACATGGGGACCACAAAAGCCGTGACCCGTCAGGCCAAGTCCGCTTTCAAGGTCCCCTGCGCGGCTTCGCGAATTGCCTTGCTTGGCTCAAGTCCCGTCGACAGGGTCATTGCCAACTTCACCATCGAACGTCAGACCCTGCCGTGTCCAACGCGCTTTTTCACCTCCCGCGATGAGGCCGTGGGGTGGCTTCTCCAGACTCCGGTTCCCTGACAGGGGCCCTGGTCTCCTCCGATCAAAGGCGCCATTGTCGCTCCCTGGCTGTACACTCGGAATATCGAACATATATTCGAATAAGGGTGTGTTGTGGGCGTTATTCTCGGTCCCCGCGTGATAGAAGCGGGGCTCTCGTTACGGCTGGTGCTGATATCGCCGGTGGCGGTCGCTGCGGGTTACCCGTCGCCGGCGCAGGACTACTTCGACGGCCGGATCGACCTCAACGAACACCTCATCAAGGACATCACCAGCACCTTCGTTGTCCGCGTGACCGGAGACTCGATGGAGCGGGCAGGAATCAGCGACGGCGACGAACTCATCGTCAACCGGGCGCTGGAACCCAAGGACGGCTCCGTGGTCATTGCTGTCCTGGACGGCGAACTGACGGTCAAGAGGCTGCGCCTCACCGCCACGGGCGTAGTGCTGCAGGCAGAGAATCCCCGGTACCCGGATATCCGCGTGCCCAGCCTCAGTGAGCTGACCATCTGGGGCGTGGCCACGAGGTGCCTTCACCATGTCTGACGAGCAAAGTTGCCTGGCGCGTCCGGGAGGCAGGGCGCGCTCAGGGGAGCCGCACCATGCGGATCTCGCGCACGCCGTCGTCCACCATCACGGTCCCATCCGGCACGAACCCGTGCTTGCGATAGAACGCCTGCGCCCGAGGATTCGGATCGGCCACCCAGAGCGCCGCCGAGTCCCGGGGGCCGATGACAGCGTCCAGCAGGGCAGCGCCGGCGCCGGTCCCATACTCAGCCGCCAACACGTACAACACGTAGAGGTGCGTGCCCCACTTCGTCCCGGCGTCCTGCGGGGGCCCCGCCATCGCAATCCCGACCAATTCGCCGTCGCGCTCGGCTACCGCGACGCGGTTCGCACGGTTCCGCTCATCGCTGAGCGCGGCGGTCCAGAACCGTTCCCGGGCGGCGGGCAATTCCCGGTCGTCGAGCACACGGTCCGCCATGACCCCGCGGTAGGTCTCACTCCACGCCTGCACATTCACGCGCGCCATCTCCGCAGCGTCCTCAACGCGCGCGTAACGGACTCTCACCGCGGTACCCATAGCCGAAACTCTACCGAGGGCGGCGGCCGGTCCCATGTCTAAACCGGCCCCGATGCGTAAGATGCAGGAAATCGCCCTCGTGGACGTGAACTGCTTCTACGCGAGCGCGGAACGCGCGTTTGACCCGTCCCTTGAAGGCAAGCCGCTCATTGTGCTGTCCAACAACGACGGCTGCGCGGTCACCCGCTCCCCCGAAGCTAAAGCCCTGGGCATCGGGGTTGGCGAGCCGTGGTTCAAGATCGCGCCGCGGGCGAAGGAGTGGGGGCTGATCGCCAGGTCCAGCAATTACGAACTCTACGGAGACATCAGCGCCCGCGTGATGGAACTCCTGGGCCGGTACTCCGCCTGGCTGGAGGTCTACAGCATCGACGAGGCCTTCCTCGGCGTCAAAGGCTCCCCTGCGGCGCTGCTCCAGCTGGGCCGGGACATAAAAACCGCAACAGCCCGGAACGTGGGAGTCCCCGTCTGCGTCGGCATTGCCCGGACCAAGACACTGGCCAAGCTCGCCAACAAGTGGGCCAAGCACAACCCCGCGTTCGACGGCGTCTGCCGCTGGGATTCGGTGCCCGCGGCCCGGCGGGAGGCACTCATGGCAGGCCTTTCCGTCGTCGAACTCTGGGGCGTGGCCGCCCGCCTGACCAAACGGCTGAACGCGATCGGCATCCATTCCGTCCTGGACCTCAGCCGGGCTGACCCTGTCCGTATCCGCAGCAAATTTTCGGTGGTGCTGATGCGCACCGTCCTGGAACTGCAGGGCACCCCCTGCATTCCCATGGAGGAGGAGCGCGTGGGCCGGGACCAGCTGATTTTCTCCCGCTCGTTCTCCACCCCCATCACCACCACCGCGGATTTCCGCCAGGTCCTCAGCGTCTACGGCCAACAGGCCAGCGCCCGGCTGGCCAAACACCACCTCCAGGCCAAGGTCCTGACCGCCTTCGCCGGCACCTCGCACTTCAACCCGCAGGACACCTCTTACCCATCGGTCTGCGTTCCGCTCCCCATGCCCACGGCAGACCCGGTAATCCTGACCAGGGCCGCCCACGCCCTGCTGCCCGCCATCCACGAAGGCGTGAAGTACGCCCGTGCCGGGATCATGGTTACTGACCTGCGCCCCACCGGAAACCAAAAGCCGCTGGAAATCTTCGAAAACCCGCATGAGGAACGCAACATCGGTCCCCTTCTTGAGGACATCGCCCGCCGGTACGGCCGCGGCTCCATCGGGCTGGGCCATGCAGGCATCCGCGGCGGACCCGACTGGAGCATGAAACGCGGCATGCGCTCCCCGCGCTACACCACCCACTGGGACGAGCTCCCCCTGGTCAAAGCCGCCTGACAGCACGGCATCCCGGGAGTATTCTGGACCGCAGTGATTCTTCATATGTCTCTGTGACCCAGAGTTCCCGCAGCCTCCCAAAGCTCCGCCGGCCGTACCGTCCAGGAGTGCTGATTCCGCGTGCCCGCAGGGGAACTCGCCACGAGTTCCCCTCTCCCCGCACACACCGGAACCACCCTCGGGAGAACCCATGAACATCACCTCAAGACGGCCAGACGCCAACCCCGTCCCGGAACGGGACAGCCTTCGCCCGGACTGCAGCAACTGCTTCGCCCTGTGCTGCACCGCTTTCGGCTTCGCCCGGTCCGCCGACTTCGCCATCGACAAGCCGGCCGCCACCCCCTGCCCGAACCTCGCCCAGGACTTTTCCTGCACCATCCATGACCGGCTGCGGCCCCGCGGATTCCGCGGCTGCACGGTTTTTGACTGCTTTGGGGCCGGCCAGGCGGTGTCCCGGCAGCTGTTCGATGGCATCAGCTGGCGCGACGCCCCGGACTCGCGGCAGGACATGTTCGCCGCGTTCAAGGTCATGCGCCAACTGCACGAGATGCTCTGGCACCTTGCCGAGGCACAGGAAAAAACGTTCGACGCCGACACCGCGCAGGAGGCGAATGAGCTTCGGAGGGTCATCGGGGACCTCGCCCGTGGTCCTCTGCCCGCACTGCTCAGCTGCGACGTCGAAAACCTCCATTCAGCGGTCAGGACCATGCTCGTGGCGGTCAGCGACGAAGTGCGCGCGGGCTATTTTGCCGCCGGAACCGACCAGGTGGATGCCGCCCTCAAAGCCGGTGCCGACCTGGCCGGCGCCAACCTGCGCGCCCGGAAACTGTGCGGGGCGGACCTGCGGGGTGCCTGCCTGATAGCGGCCGACTTGCGCAGCAGCGACCTTGCGGGCGCGGACCTGCTGGGTGCGGACATCCGGGACGCAAGGCTCGACGGCGCCGACCTCACCGCTGCGCTCTTCCTCACCCAGCCGCAAATCAACTCAGCCCGGGGCAGCAGCATCACGCTCCTGCCGCCGGGACTGTCCGCCCCGCCGCACTGGCAGGATGGCTGAACCGGCCAGCAGACCGGTGATGCGCGAACGTACACTTGGGGCCCCAACGAAGGCCGGATGAGGGGCCGCAAGTGTACGTTCGCGCTTAATGGGTGGGGAACCGATAGAGTTGCGCGCCGTGCGCTGGCAGCTTCACTTCGAGGGCGGGGCTGCCGTGCTGAAGGCCGAGCGCGGCGTCGTTACCGCTCCAGGCTTCACGGACCCGGCCTCCGGACAACACACCTTCCGCCCCCAAATCGCCCAACGGAATCGTCCGGACGAGGTCCGCCGCGCCCGTGTTGAACACCGCAACGAAGCGGTCCTCCGACGTCGTGCTCTCCGCGGCCCACAGCACCAGGTCACCGTCGCGCAGCAGTTCACGGTTGTTGCGGCTCGCGTTGAGGACGTCCAGAAGGTCGGTGTTGGTCAGCAGTGCCAGCGTTTCGGGCGGCGACGACGGCAGGTCGCAGCCGAGCATCAGCGGCGACCGCGAGACGCACCAGAGCGTCAGCATGGTCCGCTGCTCGTCCAGGGTCAGTCGGGTGAGCCGATCTGTACCACGTTCGGCGCGCAGGGCGATCCGACCCACCGGGAGCATGTCGGCATCCGCCCACGCACCTTCACGCTGGTGCGGGGCCCAGCGGGCCATGCGCGCGAACTGGGCTTCGACGTCGTCCCAAACATCCCAGAGATCATCGGAGACGCGCCACATCTGGGCGTTGCCGCGGAGGTGTTCGAGGTGGGCGAGCGACAGGGCACGGCCCGGCGAAAGGCTGAGCACCATGTCCCGGCCGCAGCGCGAAATGGCCCGCTGGTAGGAGGCAATCTCCGCAGCGAAATACGGCCCCAGCATGTCGTCGGCCTTGACGAAATCCACGCCCCACTCCGCGAACAGCCGCAGCTGCGAATCGTAGTAGGCCTGCGCGCCGGGGTGGCCGTGGTTGAGGCCGAAATTGTCGGTATTCCACTCGCACGTGGAGGACGTGTCGGCGATCTGGTCAGCCGTGGCGTCGGTGCCTTCCACGGGCAGCCTGTCCCGGACGGCCTGGCGGGGAATGCCGCGCATGACGTGCAGCCCGAACTTCAGGCCCATGCCGTGGATTTTGTCGGCGAGGGGCCCGAAGCCCCGGCCGCCCGCCGCGGAGGGGAAGCGGTTGACGGCGGGAAGCTGCCTGCCGAAATGGTCCAGCTCCAGTACGGCGCCGTCGTTGTAGCCGCCGGCCCGCGCCGCCGGTTCGTACCACTGGATGTCCACCACCACGGTGTCCCAGCCATACGGCAGCAGATGCAAAGCCATGAAGGCGGCGTTGGCCAGCACCTCCTCCTCCGTCACGGTGGTGCCGTAGCAGTCCCAGCTGTTCCAGCCCATCGGCGGGGTCTGCGCAAGTGTCATCGGGCCAATTTACAACGATATAAACTGAAGCACCAGCACTCCCGCGTTGGTCAGATTCTGAGAAAGTTTACGAAATCCTTGACAACTTTCGTGAGCAAAGTAGCGTGGAAGCCACACCTTCCACCGGAAAGCGATCCAATGAAGAACTGGGCAGGAAACCTCGAATACTCTTCCGCCGAAGTCCACCGTCCGGACTCGGTGGCCGGGCTCGCCGAGGTGGTGGCCGGCGCCTCCCGCGTGAAGGCCCTCGGGTCACGGCACTCGTTCAACCGCGTGGGGGATACCGAGGGCGTCCACATCCTGCTGGACGCCCTGCCCCAGGAGATCGAGCTTGATTCGGAGCGGAAGACCGTCCGTGTCAGCGGCGGCATCAGCTACGGAGCCCTCTGCCGGACGCTGGAAAAGTCCGGCGTCGCGATCCACAACCTCGCGTCCCTCCCGCACATCTCGGTGGCCGGAGCCATCCAGACGGGGACGCACGGCTCGGGCGTGGACAACCCTTCCCTGGCCGGCGCCGTCGAACGCATTGACCTGGTCCGCCCCTCCGGCGATCAGGTGTCACTGTCCCGCGCGGACGGAGACGAATTCCTCGGCAGCGTGGTGGGCCTCGGCGCCCTGGGCATCGTCACCGGCCTGGAGCTGTCTGTCCGGCCCAGCTTCCGGATGCGGCAGCGGGTCCTGGAAAACCTGCCGTGGGATCGGGCCCTGACCAACTTCCGTGCCCTGGTGTCCAGCGCCTACAGCGTCAGCCTCTTCACCGACTACGCCGGGGAGGA
>DATFAE010000116.1:0-18363 GCA_035254945.1 Arthrobacter sp. | reverse complement strand
GCGCCTGGGGACGGGCACGGCCCCCAATCCGGGGCGGCGCACCCAGCCAGCACACCCCGTGGAGCGCGCAGCGCGGCGACAGGACTACTAGTGCGCGTGCTCAGCATGGCGGAAAGGCACAGGCATGACGCGCTCCTGGCGCGAGTAGGGCGCCCCGACATGGGTGAGGTAGTCCTCGACGGTGTGGTCGTAGGCGCAGACCATGACGTCGGCCCCGTACTCGGACATCGAATCGAAGAACTGGGCCTGGAGGTGCCGGTTGCCGAGGGAGTGTGCCACGACGCCCATCTCGTGGATGGTCCGCGGCGCAATGACCAGGACGTCGGTGGGCAGCACGGAGACCACGATCATGTTGGTTTCGGCCACGTGCAGGATGTCGCCGTCGCGGAGGTCGCCTGACCCGGAAGCAAGCCGGATGCCGATTACCTTGCCGTGGTCCGTGGTGACGCGCTGGATGCGTTTGACCAGCTGCGCGCTGGGCAGGACCACCCTTTCGCGGTGCAGGCCGGTATAGGCGGCCAGGTCTGAGGTTGGCAGTTCGTGCAGGTTGCCGAGGACTTTTTCAATGATCACATCAGGCTCCGGGTGGTGGTTAGAAGAGGAAGTAGCGCTGCGCCATGGGAAGGACGTCGGCGGGTTCGCAGGTGACGTCCTCGCCGTCGACGGTCACCTTGTACGTCTCAGGGTCAACCTGGATGTCCGGGGTAGCGCCGTTGTATTTGAGGTCGGCCTTGGTCAGGGTCCGGATGCCCGAGACGGGCCGGATGTTCTTTTGCAGGCCAAGTTCCTCGGGGACGCCGGCGTCGATCGCTGCCTGCGACAGGAACGTGATGGAGGACTGCTGCACCGCCTTGCCGAACGCGGCGAACATGGGCCGCATGGTGCGCGGCTGCGGTGTGGGGATGGAGGCGTTGGCGTCGCCCATCAGCGCGTAGGCGATCTGGCCGCCCTTGAGCACAAGTTCCGGTTTGACGCCGAAGAACGCTGGGTCCCAGAGCACCAGGTCCGCGAATTTGCCCTCTTCCACCGATCCGATGGAATCGGCCATGCCCTGCGCGATGGCGGCGTTGATGGTGTACTTCGCCACGTAGCGTTTGAGGCGGAAGTTGTCGCTTTCCGCAGTGCCGTGGACACCGCCGTCGGGATCCTTCAACACGCCGCGCTGCTTCTTCATCTTGTCCGCCACCTGCCAGGTCCGGGTGATCACCTCACCCACGCGGCCCATGGCCTGGGAGTCGGAGGAGGTGATGGAGAAGATGCCCAGGTCCTGCAGGACGTCCTCTGCGGCGATGGTCTCGGCCCTGATGCGGGAATCGGCGAATGCCACGTCCTCCGGGATGTCCGGGTTGAGGTGGTGGCAGACCATCAGCATGTCCAGGTGCTCTTCGATGGTGTTTCGCGTGTACGGCAGGGTGGGGTTGGTGGACGCCGGCAGGACGTTGGGCAGCCCGGCGATCCGGATGATGTCCGGGGCGTGCCCGCCGCCGGCGCCCTCGGTGTGGAAGGTGTGGATGACGCGGCCGTCGATGGCACGGATGGTGTCCTCGACGAAGCCGCACTCGTTGAGGGTGTCGGTGTGGATGGCCACCTGGATGTCGTATTCGTCGGCCACCTTCAGCGAGGTGTCGATGGACGAGGTGGTGGAGCCCCAGTCCTCGTGCACCTTGAGCCCGATGGCGCCGGCACGGATCTGCTCGGCGAGGGGCTCGACGGCGGACCCGTGGCCCTTGCCGAAGAGGCCGATGTTGATGGGCAGCCCCTCGGTGGCCTGCAGCATGCGCTGGATGTGCCATTTGCCGGGGGTGACGGTGGTGGCTTTGGTGCCTTCGGCGGGGCCGGTGCCGCCGCCCACCATGGTGGTCACGCCGCTGGTGAGGGCGGTGGGCACCTGGTCCGGGGAGATGAAGTGGATGTGGGTGTCCACGCCGCCGGCTGTGAGGATTTTCCGTTCGCCGGCGATGATTTCGGTGCTGGCGCCGATGACGATGTCCACGCCGTCGGTGATCTGCGGGTTGCCGGCCTTGCCGATTTTAAAGATGTGGCCGTCCCTGAGCGCGACGTCGGCCTTGTAGATACCGGTGTAGTCGAGGATGACGACGTTGGTGATGACGGTGTCCGGGACGTCCTCATCACGTACCACCTGGCCGTTCTGGCCCATGCCGTCGCGGATGACTTTGCCGCCGCCGAACACCACTTCTTCGCCGTAGACAGTGAGGTCCTTCTCGATTTCCAGGAACAGTTCGGTGTCCGCCAGGCGGATGGCGTCGCCCGTCGTCGGGCCATACAGGTCCGCGTACTGGCGGCGGGGAAGGTCGAAGCTCACTTGGTGTCCCCCTTGCCGGCGAGGGGACCGCCGTCGGAATTGGCTGCCCCTGGATTGGCGGCGTCGAGCCGTCCGTTCACGGCGTTGCTGAGGCCGTAGACCTCGCGGCCGCCGGCGAGTTCAATCAGCCGGACAGTCTTGCTGTCCCCCGGTTCGAACCGCGCCGCGGTGCCGGCGGGGATGTCGAGCCTGCGGCCGAAGGCGGCCTCCCGGTCAAACTTAAGGGCGGCATTCGCCTCGGCGAAGTGGAAGTGCGACCCCACCTGGACGGGGCGGTCGCCGGTGTTGGTGACGACGACGTCGATCGCCTGCCGTCCGGCGTTCACCGTCACCGGTTCGGGCCTGAGGATGTACTCGCCTGGGATCATGGCCTGCCCTATCGGATCGGATCGTGGACGGTGACAAGCTTGGTGCCGTCAGGGAACGTGGCCTCGATCTGGACGTCGTGGATCATTTCCGGGACGCCTTCCATCACGTCCTCACGGGTGAGGACGGTGGTGCCGTAGCTCATCAGGTCCGCCACGGTCCGGCCGTCGCGGGCGCCCTCGATCAGTTCATAGCTGATGATGGCCACAGCTTCGGGGAAGTTCAGCTTGAGGCCCCGCGCCTGCCGCCGCCGGGCGAGGTCGGCGGCCACCACAATCATGAGCTTTTCCTGCTCACGGGGCATCAGGTGCATCAGGTTCCCTTCGACGGCGTGGGTCCCACAGTAAGTGCCGAACATTTCGGGGACGTTTCAGCCGTGCCATGGACCGCTCTCGTTTTGTTGCTGCCCAACCAGCCGGGTGGCCAGTTTCACGTGGTTGGACTCCAGGGTTTCGCCCTTCGCCAGCCGCAGCACCGTCCGAAGGGCCGCCCAGCCCATCTCCTGGAGCGGTTGGGCCACCGATGTCAGGCGGGGAACGGATTGCTCGGTGAGGTCGGTCCCTGGAAGGCTTTTTGCGCGGAGGGCAGCGAGGTAGCCGTGCAGCCGGGCCACACTGCATTCGACGGCCTCAGGCCCGCCCAGGAACGCGATCTTCCGGTGCCCCAGGGCGATCAGGTGTGTTGCTTCGGACGCTTACCCCTGGGTGACAGGTAGCCCTTGGTATCCGGTCGGTCCATGGCCCGCCGCTTGCCGGCGACACTCACCGGTGGGACACGTGGCGGCACAGTCCGTTTCCGCGCGGGGTCCCCAAAGTACGGGCTGGCCCTCGAAGGAGGGCATCAGGCTGCCTTCCGTGACGAAGCGCGGGTCGCCCCGCTCCAGCGGCGTCCACCACCCGGTTTCGGTGCAGTGCTCGCCCGTGCGCAAGTGCTGGCCGGGGCTGGTTCCCCGGCGGATAGTGACTGGAAGTTGCATGGCTGTTCCTTGTGTGGGCCTGGTGTGACCGGCCGGTGTGGGCTGGGGCAACGGCTAAGGGCCGGAGGCCGCCGTATTCCGCGGCGGCCTCCGGCACTGTCTTCGTCAGTCGTCCTCGGCTGCGCCTTCCATAACGGCCGTGGGCGCGAGGTAACCGTTGGGGTCGATCACCCAGCCGGCGTCGTGGGCCGAGGCTGCCACCTCCGGCGCCCATTCAAGGCGGACGCGGTCGTCGCCCGGGTTGATCACCAGCAGCTCGCCGGTGCCGGGGGTCGCGGCCGCATCCGAGCCTTCAAGGCAACGGAACTCCCGCCAGCTGTTGGCGGGAACTGAGAATGAATCGGACGGGCCCAGTTCCAGGGTGGTGCCCGCGTCCCCGTTGAGGGTGAGCGCCCATCGTCCGGACTTCACGAGAATCACCTGCGGCCGGTCGTGGCGGTGCCGGAGCACGCCTTCGTTCGGCTGCGCCCGCAACCAGGCGAGGTTGAAGCTGTGCGGCTCGTGGATCGGCGGGACCTGGCGGCGGTCCTCGGACATGCCGTAGCCGATCACCAGGCCAAGCTCCGCACCGCCGCCCGCCAGCGCGTTGCACAGCAGCGCATGGCGGCTGTAGGTCCGGTCACCGGGCTGGACCACGCGGGAGCGCATCTGCTCCGGCGTGTAAGTCGTGAGTTCGTCGATAAAATGCTGTTGCATCGGCTTGATGAGCGCGACGCCGTCCGGCAGTTCATCGCCGGCGACGGTGTCGATCAGGCGGTTGTCCGCCGTAAGGTGCAGGCCGTAGGACTCCGCCTCCCGAAGCACTGAGGGTCCCCAGATGATTCCACCCGTGTCATCCCTGCCAAGGACCGTGTACAGCAGCCCCTCGTCGGGCCCTTCGTTGGTGAAGCCGCGGAAGATCCAGGTGGGGACGGAGATGATGTCGCCGTCCTTGGCAACATACTCCCCCTGCTTCCCATCCACGCCCCAGCGGAGGCGGAATTCTCCGCCGAGGTTGATGAACACTTCGGCGGTGAAGTGCAGGTGCAGGTTGTTGCTGATGCCGCGGGGCATCCCGGCGGCACCGGTGTTGAAGCCGTGCGGTTCGGTCAGGTTGACGTACTGGTTGGGGTTCTGGGACACGCCGGGGCCGATAAAGGCGTAGTTCTCCTTCTGGTCCGAACCCGGGGTGCGGCAGTCGATGAAGGCCGAGTTGCAGGGGACCCAGTCTGTGCGGCGGATGGTCCGACGCTGGATTTCGCTGCTGTCAACGGCCTGCTCGGAAGCAATGGTGCTGGTCATGATGATCCCTCCTTCAGGGATGTGGATCGGTGGATCGTGGGTCAGTAGATGTTGGCGCCAGGTTCAGGACCGTCGCCGCGGGTGGCGTTGATTTGCGCGCGGATGGCGATGTCATCCCACAGCTTGACCTCGTTGACAATCCGGCCGTTCTGGACGAGGAACTGCGAGATGCCCAGGACATCCACCGGCTTGCCGGTAACGGCGCCGTAGCGGGCCCGCCCGATGTAATCGCCCGTGAACTTCCAGGTCACGGCGACCCGGAGGCCGCCGTACCGCGGGTCGTTGTGCGTCTGGATGTCACGGACTTCGAACTGTCCGCCGGGGAAGGCGTCCAGGAACCGCAGCAACTGCCGGCGGTAGCCTTCCGGGCGGATGATGAGTTCGTGGCCGACCGTGTGGAGGGTCAGGTCGCGGACAAAAAATTCGTCCACTTTTTTGAGGTCACGGTCGTTCCACACCTGCTGGATCATGGCCAGGACATTCTCGACCTCACCGCGGTGATCGTCAGGCCGGGGGCCCGAGTCGCCGACGGCGATGACGTCTGCGGGCGCAGCCTCAGTAAACGAGCCGGTGTAGCCCCGGAACGCCTTGGTCCGCGCAACCTCATCAGGGTCCAGGCCCTTGTACAGTGCATGGGCGAGCTCATCACGGACCACCCATTCCTCGACCATCCGGCCGCGGCGGTAGAGGCAGTTCGCGATGGTGCTGGCAACCACCTTGAAGCCTTCCTCGCCGGAGAGGACGAGGTGGGAGCTGAGGAAGGCGTCGTTGCCGCGGGCTTCCCAGATGACGTCGCCGGCCTGGCCAATGTGGTCCGGCGCGCTGGAGATGCGCATCAGGCATCCTTCGATGACTTCCTGGCGCGTGGTGGACGTGCCGTAGGAGCCGTGAACGATGGAATCGGGTTCGTAGTTGTCGCGGATGAAGCCGATCTGGCGCTCAACCCAAATGTAGTCGGTGACCTCCCGGATGAAGTCGTCAGGATCGTTGTAGGGCTTGTAGGCAGCGGGGTCGAGAGACACGCTTTCACTCGCTTTCAGGAACTGATGTTAGGTGGGGACAACAGCGAGTGTATGCGTATGCACAACCTGCTGGCAACCCCCTTCCGCTGAACTTTTCCGCCGGCGGCGGGTCAGTCGACGCGTGCCAGCGTGTCGCGCATGACCAGCCGCGACCGGAAGGCGGACTCTTCCACCGGCCGCCCCGGGCTCTCGATCCGCTCGATCAGCAGGTCCGCAGCCCGGCGCACCATGGCATCGAGGTCGTAGGCGATCGTGGTCAGCCGGATGATGGGCCAGGAGGCGGAGGGGAGGTCGTCGAACCCCACGATGGATACGTCCCTCGGGACGTCGGCACCCGCGCTGCGTGCGGCATTGAGGGCGCCGAAAGCCACCACGTCATTGCCGCAGATAATGGCGGTGGGCGGCTGTGGCATTGCCAGGAAACGCTCGGTTCCGGCCTGGCCGGTGGCGGTGTCGAACGGGCCGCGGTGGACATAGTGCGCCGGGATCGAAATGCCATGATGCGCCAGGGCCTCCCGCAGTGCAATTTCCCGGTTCACAGCGGTACTCGTATTGGCGGGGCCGAGGATGGCTGCGATGCGGCGGTGGCCCCGCTCGAAGAGGGCTTGGGCCGCCTCCTCCATGCCCTGCGCAGGATCAACTACGGCCGAATCGGCCTGTACTGCCGCGGAGGTCCGATTAAAGTACACAAAGGGGAGTCCGCGGTCCCGCAACCTGAGCGGCACCACCGAGTCGATCGTCGCTGTTGCCAGGATCACGCCGTCGAGCCCGTTCGAAATTAGCCGCTCCGCGACGACGTCGTTATCCGCCGCCTCAGTGTGCAGCATGAGCTGGTAGCCGCGCGACTCCAACTGGTGGAACGCCGGCGCGATGATGTGCGGATAGAACTGGTTTTCAAGGTCCGTGAGCAGGAGTCCAATTCGCCGGGTCCGTCCGCTGGACAGCGCCCTCCCGGCGTCACTCGGAACGTATCCCAGCCGGTCGGCGGCCTTGCGGACGCGCTCCTTAGTCGCCTCGGAGACACGCGGATCGTCGCGCAGCGCGCGGGACACGGTCGGCTGCGAAACGCCGGCGAGCTGCGCGACATCACGGCTGGTGACAGTCATCTAGTTCTCCCTACGGTTTTCGGCGCCATGGACGCCGCAAGGTTCTATCGAATCAGACTATTGACCTCTGTGTTGGCCCGTTCCTATTATAGACATACGTATGCAACAACGAGGAGCAATTATGGTCAAGTACCTGAAGCAAGCACCGTCCAAGTCCTTCGCTGACACGAGCCAGGCCGACGTGGCCGGGCGGGTGGGCCAGATCATCGCGGAAATCCGCTCCGACGGCGACGCTGCCGTCCGCAAATACGCCGAACTCTTCGACAAGCAGACCACTGAGACGTTCCGGCTCTCTGACGCCCGGATCGAAGAGATCATGGGAACCCTGGACCAGCAGGTCATCGACGACATCGTCTTCGTCCAGGACCAGGTCCGCACCTTTGCCCAGGCGCAGCGGGACTCGATGCAGGACGTCGAGATCGAGACCCTGCCCGGCGTCTTCCTGGGCCATCGGCACGTGCCGGTGCAGGCCGCCGGCGCGTACATCCCCGGCGGCAAGTACCCCCTCACGGCATCGGCGCACATGACCATCATCACGGCCAAGGTGGCCGGAGTCCCCCGGGTTGTGGCCTGCACGCCGCCGATCCGCGGTGAGATACCGGCCGCGACGATCGCCGCGATGAAGCTGGCAGGCGCTGATGAGATCTACCTGCTGGGCGGTGTGCAGGCCGTCGCAGCCATGGCCCTGGGCACCGAATCGATCAACCGCGTGGACATGATCGCGGGTCCCGGCAACGCCTATGTCGCCGAGGCCAAGCGGCAGCTGTTCGGTGAGATCGGCATCGATCTCTTTGCGGGCCCAACCGAGATCCTCATCGTCGCGGACGCCGACGCCGACCCGTTCTTTATCGCCGTCGACCTTCTTTCCCAAGCCGAACACGGACCGGACTCACCCGCGATCCTTGTAACAACGTCCGAAAAGGTTGCCCGCGAGACGCTCGAACATATCGAACGCATCCTGCCCGATATGCCCACGAAGGACTTCGCCGAGCCCGCCTGGCGGAACTGGGGCCAGGTCATTGTGGTCGACGACCTTGACGAGGCGTACAGTGTCGCGGACCAGTTCGCGGCCGAGCACGTGCAGGTCTTCACGGCGGACCCCGCGGCGGCGTTGGCCAAGATGCACAATTACGGAGCGCTCTTCCTGGGTGAGAACACGTGCGTCTCCTACGGGGACAAGGTCATCGGCACCAACCACGTGCTCCCCACCCTCGGGGCGGCGAGGTACACCGGCGGCCTGTGGGTGGGGAAGTACCTCCGGACAGTGACGTACCAGACCATCGAAAACGCCGACTCCTCCGCGGAGCTCGGCCGGGTCCTGGGCCGGGCGGCGCGCGTCGAGCTGTTCGAGGGACATGCCCGTTCGGGCGATGCGCGGGCCTGGCGCCATGGTGGCGAGCGGTTCGAATGGATCGACCGCGCCTTGGCGGGTACCACCTCCGCGGGCGTGGCTCAATGACATCCCTCACCGGCCGCACGGCGCTCGTCACAGGCGGTGGCACTGGGCTCGGTGCGGCCATCGCGCGGGCACTTCACGACGCCGGTGCCGACGTTGTGGTCGCAGGCCGGCGTCCGGAGCCCCTCAAGGAAGTGGCGGCAGCTCTCGGGGACGGCGCAAGCTGGCGCGTTGTGGATGTGGCCGATCCCGCATCCGTTGACCAGCTCGAAAAAAGCCTGCGCGGGACGGAGGTTTCGATACTCGTCAACAACGCCGGGATCGCCGGACCCGTGGCCCCGCTGACCGACATCACCCCGGATGAATGGGACGAGGTGTTTGACGTCAATGTCCGCGGCACCTTCCTGATGTGCCGGGCCTTCCTGCCTGCCATGGTCAGCCGTGGCAGTGGAGACGTCATCAATCTGGCCTCGGTGTCCGGCAAGCGGCCACTCATTCGCCGGACACCTTACTGCGCCTCCAAGATGGCCGTGATCGGGCTCAGCTCAACCCTGGCCTTCGAAGTGGGGCCGGCAGGCATCAACGTCAACACACTCTCCCCGGGGCCGGTGGACGGCCCCCGGATGGACCGCAACTTCCGCCTTGAGGCCGAACGGACCGGAAAAACCTACGAGCAGGCGCAGGACGTCTTTGTCTCCCGCGCGGCCCTCGGCCGGATGGTGACCGAAGGGGAGGTCGGCGCGGCGGTGGTTGCGATGCTCGGGATGCCCGGGCTCTGCGGTGCCGACGTGGACCTTTCCGCGGGGATGGTCGCATGAGGACCCCGCGGCGTTCCTTGCGCCAGCGCGTCCTCGCCGGCGAGCGCGTCTGCGGCGTCCTCCTCCGCATGCCGTCAGAGGAACTGGTGGAGATGCTTGCCGTGGCGGGGTTCGACTTCATCCTGATCGACTGCGAGCACGGGCCCGCGGACGTGGCGCCCCTCCGCCAGCACATCGCCGCGGCGGCGATGCACGGCGCAGACGTCCTGGTCCGCGTCGGGGAGGGCGAGGACGCCCTGATCCTGCGCGCGCTGGACAGCGGGGCCGCGGGAGTGGTTGCCCCGCACCTCGACAGCGCGGAACAGGCGCAGGACCTCGTCGCCGCCGCGCACTATCCGCCGCGCGGGCGCCGCGGCTTCGCCACCTATGGGCGCGCGGGGTCCTACGGTGCCGTCAGCGGCCCGGACCATAAGGCGCGCCTGGCCGAGGAGACGTTGGTGATCGGCATGATCGAGTCGCCCATCGCCGTAGCGGAGGTGGACAAGATTGTGGCCGTGGAAGGACTCGACGGGCTGATGCTCGGGGCCGCCGACCTCGCGGCGTCCAGCGGCCCCGGCGACCCGTCGGTGCCGGAATCGCGGGCGCGTGTCAATGCGGCGCTGGCCTCGGCCGGGTCGCTGAGGCTGGACCTTGTGGGCGACGCGGAGGCTGCTGCGGCCGCTTATGCAGATGGTGCGCAGCTGGTGGCGTACAACCTCACCCAGGCGCTCATGGCGCAGTTTGCCGCGCTATTGAAGCCCCGCCCGCTCCCGCCGGCCTGACCACGCCGGTAAAAGAGCCGGCCAGCGCGCCTCGCTGCTCAGGCGGGGCGCGCTGGCCGTTTTTTGTGCCGGCGCTAGCCGTTCAGCCAGGACCTGAGAAGCCAGCCCACTTCCTTCGGGCGTTCCATGGGCAGGAGATGGCCCGCCTCCACAGAGTCCAACCGCGCACCCGGGACCGCCGCGGCGATCTCCTGGTGGAACTGCGGCGGGCAGATCACGTCCGCCGTACCCGAGACAACAAGCACCGGCATGCGCAGCCCCGCAAGGGCCGTCAATTGGTCGGTCCTGGTGGCCTGCATGCGCAGCTGGGCATCCAGCCGTGCCGTACCGGTGTGCTCACCCATCCGCAGGGCCCGTTCCGCAAGGTCCGGGTGACGGTCCCGGGCAGGGCCGCTCAGCAGAGACCCAAGGATGTCGCGCTGGAGGTCCCTGGCGGTTTCCCCGGCGGCAAGGCGGTCGCGCCAGTCCCGCCAGCCCTGCCGCTGCGCGTCTGTAGGCGCCTTGGCATTGGTGGACATCAGGCACAGGCCGGTGACCCGTTCCGGGGCCCGGCGGCACAGGGCCATTCCCACGATCGCACCGAGGGACAGCCCCGCGAGGGCGAAACGCCCCGGCAGGGTGTCGAGGAGGGCCTCGACCTGGCCGTCCACCGTGGGTTCATCCAGGGAGGGCATCAGGGCCCCGTCGAGCCCGCATCCGGACCACAAATCTGCGGTGCAGTTCATGCCTGCAAGCAGGACAGTGGGAACGCGGAAGTCCGCCGTCGGTGACGGCGGACCCGCGGTGAAAGGCGGCATGGCTTCGGGTGCTCCCGTTCAGCCCTTGACGGAGCCGTCGCTCAGCCCGGCCACCAGGTATTTCTGGGCGACGAAGGAGATGGCGATGACCGGCAGGGTGAGCAGCATCGCCGCCGCCCCGGCCTGCTGGAGCATGGGGAGGGTTTGCCCCAGCTGGGTTGTAATGAACACAGGCACCGTCTTGGACGACGTGTCGGTGAGCACCAGCGCCGTGAGGTACTCCTGGAAGGCGAAGAGGAAAACAAAAATGCCGGCCGTGAGGATACCCGGCTTCATCAGCGGGATCATGACCCTGCGGAGCGTGCCCAGCCGGGTGCAGCCATCGATCATTGCCGCCTCGTCCAGCTCCTTCGGGATCTCGGCGAAGAAGTTGCGGAGGAGCCATATGCTGAACGGCTGGTTGATGGCGACGAGCGCGGCCGCCAGCGCGAACGTTGTGTCATAGATTCCGAGGGACTTGCTGATCTCATACATGGGCAGGACCACGGAGAAGCGCGGAAGCGACCGGAAGACCAGGGCCAGCAGCAGCAGGATCGCCGAAACATACCCTGGGAAGCGTGAAAGAGCGTATGCCGCCGGGATGCCCAGGACCAGCGCCACGATGGTGGACAGAACAGCCACCACGATGGTGTTGATAAGGTACTGGGCGAAATAGGTCGTTTCCCACAGATCCTGGAAGGCTTTGAGCGTCGGCGTGTAGCCGGTGAGGACCGGCGGGTTGGCGAACGCGACGTCCGTCGGCTTGGTGACCGAGAGCGCCGTCCAGATGAACGGCGCCAGCATGACCACGGCTGTCAGGATAAGCAGGACCGCCGAAATGCGGCTCGCGGCCGGCCGCCGCCGTCGTGCCGTAGGAGCCGCTTTGATCACATTTCCGGTAGGTGCCTTGATGGTGTCGGCAATCATGCTTTGGCTTTCGCTTCCTTGAGGAGCCCCCGGATGAACGGGAACAGGCAAATCAGGATGAGGAGGATGGAGAGCACATTGACAGCGCTGCCGAGGCCAAGTTGCGCGGACCCGTCGCGGAACGCCGTGTCAAAGACGTAGAGCATGATCGACTCATTGCCGATTGCATCCGCCTGCGGAGAGAGCGGGATGAGATTGTCGAAGGTGCGCAGCACATCCATGATCGTGATCAGGCAAACGAAGCCCAGGATGCCCCGGATGGTCGGGATGATGACGTAAAGGTGCGTCTTTCCCGGTGATGCACCGTCAATGGTGGCCGCCTCGCGCAACTCCTTCGGCACCCCCTGCAGGCCGGCCAGGATCATGAGCATCGAGAACGGCAACAGGTGCCACACGGTGTGCGCCATGACCATGATGCGGTTGGGCCAAGTGTCCGTGAACCACAGGATGTTCTGGCCGGTGATCGCTTGGATGACGTAGTTGACCGCGCCACCGAAGTTCTGGTCGAAAAGCCACGAGAACGACACTGCACCCACAATGTTCGGCAGCACATAGGCAACGAGCATGGCGCCCAGGATGTAGGGGCGGAGCTTACCCAGCCCGTTCATCCCGGTGGCGATCAGGTATCCCAGCACGAGGATGGTTGCGGTCACGATGACCGTCAGCAGCATGGTGAACAGCACTGCCCGGCCGAAACGGGCGTCCGTCAGTGCCTGGGTGTAGTTGGACAGGCCGATGAAGTCCCCGGGGGAACCGTATTCCACCTTTTGGAAGCTCCATTGGATGGTACGGACCAGCGGGAGTACCAGGAGGCCCAACATCACGAGCAAGCTGGGGCCCATCAGTAGCGAGAACTCGCGTCTTCGCATCGCTCATTTCCTCTCGATTGTTTCGAGTATGTCGCGGTGTTCGGCTGAGGCCGGCGGAGTGCCTTGGCACTCCGCCGGCCACAGCGCACCGTCAACTGCCCGCTATTGCTTTTTCTGCGAGGCTCTGCATCTGCTGCATGCCCGCTTCGATGTCCAGCTGGCCGGTGATGACCTGGACCAGGACGGGCCGGATGGCGTTGGTGACCGGTGCCCCGGACGGGTGGCCCGGAGACGGCATGGTCTTGCCGATCGTCGCGTTGGCCGCCGAAGCGTACTTCGAGCTGTCCTCGCTCACCATGCCTTCACGCGCAGGGTAGGCAGCCGGGACGGATGCCTTGGAGGCGTCCTCGCTGACCGAAGCCGCCATCATCTGGAAGAGCATGTCCTTGTCCAGCTTGGTGTTCTTCGGGATGGACCAGCCATCCACTGAAAGCCGGCTGTAAAGATGCGGTGAGCCCGCTTCGAGGGCGGGCGGGGCCGCGAACGCGAACTGGTCTGCGAGCTTCGTGTTTGCCGGAAGCGTGAGGTCGTTCATGCGGCCGGAGAACATGATGGCCATGGCGGCGGTACCGTTGAACATCTGCTGCTGGACCTTCGGCTGGTCAAATGTCGTCACCTGGGGGTCCATGTAAGGCAGGAGCGACTTCATCGCCTCGAGCGCCTTCCGTGACTCATTGGACGTGAACTGCGCCTTGCCGGAGGAATCCAGGAAGTCCTTTCCGTTGGAGTTCATCGCTGCCTGGGAGTTCGTGGAGATGTCGGCGGTGGCATTCCAGGGCAGGGCGATCGGGAACTTGATTTCCCCCTTTGCCTGGATGGCCTTTGCGGCGTCAATCATCTCCGCGAAGGTTGTCGGAGGCTTGAGGCCCAACGAGTCGAAAACATCCTTCCGGTATGCCATCACGTACATCTGGGCCTGCATGGGGAGCCCATAAAGCTTGCCGTTGTAGGACATCGCCGAACGCATTTCTTCGCTGATGGCGTTGAGCTTGTACTTGTCGGAGTACTTGGCGACGTAATCGTCGAGTGGGAGGATGTCGCCTTTGGCGGCGAAGCCGGGAACAACAAAGCCATAGGTCTCGAGGATGTCGTAGCTGCCCGAGTCGCCGGCGAGGGTCGCGGTGGTCTTGGTCACCTGGCCGCCGAAGTCGATGGGGTCGTGCTTGAGCGTGACTTTTTCGCGCGTGCAGCTCTTGACCATCGTGTTGGTGAACGGATCGATCGCCGACGAGTTGTAGGCAAGGACGTTCACGGTGGTGTCGGCGGCGGGCATCGTGTAGTCGCACTCCACGGCTGTCGCGGCCTGGTCCCCCGTGCGTGAACCTGCACCGCAGGCCGTTACGCTGGCGAGGCTGGCCACGACGGCGAGCGCCGCGGCGCCCGTCCGGAGGTGTTTGTGGAATCGCATGATGTTTCCTCTCCTGGTGCTGTGCTGGCGGTAGTGGGGCAACTTCGACCCACCCGGTTTATTTATACGTATGTACAACTATGGTGCAGCCACTAGGCCGCTCTTGTCCTGAGCGCGGATGAGGTCGAGGCGAAGCTGGGCGCTGTCGCGGTGGGCCGGCATCTGCTCAAAATCGGCGATGGTCACCACGGGTCCGGCTTGCGCCGCAGTGGACTCGCGGGTTGCCCGCTGGTACGTGAGCTGCTTGAGGAACCGGGCCACCGAAAGGCCCTCGGTGTACCGGGCGCCGCGGCCGGTGGGCAGGACATGGTTGGTGCCGGACATGCCCTTGTCAGCGTAGGCAACGGTGGACCACTCACCAAGGAACAGGGACCCATAGTTCCGGAGGTTCTCGAGGTAGTAGTCAGGGTCCGCCGTCAGGATTTCGAGGTGCTCGGGGGCCAGGGTATCCATGACTTCGACGGCGGTCCGGGGCGAGTCTGCAACGTAGATCGAGCCCCAGTCGCGCCATGCGGCACCCGCGATCTCGCCGGTGGCGAGTCCCCTGAGCTGCCGTTCAATCTCGAGCTCAACCTCGGCTGCGAGCCGGTGCGACGTCGTCACCAGGCATGCCGGGGAGGTGGGCCCGTGCTCGGCCTGCGCCAGCAGGTCCGCAGCAACCATCGCTGCGCTGGCGGTGTCGTCAGCGATGACGGCCACTTCCGAGGGGCCGGCAAGGACGTCAATCCCTACCGTTCCGTACAGCTGGCGCTTGGCCTCGGCCACGAAGGCGTTGCCGGCGCCGACGATCATATCCGCCGGGCTGGCGTCGAGGAGTCCGAAGGCCATCGCAGCCAATGCCTGCACGCCACCCAAAGCGAAGATTCGCTCAGCTCCGGACACACGTGCTGAGTAGAGGACTGCCGGGTGGACCTGGCCGTTCTTGGAAGGTGGTGTGCACGAAACAATGTTCGGCACGCCGGCCGCCCGGGCAACCCCAACAGTCATAAAGGCACTGGCCAGCAGGGGGAACCTGCCAGCCGGCAGGTAGGCGCCCACGGTGCCGACCGGAACGTATTTCTGGCCGCAGACGACGCCCGGGATGACTTCGTCTTCGAAGTCTGTCAGGCGCGCCCGCTGCATCCGGGCGAAGCGCTGCGTGCGCTCGGCGCCGGCGTCGAGCGCTTCCCGCAGGTCCGCAGGGAGATCCGCGGTGAGCCTGTCGGCGTCGGCCGGTGCAATTTCAAAGGCCGTGCCGCCCTTCCAGCCATCGAGGCGTTCGGCGTAGTCGCGTACCGCTTCGATGCCCTTGGCCTCGATCGTGGAGAGCATTTCGGAGACGGTGGCGATGACCTTGGGATCTGACTGCGCAGCCACATCCGGACGGTTGGGTTCGCGGACAACGGTCACGGCGCCGGAGAGGCGCGCTTTATCTGCATAAGTAAGGTGCATACGTATACAGTAATGATTCGGGGCACCTGTGACAAGGGGCACACCCCTGCGATTCTAGGAACGCGGAGCTGGCTGCCAGGTCGCCGGGCTGATGCGTCCGCCGTAGACAGGCAGTTGGATATCCGGTTCTCCCGGCCGGAACTGCGACCACATCCGGGTCACACCGGCGGTGCCCACCTCCCGCACGCGGTCAACGGCACCCAGGTCAAGGTCGGCGGCAAGCAGGATCGGAGCCGCGTCAGGGGCCTCAGCGATG
This sequence comes from Arthrobacter sp., assembly GCA_035254945.1. Classification (GTDB taxonomy): domain Bacteria; phylum Actinomycetota; class Actinomycetes; order Actinomycetales; family Micrococcaceae; genus Arthrobacter. Next base: position 2,647 of record DATFAE010000116.1, on the reverse strand, counting down.
ACTGTTCCTTCAGGGTCAACGATGATGCTGCGGCCTTCCCCGGTGGGGCCGCCGCAGTTGACGCTCACAACGAAGACCTGGTTCACGATGGCGTTCGCCCGTGCAAGCACCAGCTCCAGGGCGCGGTCCGGCGTGGTCGTCTTGACCACGTTGAGGATGACATCGGCGCCCATCCAGGCGAGCTGGCGGGCAGCCTCAGGGAACCAGGCGTCATAGCAAATGTTCAGTCCCACCCTGCCGGCTCCACCGAGATCGACGACGACGAACCGGTCGCCGGGGTCGTAGGGCTCGTGCGGGCGCCACGGGAAAATCTTCCGGTAGATTCCCGCGACTTCGCCCGTCGGTGACAGGACCACCTGGGTGTTGAACAGCTCACCGTTCGGGCCGGTCTCGCAAAGGCTTCCCGGAACGAGCCAGACGCCCAGCGAGCGGGCGAGGTCCGCGAGGGCCTCCACACGGGGTCCGTCCAGTGGTTCGGCTGCGGCGCGAAGCGCCTCGGTCCGGTGCCGGTCGGGAGAGCCGTCGCCGAAGAGGTGGAGTTCGGGGAACACCAGGAGCTTGGCGCCGGGATGGCTCTCCAAGGCGTTGGCGGCCTCCTCGGCAAAAGCTTCCGGCGGAGCTCCGATGAGCTGCGGCGGAGCCTGCACGGCGACGAGGGGAAGGTTGCGTTGCACGGGGGAACCTCGATTCAGATCCTGCATGGGCCCAGCGGATCATCCTTGATCCGCTGGGGGGGTATGGCACGGGCGGGCGCAAGGTCCAACAGCGAAACGGGTGGACACTTGAAGGCGTTGACGAAAGTCTAAGCGGAACGGAGCCGGCCCAGGATCTCCGCGTTCGACTGGACCGGCCGGCGGTACTCCGCAGAGAGGATACGCAGCATGTCCGCAGCGGCGCGGGTGTCCTCCGAGCCCGTAGCGCTGTCGCGGGTCTTCACCAGATGCGGCAGGCCGCCACCAGGTCATCCTGCTGGGAGGCGAGCGCCGCATCCTCGAAATAGCCGTTCTGCATATCGATCACCAGCAATGCAATCACGTCATCACCCTGCCTTTCTGCCTTTACGGCGCGGACTCGCGGACCTTCAGCACAAAGCCGGCTTCGACATGAACGCCCTCATCGGCCGCCTCCAGCCCTTCGATCCGGTCGATCAGCAGCCCAATGGACCGCTCGGCAATCTCCTCCATGCCAGGCGACACGGTGGTGAGCGACGGCGACGCGAACCGTGCCTCGTCGATGTCGTCAAAACCTGCGACGGCAACATCCTGCGGCACCTTCACGCCGCGGACCAGCAATTCGTGCATCGCGCCCAGCGCCAGGGCATCGTTGAGGCCAAACACGGCATCGAAGGGAACGCCGCTGTCCAGCAGGCCCGCGACGGCGGCCGCGCCGGCGTCGCGCCGCCACTCCCCCGGCGCCACCAGGGCCGGATCAAAGGCGATTCCGGCGTCGTCGAGAGCCTTGCGGTAGCCGTTGAGCCGCAACCCTGCTGTGCCCTCCGACTCCTCCGGGAAAGCGCCCACCACGGCAATCCGACGGCGGCCTGCCGCCAGCAGGTGGGCGGTGACCGCGGTGGCCGCCTCTTCGTTTTTCATGGTGACCAGGTCGAACCGGGGATCCACAATGTGCTCCCCGAGCAGCACCACGGGCTTGGTTCCCCGCCGGGAGGCGACGGCGTCGGCCTCCATGGCAATGGGTGTGAACAGCAGGCCGTCGGTCAGCTGCCTGAACGGGCCCTGCAGTGCGGTGAGCTCGGTGTCAGCGAGGGCTCCGGACTGTTCCACCAGCACGCGGTAACCACGCCGGGAGGCCACGGTCATCAGCCGGGACGCCAGTTCCGCGTAGTACGGGGCGGAAAGATCGGACAGAACCAGGCCCAGCATGCGCGTTTTCCCGGAGCGCAGGCTCCGCGCGGTCAGGTTCGCTTCATAGCCAAGTTCGGCGATGGCGTCGTGGACCCGCTGCTTGGTGGCCGGCCGGATGAACTCGTAGTCGTTGAGCACATTCGAGACCGTTTTCAGCGATACACCCGCGGCGCGCGCAACGTCATTCATGGTCACTGCCATCGGCGCTTCATTCTCCTTGCGAATCTGTTTCCGTACATCGTTGCAGATAATGCCGCAACCGGAACAACCCGCCGTCGAATACGGGCAGGCACGAAGTTCAGCGCCCGGACCGCGGTCAGCCCTTCGCGGCCTTGGCGGCAGCCTTGGCCGCCTGCTTCGACGCCCGCACCTTGGCCAGCGACTCCGGGCTCACGATGTCCGCGACGGACAGGAAAGCATCCTCCTGGCCATAGTGGCCCGCGGCCTCGCGCCAGCCCGGCGCCTTCAGTCCGCGCTGCTTGCCGAGGAGCGCCAGGAAGATTTTTGCCTTCTGCTCCCCAAAGCCTGGAAGCTCCTGGAGGCGGCGCAGCACCTCCTTGCCGTCGGGATCGCCCTGGGTCCAGATCAGCGTGGCATCGCCGTCCCAGTCGCGCTGCACGGCCTGGGCGAGCGCCTGGACGCGCGCCGCCATGGAGCCGGGATACCGGTGGACCGCAGGACGTTCCTTGAACACCTCCACGAACGCTTCCGGTTCGTACGCGGCCACGGCTGCCGGATCGATGGATCCGATCCGTGCCCGGATTTTTTCGGGGCCGGCAAACGCT
>DATFAE010000115.1:0-5829 GCA_035254945.1 Arthrobacter sp. | reverse complement strand
CTGGGGGACAGCCTCGCGAGTCACCTGGCCGAAGAGCGGAAACGCACAATTCACATGCTGGCGCAGCTCTACCAGCGGTTCGCGCCGGACGCCCACCCCTCCCTGGTTCTGGCGGCCGTTGTGATGAAGAAGTTTTCGGTTCCGGGGTCGGCGCGGTAGCGCCCGGGTTGCGCGGAGGGTCCATACAGCGATCATGGGGCCTATCAGAATGACAAGCAGCGTGAAACTTCCTCCTTCATCGGGGTGAGAAGATCAGGCAGCATGACTTCTGTGGTGGTTTGACCGGTTGGTGGTTCGCCTCAGACACCTCGTGGTTCTAATCGTGTTTGCAGTTTGTGTCACAACCCCTTCATTGTTCTCGGCGCGTGGGCAAGCTGGCGTTGAAGCGCGGCGTGCCTTTTCTCCACCGCCGTAAATGTCACCAGGAGCCCGGATGCCGACTGGGTTGTCCGGGCTGCAGGGCAGGCCGGGATTCCTGAACGCGCGCTGCGGGCGTATGTTGCCGCGGCAGCGACCGTGAATGCTACTGCTCCGCGTGCGGGATCAGTTGGAACACTGTGGCGGCGGTTGGTTCCGTGGAACAGCACACGGGATGTACGGCGGCGGCAGCCTGACCGCCGAGGGGCTGGTGAGCCGCCCCATTGTGGGCCCGGTTCTTGACGGTGCCGGATTCGGCGCTATCGACGACACGGACGCCGGTGCCCTGGACGGGGGATTCCCGCTGGGACCGATGCAGTTCATTCCCTCCACGTGGCAGCTCGTCGGGCGGGACGGGAACGGGGATGGAACGGCGAAACCGTTCAATATCGATGATGCCGCCCTCAGTGCGGCCACCTACCTGTGCGCCGGCGGCCGTGACCCCACAACCGCTGACGGGTAGACCGATGCCAGCAACGCCTACAACCAGTCCGATGCCTATGTCCGGCAAGTGCGTGACCAGGCCACCGCCTAGGCCGCGAAGGCTGGCACCGGGGATGAGCACGAGGATTGAGATCCTCTCCACCGTATTGTAGAAGCGTCGGATCTGTTCGCGGGCGGGTAGCGACCTGTCCGGTAAGTGAGGTTTGTCGTCCCGGCATGCCTAAGGCGGCAACTCTGTTGGTGGAACAGGTCTTGAGAAAGAGTGTGTACATTGTCCACGCTCTTGGCCTGGGATCAGGCCTTACAGCCGCCGTAAGTGCTTCGGATTCCGCAGGTTTCCGCGGTTTCCTAGTGTTTCCAACGGCTGGAATGCAGTTCGAGTCCCACCGCGGGCACGCATTTCCCCTCGTCAGAAGAGTTTTTGCTTTTACGTGTTGACATGGCTTGTGGTGGCGTCCCTCTGACGCTAGGTTCGCGGGCTGTGACCTGGCCGCCGCGGGGCTTATTCAGGTTTGTGTGGGTGGCGGGTTCAAGACCCTGGCTAGTGGGCCTTCCGCCTGCTGTCTTGAGTCCCTGCGTTTCCTCGTTCCGGTTTTGTCTGGTGGCCCGGGGGTGAGCTACACCTGTTCATAGGCAGGGTGAGCGCCAACGACATGACCATAGCGAGTTGCGCGTAGGGCTTCTGCGAAGCGCTGTTAGGGCGGTCCTCGAGAGCTGTGGCTGGCGTTTGTCCTGCCAAAGGGGGTGTGGACTGTCCACACTTATATCTGCGGGTGCCCGGCCAAGGGAGGGGCACCGAGCAAATTCCGAATTGCAGACGAAGCGTACGGCCTTGATTGCGCAGGGGAGCGGGCCCAGCGACTATGGGGCTCAGTGTGGCAAACAGTGAAGCTGGCTCTGGTTGTTCAACGGGTACGGAGCCCGACCCGACTCTGCCACACCCTGAATGCTTGGGCCGACCGCAGTAGCCACCCCAGCAACCTGGGTTGACTCGGTATGTACCGGCGAATGGCCCTGCCAACCAACCTTGAATGGCGCTGCCGTTTGAGCAGCAGAAGAACTGTCAGATTTCGGTCTCAGAGTTATCCCAAGTCGTCGTTGGTGCAGGCAAAGCGAACCCCAGTCTGACTACCCCTAAGGGCCTTCCTGACGTCAGGTTGGGGTGTACATTTCCCGCCGCGCCGGGCAAATGCTTCGGAGGCGAGTCAGGCGGTCGTAAAGGTTTCGAGCCCGATGATAGCGTAGGTTGCAGCGTTGTGGCTCGGGTACGGGTCCACGCCTAATCCGGCTTCCTAGAGGGTGCTTGAACTTCTTCGAAGGGGCGCCCGGGACTTTCTTGGTCTTTTCATCTCTCCCAATTTCAACTCCCAAAAGCTCAGGTGTTGTAACGACCACAAGACGCCAAGCCGTCACAACGGCTCACTTTTTGACCGTCACCGACAGTGGCGGTCACTTTGCGTCCGGGGATTGGGAAGCGGAGCGGCGGAACTCGTCGACATTTTCTCCCTACTTGCGCAGGTCCCTGGGTTGGTGCGGCTTCGTCCTGTGCCATGGCTGAGGCCAACCGCCTCTTAGGGTGCACGGTTACACCATGAAGCCGCCGGTGTCACGACATTAAGCCCGGGCGCGTGATGCTTGTGTAGTGCTCCGGGCGCCGATGCTGAGAGAAGTTGAATACGTCCCGCCGGTACCGAGTCACCATGTCCAAATCAATTTCCGCTGTTACGATTTCATCTTCAAGCGTTTTCGCCGTGGCAACAATTTCCCCGGACGGCGCGATGATGGCGCTGCCACCTATCTGGCTTACTCCTTCTTCAATTCCTGCTTTGGCGGTGCCGATAACCCACATGGCGTTTTGGTAGGCTCCGGCCTGCATGGACAGGTGGTTGTGAAAATCAGTCAGCTTGTCGGATTCCGGAAGATGGGGATTGGATGTAGGGGTGTTGTATCCCAAACAGACAACTTCAGCGCCGCCAAGGGCCAGCACCCGGTACGTTTCCGCCCACCGCCGGTCATTGCAAATAGCGAGCCCAATCCTGGTATTGCGCCATGCCTGCACTCCGAACCCGAGGTCACCAACCTCGAAGTACTTCTTTTCCAGGTTTTGGAAAGGGGTTCCTCGCTGCACGTCACGAAAACCCGGCAGATGGATTTTGCGGTAGCGATGGATCACTCGGCCGCCCTCGTCCACGAAAGCTGCGGTATTGAACCGCCGCTCATCCCTGGTTACTTCCGCATAGCCCAGAACGAATGCCACTCTCAGGCTGCGGGCTGCGTCAAACAAGGCCTGCGTGCCCGTTCCGGGGACGTCTTCCTCGAAATAACTGCGAAGTTCCGCTTCGTCCTGGACAAGCCAGTGCGGAAAAAAGGGAGTCAAGGCAGCTTCCGGGAATACCACCAGCTCCGCCCCCTCCGCGGCGGCTGCTTTAAGGAGCCGGACAAGGCGGGCCAAGGTCTCCGCTCGCGTCGCCGAACGTGGTATCGGCCCCAGTTGGGCGGCTGAAACTGTCAAAGTTCGGGTACTCATCAGACGCTTTCATAATTAGGGATGGCTGCCGGTATAGGCTGGCGGGAAGAGCTGTTTCCTCCATGGACGCGTCGGAGCGCAGAAGCCGCGGTATGGAGTCAAGATTGCCCATGTCGGCGCAGCAGCTCCGGTAAGTTGACCATATGACTACCCCTTTCGAGTACTTCAGATCCAAGCTCCAGTATGAGATCGATGTGATGGACGTGGCAGACGGTCTGCGCGCCGGGGAGTTCGTCCTGGTTGATACTCGGCGGCGCGCATCCTGGGACCACGCCCATGTTCCCGGGGCACTGCACCTGCCCTCGGCTGAAATCACTTCCGCTGCGCCGCATCACATACCTCTGGGGACCAGGGTGGTGGTGTACTCCTGGGGTCCTGGCTGCAACGGCAGCACCGTAGGTGCGCTGGCTTTCGCTGAGCTCGACTACCCCGTGCGTGAAATGATCGGCGGGATCGAATACTGGATCCGGAATGGGCTTCCTGTGGAGACCGCGGACGGCCTGGTTTCAAAGGAAGTGGACCCGTTGGTGCGCGCAGACCGGCCTTGAAGGCCCTGGTCCCTGTCACCCCCCGCTGGGATTTTCCCCTCATACCCGTCCTGGCGTACCTCGGGTGGCAATAATCTCTGCGACCAGGTCGAGTTGGCCGCTGTCGCCCAGTGCTGAACCGATCGCGATCGTTGTGGCCCCTGCATCAAGGAAGGCGACAGCGTTGGAAGCGTCGATCCCGCCTGTAGCGACAAAGGAGACCCCCGGGAAGGGGCCGCGCATTGCCTTGAACCATTCCGGACCAAGAACGGATGCCGGGAATGCTTTGAGGACCGTGCAGCCCAAGCGTGCTGCTGATTGTATCTCGCTGGGGGTGGCCACCCCCGGCAGATGCGGCATTCGCAGGTCCCGGCAGAGGTTTACGACGTCGGGGTCCAGGCCTGGAGCGACCGTAAAGGCGACACCCATCTTGACGCTTTGCCGGACTTGTTCTTCTGTCACAACGGTTCCCGAACCGACCGGTTTTCCACGTTCAGCCCCCGCTTGAATGACGGCCGCCAGCGACGGCACCGCGTCGGGGGATTGGATCGGAACCTCGACGAGATCTATGCCGAGGTCCCATGCCTTTGAGGCCAATTCAACAGACCGCCGCGGGTCCATGTTGCGGAGAATGGCCATCACGGGTTGTCCTCGAAGCAGATTGAAGACGTCAGTGGACACGGGTGTTTCCTTTCGGAGAGAGGGAATGCAGACCGACAAGGTGTGAGGCGTTGAGCCGGATCGCGGTCCAATCGTGACCGTCGAGTCCGCTGACGGCCACGATGTCTTCGGGAGCGGGCAGGACAGGGAGATCGCTGACATGCTGAAGTGTCAGACCGGCCATGAGGTGGCCAAGGCGGAGGGCTCTTGGAGTGTCAAATCCACGCATGAATCCCGAGAGGTATCCGGCCGCGAAAGCATCTCCGGCGCCCACCGGTTCCACTACCTCTGCGGCCAGGGCGGCTTGGCGGGTAACGGTCCCTCCCGTGAAGTGAACAGCTTCGATGCCGGCGTCCTTGACCACCAAATGCGGCACATCGGGCAGGATTTCCCGTACGTCTTCCGCACGCTCAGTACCCCATAGTCCTTGCGCTTCATCCCTGCCGACCACCACGATGTCTGCATGGCGTGCCAACTCCAGCAGCCGCTTGGCGGCTGCCTGAAGCGGCCAGAGAGCGGGGCGGTAGTTGACATCAAAACTTATGAGGACATCGGGGACTTTGTGGTCAATGAGGATGTGCTGAAGTAGGTTGTTGGCCGAGGGCGAAAGCGCTGCGGTTATCCCCGAAACATGGCAAAGCGTCCGTTGTTCAAGGGCCAGCAACGCGGAGTCGCCCGGGCTGAGTGCAGAGGCGGCCGAGCCCGCGCGGTAGTAGTACACGCGGCTTGCCTCCGGTTCGCGGTCTTTGAAATAGATCCCCGTCGGACGCTCCGGGTCCACCTGCACCCTGTCAAGGCAAACCCCCCTGCTTCGAAGAAAGTCGGCAATGATGTGGCCGAACGGATCGTTGCCAAGTCTGCTGATCCACTCAACGTCATGGCCCAGATGTGCGATCCCGGCCGCTACGTTGCTTTCCGCCCCCCCGACGTGGATGCCCAGGTGGCTGTTTTTGGCCAGGCGCCCCTCATCCGGTGTCAGCAGCACCATGGTTTCGCCCAGGCACAATATCGGCGGCGTGCCGGCCGGCGTTCCTTCTGTATTCATGGTTTTTCCAGCCGCGGTGCCAACACCTAGTTGGCGGCCAACGGCGCGGTGTCGAGCAGTTCGCCATTGTCCGCTGAGTACCAGAGGACGTCGTCAGGGTCGAACGATACTGAGCACATCTGGCCGTGTTTGAGCCAAACGTCGCCCACCAGCTTTGCGTAGAACAGGTCACGGGAAGCCCGCGCCCCCACTTCAAAGTCATGGGCCTC
>DATFAE010000114.1:0-16483 GCA_035254945.1 Arthrobacter sp. | reverse complement strand
GACCGCCATTGACGGCGAAGCACCCAAGCTGCGCACCTGGACCAAGGAAGTCAAGGACGCCATGGCCCAGCTGCGCATCGACGCCGACTTCGCCCAGCGCAACGTCAACGAAGGCTTCTCCGGCGGCGAGAAGAAGCGCGTGGAGATCCTCCAGCTGGAACTCTTCAAGCCGAAGTTCGCCATCCTGGACGAGACCGACTCAGGCCTGGACGTGGACGCCCTTAAGGTTGTCTCCGAAGGCGTCAACCGCGCCCACGCCGAGGGCAACATGGGCACGCTGCTCATCACGCACTACACCCGCATCCTGCGCTACATCAAGCCTGACTTCGTCCACGTGTTCGTTGACGGCCAGGTTGTCGAGGAAGGCGGCCCGGAGCTGGCCGACCGCCTCGAAGAAGAAGGCTACGACCGTTACGCCACGGGCGCCGGCGCAGCCACCATCGCCGCAGCCGCACAGGCCTAGTAAGGACTTGCCATGACCGAAATCAATGCGGCCCGCACGGGCCTCGAGGATGTCGAAGAGGCACTGAAGGACGTCATCGACCCGGAGCTCGGCGTGAACATCGTTGACCTCGGGCTGCTGTACGGCCTGAAGTACTCCGACGACGACGGCGCGCTGCTGATCGACATGACGCTCACCACGGCCGCCTGCCCCCTGACCGATGTCATCGAGGAGCAGGTGGGCAAGGCCCTGGACGGCATCGTTGATGACTGGCGCCTGAACTGGGTCTGGATGCCGCCATGGGGTCCGGAGCGGATCACCGACGACGGCAAGGACCAGATGCGGGCCCTCGGCTTCAACATCTAGCTAATATCACGACGGCGGCCGGTTGCCTTTCCCACGGAAGGTGACCGGCCGCCGTCGTCGGGCCTTAAAAAGGCGCCGTTAGAGCGTGGCCGCCGAGAAGGTGTCGCATTGGTTGATGTCGCCCGTCTCGTAACCCTTGTAGAACCACTTCTGCCGCTGTTCGCTGGAACCGTGGGTCCAGGCCTCGGGTGACACCCGGCCGGTGGCGGCTTCCTGAATCCGGTCATCGCCCACTGCCGAGGCCGCCGACAGGGCGTCATTCAGGTCCTGCTGGGTGATCGGTTCCAGGAACGGCTGCCCCTCAGGGCCAGGCTGGGTTGAGGCGTGCTTCACCCAGAGCCCCGCGTAGCAGTCCGCCTGGAGTTCCACCCGGACGGCGCCGGACTCCGGGCCCTGCGGATCCTGCTGGGCGTTGTCCAGGTTCCCCAGCACGTTCTGGATGTGGTGCCCGAATTCGTGGGCCACCACGTACTCCTGTGCCAGGGGCCCGCCGGAGGAACCGAACCGGTCCACAAGCTCCTGGAAGAAACCGGGATCGAAGTACGCCGTGGTATCCGTCGGGCAGTAGAACGGGCCCACGGCACTGGAGGCCGTGCCACAGCCGGTGCTGACGGCGTCGCTGAAGATGACGGCCTCCGGCTGCGGGTACTGCACGTTGTAATTCTGGAGGTAGGCGGGCCAGAACGCGTTGAGGCTGTTCACGGTGCCGGTGATCCGGCAGTCCAGGCGCGCATCGGCGTCGGCACCCGTCTCGCAGGCCGGGGCGGTCCCTTGGCTTTGCGGTTCCTGCCCCGCGCCGGTGAGGCCTTCCAGCAGTTGCGGGTTGACACCCAGCAGTGTGGCGATCAGCAGGATCAGGCCGCCGCCGATCCCCCCGCCGATCAAACCGCCGCGGCCTCTCCCGCGGCGGTCCTGTACTTGGGAAGGGTCCAACTGGACGTTGTCATTGAAACTCATAGAGTCACAATAGACCCCGCCCGCGGACCGGACGCGGTGCCCCGGTAAAGTTGAGGCGATGCCTTTTCTCAACAGAGTCCAGCAGTGGGCCGATGACCGTCCCAATGACACCGCCGTCGTTGTGGCCGGCCGGCGCCTGAGCTGGGCTGAACTCCGCGACGCCGCCACCGAAGAAGTGCCCGGCGCCAAAGCCGTCACTGTGCTGGCCGAAGCAAACTCCGTTGACTTTGCCGTCCGCTTTGCGGGTGCTGTGGCCGGGGCGCGTCAGTGCGCCGTCCTGGACCCGTCGTGGCCGGAGCAGCTGCAGCAGGAAATCCGCCAGCGGCTGGACGGGACAGCCCAACCCGGCCACGTGGCACCGGACGACTGCCTGGCCGACGGCCCGCCCGAATCCACGTTCCTGGTCGGGCTGACCTCCGGCACCACCTCGGTGCCCAAGGCCTTCGCCCGCTCGAGGCAGTCCTGGCGGAAATCCTTCGACGCGTCCATTGAATTCTTCGGCCTCCGGCAGGATGACGTGACGCTGGCACCGGGTCCCCTCGCGGCAAGCCTGAACCTGTATGCCCTGGCGGAGTGCCTCTATGCAGGCTCTGAATTCCAGACCCTTGAAAACTTCGACGTCGGCGACGTCCACACGGCCATCACGCACGACGGCGTGACGCGCCTGGTCCTGGTCCCCACCATGCTGCGGCTGCTCAGTGAGCGCGGCCTCACCGGGTGCGTGGACGCAGCAGGGGTACGGACCATCATCTGCGCCGGGTCAAAACTTGATGCCCGCACCCTGGAAGCCGCCCGCCGCTGGGCTCCCAACGCCACGATCTTCGAGTACTACGGCGCCTCTGAGCTGAGCTTCGTCTCGGGCGTTGGACTGCCGGCCGGCGAACTCGATGCCGGCGGCACCGGAATCGGCCACGCGTTTCCCGGGGTTGAGGTCAGGATCCTGGACGACAACGGTGCCCATCTGCCGGACGGCGGACACGGCAACATCTGCGTCCGCAGCGGGATGGTCAGCAACGGCTACCTGTGGGGCGACGACGGCCAGGCCCTGCGGTCCTTCGACGGCTGGTTCACCGTGGGGGACCAGGGCTACCTGGCCGACGGGGAGCTCCACATCCTGGGCCGGCGGGCTGACATGATCCTCACTTCCGGGAAAAACGTCTACCCGCATGAGGTGGAACTGGCTTTGGCGTCCGTTCCCGGCGTCGCCGCCGCCATCGCGGCGGGGATGCCCGACGACCTCCGGGGCCAGCGCGTTGTCGCGGGGGTGGTGCCGGCCCACGGCGGCATCTCCGCCACGCAGCTCAAGTCCGGCCTCGAGAACATCCTGCCGCGCGACAAACGCCCCCTGCAGTACTTCGCTCTCTCCGAACTGCCCACCACCGACCGCGGCAAGGTGAGCCGCAATATGCTCCTGGACTGGATCAATAACCGCGACCACCGGGTCCGCCACCTTGGTCAGTGAAGCCCGTGAACACTAAGACCATGCCTCCTGAGCTGCTGCCTCCCGACCGCCAGCCAGTGATCATCGCCGCCCGGCGGACCCCCGTCTGCCGCTCCAACGGGGCGCTGAAGAACCTGCGCGCGCACCAGTTGCTGGCGCCCGTCCTGAGGCAGCTCCTGGCCGAATGCCGGGTTTCCCCGGACGACGTGGCGGACGTGGTGATCGGGAATGCCGTGGGCGGGGGCGGCAACGTGGCACGTTTTGCCCTGCTGGAGGCAGGACTTCCTGTCAGTGTTCCCGGCCTGACTGTGGACCGCCAATGCGGTTCCGGCCTGGACGCCATCGCCCTGGCCGCGCGGCTGGTGGCTGCCGGCGGGAACCCGGTTTATCTCGCCGGGGGAGTCGAGAGCATCAGCACCGCACCGCTGCGGGCCCACCGGAACGACGACGGCGGACCCGACTTTTTCGCCCGCGCCCAGTTTGTGCCGCTCAGCTTCGGAGACCCGGACATGGGGGTGGCCGCCGAGAACGTTGCCGCGCGCTTCGCCGTCAGCCGGGACCGGCAGGATGCCTTTGCCCTGGCCAGCCATCAGCGCGCCGTCGCCGCGGCCCGGGACGGTCGCTTCGAAGGCGAGATCACGCCGCTTGAAACCGCCGCCGGAACCGTCAGCACGGACGACGGTCCGCGTCCCGGACTCAAAGCCGCCATCCTGAAGCGTTTCCCCGCGGCCTTTGTCGAAGGGGGAACGGTCACCGCCGGAAACTCATGCTTTGACGCCGACGCCGCGTCCGCCGTCGTAATGACGTCACTGCAGCGCGCCCGCGACCTGGGGGCAGCGGACGGACTCCTGGTCCTGGCGACGGACACCGCGGGGGTGGACCCTGGACTGCTGGGAATCGGCGCCGCGGTAGCCGGCGGACGGCTCCTGGCGAACCAGGGACTCACACCATCAGATGTGGCACTCGTGGAATTCAACGAAGCTTTCGCCGCACAGGCCCTCGCGTGCCTGGACCACCTGGGCATTGACCCGGACCGGGCGAATGCCGACGGCGGCGCCCTGGCGTTGGGCCACGCCTACGGGGCGTCGGGGGCTGTGCTGGTGGCACGGCTGTTGGCCCAGGCCCGCGCCGCCGGCGAAGAGGGCCAGCTGGCGCTGGCGCTGATCAGCATCGCCGGTGGGATGGGAACCGCTGCGCTGCTGCGGTACGAAACCATCCGGAGCTGAGCCAGCGGAACCCCAGTCCGGCCGTCAGTCCCCGGCCTCGCCCAGTCCGCGGGCGGCCAGCGCCTCACCGGTCTGGCGTGCAAATGCCACCGTGGTGATAAATACGGGCAAAACCAGCGCCCGCGGGTTCCGTTCCAGTCCACGCGCCCGTGCGGAATCGCGGACGTCCGCGAACGCGCCGGCAATGTAGGGGATGCTGCGCAGCATCACGGCGATCGTCAGGGCGAACCGCTCCGGATCCGCGCCGAACCGCCGAAAGGGCGTGGCCAATGACACCACGCCGTCCAGCAGCCGCTGCATGGGCGTGCTGGCCGTCAGCAGGGACGCCGCCACGATGCAGATGAGGATGTTCAGGACAATCCGGGCCGCGGCTGGTCCGCCCAGCTGCCACCACTGGAACAACCCGATCGCGGGCAGGACAAGCAGCAATGGCCGGATGGCTCCGAGGAGCCTGCGCGGACCTGCCCCGGTGAGCAGGTACAGCCCGCACATCACGGCAAGGACCACGGCGGAGGCGAGCCAGTCCACGATGAGAAAGGACGCCAGGCCGCAGCCGAACACCAGCAGGAATTTCAGGGCCAGCGGACACCGGTGGATGACCGAATCTCCCGGAACATAGTTGGCCAGGAGGAACCCGTGGCCCCTCATGGTGCGGCCAGTCCTTCCGCGCAAAGGGTGCGGTACTTGTCCACGGCCTGGGCCGGCCCGCCGTCGAACACTATCCGCCCTGCCTCAACCACCAGCACACGGTCCATGTCCAGGGCCAGCTCGAGGTCGTGGGTGGACATGATGACCTGCTGCTCCAGGCCTGCCAGTGTGCGGCGCAGGAGTTCGCGGTTCCGCAGGTCCAACAGGGTGGAGGGCTCATCGAGTACCAAAACCGAGGGGTTGACCGCCAGGACGGCAGCCAGCGCCATCAGCTGGCGCTCCCCGCCCGATAGCTCATAGATACTCTGGTCCGCGAGGCCCAGCAGCCCGAACCGCTCCAGCGCGGCCTCCGCCAGGCGCCGGCGATCGGCGCCATTGCGGACGGCGCGGCGCAGTGAAAGTTCAACATCTTCCCGCCCCGTCGGCATCACCAGTTGGGAGAGCGGGTCGGTGAAGACAAAGCCGACGTTCCGACGGACCGCCCGCACGGCCCGGACGGTATCGGCGCCGTCCACCGCCACGGTGCCGGAGCTGGGCTGGACCAGGCCGTTGACCAGGCGCAGCAGCGTGGACTTGCCGGACCCGTTGGCTCCGACCACACCGATGCGGCGTTCGGTCAGTTCCAGCGTGACGCCGTGAAGCAACGTCTTCGGCGCCCGCTGGCCGTCGACGTCAACGGCCACGGAGGCCTGCCGGAAGGAAATAGTTGGCATGGCGCGCTTAGCGGCTGATCCGCTTCACCCGGCGGACCAGCACGTCGGGAAACGCCCGGTGCAGCGAGACTGCGATTACGGCCGCGAGGATGTTCTTGATCACGTCTCCAGGGTAGAAGATCAGGTCCGCCATGAAGGCCTGGCCCAGCCCGGTCTTGGTGTTGAGTGCAATGCCGGCGATCCCGAGGGAATGCACCACCAGAATGCTTGTCAGCATGGCAGCCAGGAAGAACCACAGTGCCCGAAGGCGTGTTGTGCGCCGGATAATCACGGTGGCGAGCCAGCCCACCAGTGCTGCGGCGATGGGGAAGGCGATGATGTAACCCGCCGACGGCCCGGCCAGGATGCCCAGGCCGCTGCGTCCCTGGCTGAAGATCGGCAGCCCGGCGAGCCCGAGCAGGGTGTAAAGGCCGACGGCGGCGAAGCCGCGTGCGGGGCCCAGCATCAGTCCGGTGAGCATCACCGCGAGGGTCTGGAACGTGATGGGGACACCGAAGACGTTGGCCGCTATGCCCGGAACCAGCGCGGAGCCGGCAACGAGCGCCGCAAAGACGGCTATCAGGCCCAGGTCGGTGGCGTCCCAGCGGCGGCGGCCGGGGGAGTCGGTGCCGGTGACGGCATTGTCAGTCTGGCTCATGGAAGTCCTGTCGGGTTGTGCAAACAAAGCATGGGGGTGTTTCTGACGTTACCGGCCGCCGTCGGACACCATTTTGTAGGTGACCTACTAAACAGGACGCGCGGTTGTGACGGCAGGGCACAAAGGGACGTCCCGCCGGGGCCGCGGGCTTCCGTCCCGGGCCCGGCAGAGCGGCCCAACGCCGCGGTTATGGGGTGAAGCTGCTGCCGGTAGACTTGTATAGGCCGTTCTCCGGCCTCTCTGCCCGGTTCCTTCCAGATTTCATTCGTTGGGCTGCGGCGTTCCCTGTTGTGAAAGGCCTTACCTGCTGTGATTACCGTCCAGGATCTTGAACTGCGCGCCGGCGCCCGGCTCCTTATGGACCAGGTGAGCTTCCGCATCGACAAGGGAGACAAGATCGGCCTTGTGGGCCGGAACGGTGCAGGCAAAACCACCCTCACGCGTGTCCTCGCCGGCGAGGGCCTGCCGGCCGCGGGCAAAGTGACCCGCACCGGCGAGATCGGCTACCTGCCGCAGGACCCGCGCACCCCGGACATGGAGCAGCTCGCCCGGGACAGGATCCTGTCCGTCCGCGGCCTGGACATCGCCGTCGGTAAGCTACGCGTGGCCCACGAGGAAATGGCCAGCGAGGACGCCAACATCCAGCGCAAGGCCATGAACCGCTACGACAGGCTGGAATCCGAATTCCTGGCCGCCGGCGGCTACGCTGCCGAAGCCGAGGCAGCTGCAATCTGCTCCAACCTCGCCCTGCCGGACCGCCTGCTCAACCAGCCGCTCAAGACACTCTCCGGTGGCCAGCGCCGCCGCGTGGAGCTGGCGCGCATCCTGTACTCGGATGCCGAGACCATGCTCCTGGATGAGCCCACCAACCACCTCGACGCCGATTCCATCGCCTGGCTGCGTGACTTCCTGAAGAACCACCAAGGTGGCCTGATCGTGATCAGCCACGACACCGAACTGCTCGAAGCCACGGTGAACAAGGTGTTCCTGCTGGACGCGAACCGCGCCCAGATCGACTTCTACAACATGGACTGGAAGCGCTACCTCACCCAGCGCGAGACGGACGAGCGTGCCCGCAAGCGTGAGCGTGCCAACGCTGAAAAGAAAGCCCAGGTCCTGTTCGACCAGGCCAACAAGATGCGGGCCAAGGCCACCAAGGCCGTTGCCGCGCAGAACATGGCCAAGCGGGCCGAACGCCTGCTCAGCGGCCTGGAGGCCGTCCGTGAAAACGACCGCGTGGCAGCCCTCCGCTTCCCCGACCCCTCGCCCTGCGGCAGGACCCCGCTGACCGCTGAAGGCCTCAGCAAGTCCTACGGTTCGCTGGAGATCTTCACGGACGTGGACCTCGCGATCGACCGCGGCTCCAAGGTGGTCATCCTGGGGCTCAACGGCGCCGGCAAGACCACCCTGCTGCGAATGCTCGCCGGCGTGGACAAGCCCGATACCGGTGACGTTATTGCCGGGCACGGCCTGAAAGTGGGCTACTACGCCCAGGAACACGAAACGCTCGACGTCGACCGCACTGTCCTGGAGAACATGCGCTCCTCCGCCCCGGACATGAAGGACGCCGAAGTCCGCGGCATCCTCGGCTCGTTCCTGTTCTCCGGCGACGACGTCGACAAGCCCGCCGGTGTGCTCTCCGGCGGTGAAAAGACCCGGCTGGCCCTGGCCACCATCGTGGCATCCAGCGCCAACGTGCTCCTCCTCGACGAGCCCACCAACAACCTGGACCCTGCCAGCCGCGCCGAGATCCTCGGGGCCCTGCGGAACTACTCCGGCGCCGTTGTCCTGGTGAGCCACGACGAAGGCGCAGTCGAAGCTCTGAATCCTGAGCGGGTTGTCCTGCTGCCCGACGGTATTGAGGACCACTGGAACGAAGACTACCTGGACCTGATTACGCTGGCTTAAGCTCGGCCCCACTCCGGGCACCCGTAGTCGCCATCCGCTCAGCACCGTGCTCGATTTGAGGCGTGCTCGCTCGTTCTCCCCACCGTCACCCTGCGACTACCGAACGGACATCTCCTTTGCGTCTGTGATCCGCAGCAGGTCTTTGTAAGTGATGCTGAACATTGAGTTGTGGTCTCCTGCTCCGGCCCAGAGGAGCTCCTGGGCTTTGAGGGAGATGTCCAGGAGTGTTCTGATCTTTGCCGGATGGCCTATGGGGGCTACTCCGCCTACTTCCTGGCCCGTGTGTTCCAGGACGAAGGCAGGTGTTGCCCGGCGGATCTTCCCTGTTCCCAGCTGGCTGGCAACCAAAGTGGTGTCCACCTTGGCGGCGCCGCTGGCGAGGATCAGCAGCGCAGTGCCGCCGACGTCGAACACCAGGCTGTTGGTGATTGCCGCGACGTCGCAGCCGAGCGCCTCAGCCGCGGCAGCCGCCGTCGGGACCTTGGTATCGAAGATCCTTACCGTGTCCAGGACACCGGCCCCCGTCAGGGCGGCCTTCACGTTCGCTACCGGGGCCGCAACTTCCCTACTTTGCATCCGTCAGTAGCCCTGCGCGTCCAGGAGGGCGTCTTCTTCTTCCTCAGCCGTTGGATGCTTCCGCCTTCGGGGGACCGGCGGACGACGGCGGGCCGCCGCCGCGGCTGAGTGCACCGGGCTGCCTGAATCGCTGGCGCCGTCGTCATCAATATCCTCGGCGTCGATTGCTGCATTCCGGGCCTGCTGGCGGGCCGCGTAGCCGAAGCCCACAAACATCAGCACGCCGAAGGCAAACCACTGCAGGGAGTACGAGAGGTGCGTGCCTTCCTCGGTGGAGGGCATGGGGAACGGGAAGGGCATCTGTGCTGCCGCCGGGGTTTCCGACGCGAGCTGGCCG
Organism: Arthrobacter sp.; assembly: GCA_035254945.1. Classification (GTDB taxonomy): domain Bacteria; phylum Actinomycetota; class Actinomycetes; order Actinomycetales; family Micrococcaceae; genus Arthrobacter. Next base: position 7,232 of record DATFAE010000114.1, on the reverse strand, counting down.
TAGGCGCCGGTCAGCACGGGGTAGCCGAGTTCTTCGGCGTAGACGGGCAAGTCAATGGACGCCAGCTGGCCGTCGGGGGCGCCGCGCTGGAGCGTCGGTTCACCGGCCTTCAGGCGGACGACGGCGGTCACGTCACCTGCGGGCGGGGCAGGGATCGAATCAGGGCGGCCCGGATTGTTGTTGCCGATCGGCAGCCAGCCACGGTCGATCACCACCGTCTCGCCGGACTCCAGCCTGAAGGGAACCACCACTTCGTAGCCGGGCTGGCCGTTCAATGGCCTGTTGCGGACAATCCGCTGGCCTGCGGCGTCGTAGCGGCCCTTGAGTTCAACCTGCGTCCATTCCTTCTCAGGATCCAACCGGTTGAACTCATCATTGACAGCGGCGAACGGGACCGGCGTTGCGGAGTAGTTGGACACCACCCGGTTGATCTCGGCGAGCGTTTCAGCGCGGCGGTCCATCTGCCAGCGGCCCAAAAAAACGCACGCAGTAGCAAAGATGGCCGCGAGCAGGAGGTAACCCAGCCACTTGCTGGAAAAGAGGAAGCGGTACATTCAGCCTTCCTGCCCCTGCCGGACGGGACCGGCCCCGGCGTCCGGCCCCAGGGGGACTGTTTCCTTCCAGAGCCCGCGGGTCTGGAGGTAGTCCTCCAGCCAGTCGCGGTGATCGCCGCAGGCCAGCCAGATCTTGCGCCGCTCGGGGGTATGGATCTTGGGGTTGTTCCAGAGAAGCTGCCACGAGGCCTCGGATCTGCAGGCCTTGCGGGAGCATGTGGCAACAGCGGCCGCGGGACCGGGAGTCCCTGCAGCCAGGTCAAAAATGTTCATGAAGCGCGCCGTTCCTCGCCGTGGGTTGGTTCGTCGTCGTCGTTGTCAATGAGTTCACCCTGCAGGACGTCGTCGTCCGGTCCGGCTTCGGCCGCCGGCCAGGCGGGACCCTCCAGTTCCGCCAGCGGCGCGGAGTCGAGCAGTGAATCGCTGTGGATCTCCGCCTTGTCGCTTCCGTTGGCGATGACCACGGCGATCCAGGGGAGGAAGACGGCGCCGGCGACCATGACCAGCTTGAACCAGCCGTCCACCACAAAAATGAGGATGAGGCAGACCATGCGGATTCCCATGGCCAGTGCGTACTTGATCATCCGCTGGCGCATGTCATCGGAGTGGGCTGACGCAGCGTCCGTGATGCTGTGGACCCCGGAATCGCCGGAAAACCGCTCAGGATCTCCGGGCACGGACTGTCCAGCATGGTTTTCAAGGGTCACGGCTGATTGATCACGCTCCAAAGGCTTGCCTCAATTCTCTCACCATCCGGCAGTGGCGCCCAAACGCGGGCTAAGATCGGAGGCAGCAAAATCACAGCCCCTTCCTACCGCGGCGCAGCGCGCCGCAGAATCCCGGAGCAATTAATGTCTCAAGCAGCTACTGCGGCCCGCAGCGTCCTGATCACCGGTGGAAACCGCGGCATCGGCCTGGCCATCGCCGAGGCCTTCCTGGCCAACGGTGACAAGGTGGCAGTGACCTACCGGAGCCCGTCGGAACTGCCCGCCGGGATCCTTGGCGTCAAAGCAGACGTGACGGACGAAGCCTCAGTGGATGCGGCATTCACCGAGGTGGAAGCAGCTCACGGCCCGGTGGAGGTCCTGGTGGCAAACGCGGGCATCACCAAGGACACCCTCCTGCTGCGCATGAGTGAGGACGACTTCACGTCTGTGATCGACACCAACCTCACGGGTGCCTTCCGTGTCATCAAGCGCGCTTCGAAGGGCATGATCCGGATGCGGAAGGGCCGCGTGGTGCTCATTTCCTCCGTTTCCGGCCTGTACGGGGCGCCAGGCCAGATCAACTACTCCGCCTCCAAAGCCGGCCTCGTGGGCGTCGCACGTTCACTCACCCGCGAACTGGGCTCGCGCGGCATCACGGCAAACGTTGTGGCTCCGGGGTTCATCAACACGGACATGACCGCCGAACTGCCCGAAGCCACCCAAAAGGACTACCTGTCCAGCATTCCTGCCGGCCGTTTCGCCGAGGCCTCGGAAGTGGCGAACGTGGTCCGCTGGATTTCAAGCGATGAGGCGGCGTACATTTCCGGTGCCGTGATCCCTGTTGACGGCGGACTGGGCATGGGCCACTGACGGGGAAATTCTGCTGGTGCCCGAAAGCGTCATGCCGCGGCGCCGAATGCCTCTTTCAGCCACGCAGTCACCTCTTCGTCGACGTCATCAGCCGTGAAAAGTTCCAGGTGGTGCATCCACACACCCGGGGACGGGTGGACCACCTCCTTGAACCGGGACGACTCGACCGGCCGGGGCATGGCGATGGAGAGAACCGCCGGGACTTCGGTCTTGAGGTGCCGGCGGGGATTCCACACGTAGGCGAAGCCACGCCTGTTCCGGAAAGCCACCTGGCTGGTGGTGGTCCGGACCGTGGCCGGCACGGCACCCAGGATGGCGTCGCTGACTGCACGGCAAAGCCGCAGGCCGTCCGGTGAGTTGCTGAAAACGTCCTCCGGCGTGGACGCAGTCCCGGCGCTGCCCGTCATGGGCAGTGGCTCTCCGGCTTCCGGCGGTTCTTCATGGAGGGAGCCTACGCCGGGCCGGGCGCCTGCGACAGGCTGCCCGGCACTAGCTGCGCCGGGCTTCTTTGTGGGGGTCACACAAGCATATTCGGGACCCGCGCTGGCATGATGGACTGCAGACCTCTAGCGATTTAGACGTTTCGAACAAAGGGAGCTCGTATGGGACTGCTGGACAACAAGACCGCCATCGTGACCGGATCTTCACGCGGAATCGGCGCCGAAGTGGCAAAGATCCTGGCCGGCGAGGGCGCCGCTGTCGTAGTCAATTACCGCCAGAAGGCGCCCCGCGCCAACAAAGTGGTGGCAGGCATCGAAGCCGCAGGCGGCCGCGCAACGGCCGTCGGCGCGGACCTGACGACGCAGGAGGGGGTGCAGGCCCTCGCCAGTGCAGCCATGGAGAACTTCGGGTCGCTGGATGTCCTGGTGCTGAACGCTTCCGGCGGCATGGAATCCGGCATGGAGGACGACTACGCCCTGAAGCTGAACCGGGACGCGCAGGTCAACATGCTCAACGCCGCCGTGCCGCTGATGAAGGAGGGCTCCCGCGTGGTGTTCGTGACCAGCCACCAGGCCCACTTCATCAACACCGTGCCCACCATGCCGGAGTACGAGCCCGTCGCCCGCAGCAAGCGCGCCGGCGAGGACGCCCTCCGCGCCCTCGTCCCGGCCCTCGCCGAGAAGGGCATCTCGCTGGTCGTCGTCTCGGGCGACATGATCGAAGGTACGGTCACGGCAACCCTGCTGGACCGGTCAAACCCGGGCGCCATCGAGGCCCGCCGGGCCGAGGCGGGCAAGCTCTACTCCGTGGAGGAGTTCGCGGAGGTTGTGGCCGCCATGGCCACTGCCGACGTCGAGTCCGGCCACACGGAGTACGCCGGCGGCGCCGACTACTTCGGTAAGGGCGCCAACTAGCGCAACAGCCGCAAACGAAAAGGCACTTCTCGGCAATGTTCTCTGGGAACACCGCCGCGAAGTGCCTTTTCGTTTGGTTACGTCAGACGCCTGCGATGTGCCTCACGGCATCCAGGTAGGGCATGTTGACGGCGGAGTCGGCCACTGCGCGGACGGCGGGCTTGGCGTTGAAGGCCACCCCGATCCCTGCGGCTCCGAGCATGTCAAGGTCGTTGGCCCCGTCACCCACGGCGATCGTGTGTTCCATGGCGATGCCTTCCGCCGCGGCCCATTTACGCAGGTACTTTTCCTTCGCCGCGCGGTCGATCACGGCGCCGAGCACCTTTCCGGTGAGGGCGCCGTCCACGATCTCAAGCTCGTTGGCGATCCAGTAGTCCAGGTCCAGGTCCTCGGCGATCGGACGCAGGATCTGGTTGAAGCCGCCGGAGACCACGGCCACCACATGTCCCGCGGCCTTGAAGGCAGCCACGAGCTCGGCGGCGCCCTCGCTCAGCTTCACTTCCGCACGGACGGATTCGACGACGGCGGCCGGCAGTCCCGCGAGCACGGCCACCCGCGCGTGCAGGCTCTGGGCAAAGTCGAGTTCACCGCGCATGGCGGCTTCGGTGACGGCGGCAACCTCCTCGCGCTTGCCTGCGTAGGCGGCCAGGAGTTCAATGACTTCCTGCTGGATCAGCGTCGAATCGACGTCCATGATCAGGAACTTCCGCCCGGCGGCACGGAGCCCGGACGGAACGATGGCGGTGTCCAGGCCATCCTTCGCTGCCAGCGCCACCGCGTGGCGGAGGGCGGCAATGCCCGAATCGGTGCCGTCGACAATGTCCAGCTCGGCCGTGTGGACCTCAAACCGGCTGTCCCCGCCGCGGGATTCGGACTGGAAGGTCGCGCCGTTGCCGGTCAGGACGGAGCGCAGCTGTTCGAGCTCGGAGGCGGTCAGTTTCGGGCCATAGCTGACCGCAGTCACGTTCGGAGTCATGGCTGCAATCTTAGCCAGCGCGGGGGTGCCGCCCGAATTCATTGCGCAGGCGCATGCCGGGGGCAGAGGCCGTCCTAGGGGGACCGCTGTGACGTATACCGCAGCGGCCGTATCAGTTATCAGTCGGTCCCCGTTTTGTCCTAGTGTCTACTCCTATGAGTGATGTTCTGGAATTGGCTTCCGTCAGCGTTGTCCGCGGCAAGAAGACCCTGCTGGACAAGGTTGACTGGCAGGTCAACGAAGGCGAACGCTGGGTCATCCTTGGACCCAACGGCGCAGGCAAGACGACGCTTCTCCAGATCGCGGCCGCCCGCCTGCATCCGAGCAGCGGTACGGCCGGGATCCTTGACGAAACCCTGGGCCGTGTTGACGTCTTTGAACTCCGTCCCCGCATCGGCCTTTCCTCCGCCGCCCTCGCCACCCAGATCCCGGAACACGAGATCGTCCTGAACGTTGTAGTCACCGCCGCCTACGGTGTGACCGGCCGGTGGCGCGAGGGATACGAGCGCGACGACGAGCGCCGCGCCTTCCGCCTCCTGAACGCATGGGGGATGGGGCCGCTGCTCAACAGGACATTCGCAACGCTGTCCGAGGGTGAGCGCAAGCGCGTCCAGATCGCCCGCGCCCTCATGACGGATCCGGAGCTACTGCTGCTGGATGAACCAGCCGCGGGCCTGGACCTGGGCGGCCGCGAGGAACTCGTCCACAAGCTCAGCGAACTCGCACGGGACGAAGCAGCCCCGGCCATGGTCCTGGTGACGCACCACCTCGAAGAAGTCCCGCCGGGCTTTACCCACGCCATGCTGCTGCGTGACGGCGGCGTTGTAGCCGCAGGCCCGATCTCCGAGGTCCTCACGGACGAGCACCTCACCACCACCTTTGGCCTGGACCTGGACGTGACGGAGAACGCCGGCCGTTACACCGCCACCGCCCGCCGCTAGGCCGCGGCGCCGCCCACCGTGGAACTTCTCAGCAGTACCTTTGTGTTTTTCGCCGGCCTGTGGGCGGGCACCATCAACGCCGTTGTCGGCTCCGGCACCCTGGTGACCTTCCCGGTCCTGATTGCCCTCGGGGTCACCCCCGTGGTGGCATCCATGAGCAACGCCATGGGCCTGGTGGCAGGCACAGCCGCCGGAGCCTGGGGCTACCGCCGTGAGCTCAAGGGCCGGGGACGGCAGCTCCTCAGGCTCCTTCCGGCGTCGCTCCTGGGCGGCGTTACCGGCGCCTGGCTCCTCCTTCACCTCCCGGAGAAAGTCTTCCACTATGTAGCACCCGTCCTCCTGGTACTGGCCCTGCTGATGGTGGTCTTCCAGCCCAGGCTTCAGGCGTGGGTGCGCAACCGCGAGGAGAACCCCGAACACGCTGTACGGGATAAGCGGCACGGGGTCCTGCTCGTGGTGCTCGTCTACCTCGCCGGTGTGTACGGCGGCTACTTCGTGGCCGCCCAGGGCATCCTGCTGGTGGGCATCCTGGGCGTGTTCCTGACCGGAACCATACAGAACGCCAACGCCATGAAGAACATCCTGGTGCTGGGCGTGAACATGGTGGCCGCCGTCTCCTACCTCACGTTCGCCTTCGACCGCATCAACTGGCTGGTGGTGCTCCTGATCGCGGTCAGCTCCACCATCGGCGGCCTCCTCGGCTCCAAAGTGGGACGGCGGCTGTCGCCCACCGTCCTGCGGGGTGTCATCTTTGCCCTGGGGCTGGTGGCGCTGGGCTTCATGATCGCCAATCTGCTGAAATAATCAGCCGGTGCCAATCCATTACCTCGAATCGGCCCGTGATCCCCGGGTATCCGACTACACCCAGCTGACAGACGTCCATCTGCGGAAGCTCCGCGAGCCCGCGGAGGGCATGTACATCGCCGAATCATCGCGGGTGCTGCGCCGCGCCCTGGCCGCCGGGCACCAGCCCCGTTCCTTCTTCCTCGCCGAGAAATGGCTGGCGGACCTGCAGGACGTCCTGGACGCCTACCCGGACATCCCGGCCTTCGTTGGCCACGCCTCATTGCTGGAAGAGATCACCGGCTTCCACCTGCACCGCGGTGCGATGGCGGCAATGGAGCGGCCTGCGCCCGTGCCGCTGGACGAGCTGCTGGCCGGGGCCCGCCGGGTGGCGGTCCTGGAGGACATCGTGGACCACACCAACGTGGGGGCGATTTTCAGGTCCGCGGCGGCACTGGACATCGATGCTGTCCTGGTCTCGCCCCGGTGCGGGGATCCGCTCTACCGCCGCAGCGTCCGCGTCAGCATGGGCACCGTTTTCCAGGTTCCCTGGGCACGGCTCGAGTCCTGGCCCCAGGATCTCTCGCTTCTCAAGAACCACGGCTTCACCGTAGCAGCGCTGGAACTGACCGAGGATGCCGTCGACGTCGACAGCCTGGCCGCACAAAACCCGGTCCGGCTTGCCCTGGTGCTGGGCACCGAGGGAGCGGGCATGAGCGCGGAGACACTCGCCGCCGTCGACCTCGCCGTGAAAATCCCCATGCGGGCCGGCGTGGATTCGCTGAACGTCGCTGCGGCGTCGGCCGTTGCGTTCTGGGAGCTCAGGCCCCGGGCATAACGTCCGGGCAGGTGGTTCGCGGGGATTCCCGCGATCGGCTATTATTGGTAGCTGGCCGCAGTGCTTTTCTGCTCATGCAGACCGCGGTCATCCCATTCATACCTGGCAGCTGGCAAAATCCAGTTGTGCGAACAAAGGTCCCATTATGAAGTCTGATATCCACCCGAAGTACGAAGCTGTTGTTTTCAACGACCTGGCTTCCGGCGTC
>DATFAE010000113.1:0-4592 GCA_035254945.1 Arthrobacter sp. | reverse complement strand
CGCGCAGCTGCCCAAGCCCGGTGAAGGGCAGCCAGCTGTTCGCATCCCGGCGTCCAACAGCGTCCCGGGTCACGGCCACCGCGGAAGGCGGTGGGGCGATGTCCGTGTCCAGGTTCTCCATCCGCAGGATATCGGGGTCATGGCCCGCAGCGGCCGCCGCCTTCTCGATGCCGAAAGGTTGGATATTCAGGAAACGTGCCGTTCTCCCACGGGACATGAGTTGAGCGTCCCACCGGCCTTTGGGCCTGTCAATGGAGCGACAGCCAAGTACAAGGTGCGGTCAGTTCCGGTTGGCCAACATCCTCGAACGCGGGCCTCTGCCGTTCCCGGCGCACGGGGCGGCTCTGGCTAGCGGCGTGGCGTGGCAGCAAATAGGGGAAGCCCCACCAGCAATGCTGAAGGGGCTTCGACTGTTTTGATTCCGCTATGACGAACATCATCTCCCGAACTTGCGGAAATCCTGGTGCTTCCTGCCTCGTCACCGGCAGACCACCGTGGATCAGATCCACAGTGTGTTCCAGGGTTCCCCTGTTGTTCGTTCCCGCCCTTCTTTCGAAGAACGTACTAATAGTCATACGCCTAGTTTTCCGGGGGCGCAAGAGCCAAATTTCCCTGGATGCGGGCGTCCCCCGGACGGCGCCGGTGCGTCAAGCGGCCGCGGCAAAATTCCGCTCCGCGGGGCCGCAAAAGCTCCAGGGTTACGCCTTGGAGTGGACCACCAGGACGGGACACTGTGCGTGGTTGACAACCTGGGTGGAGACCGAGCCCAGGTGCAACCCGGGAAATCCCCCATGACCCCGGGAGCCGACGACAATAAGATCCGCGTCCTTGGCAGCGTCGAAAATTGCCGAAGCAGGTGAATGGGTCTCTACGAGCTGCCCTGTGGCGGTCACCCCTCCCTCTGCGGCGGACTCCAGTGCCTTACCCTGGAGCGTCCGTGCGATTTGCTCCGGAGACTCTTCGGCGGCAATCTCACCTGCCGCCGTTTCCAGGACAGCCGGATACCACGCCATCGGCGGCTGATTCCACGCCGTGACCAGGCGGAGCTGGCCATTGCGCTGCCGGGCCTCATCCATTGCCCAGGCCAGTGCAGCCTGGGAGTATTCGGAACCGTCAAAACCGACAACAATCAAGAACGAACCGGTACTGGTCATCTGTCTTTCCTTATCTCTGCATCTCTGCCTCGCCGAACTGTGCCGCGCCGAGCCGTACGGCCCGGGGGCTACGTCTACTCGTGCCGGGTTACCGTCCCCGCGGTGTCACCACCATCGATGACGAATTCGGCTCCGGTAACGAACGAGGATTCGTTGGAAGCCAGATACAAAACCAGCTCCGCTACTTCCCCCGGGTGGCCTATGCGGCCCAGCGCCACGTGACTCATGTCCGTCGGGGTGTCAGCCGTCATCGCGGTAGAGATGACTCCAGGATGGACCGAATTGACCCTGATGCCATGGGGTCCCAAGTCGAGCGCAGCGCTCTTGGTGAGTCCGCGCACGCCAAACTTCGACGCCGTGTACCCAGGGATCTGCTCATAGCCGCGGATGCCGGCAATCGAGGAAATGTTGATGATCGACCCGCCTTTGGACTGCTTCAGCGCCGGGATGGCAGCCTTGATCCCGTTGAACGTGCCGGTCAGGTTCACGGCGATCACAGCGTTCCACTGTTCCAGGGTGTAATCCTCGATGGAGGCGAAGTTCACGATCCCGGCATTGTTCACCAGGATGTGCAGGCCCCCGAAGGTTTCGACGGCGGCGCCCACCGCTGTCTCCCAGTCCTGCGGATTGGTCACATCGAGGTGAACGTAAAGAGCGCCGGAGCCCATACGCTCCGCGGTTTCCTTTCCCTCCTCGTCCAGGACGTCACCGATGACCACCCGCGCACCTTCGCCATGCAGCCGCGATGCCACCGCAGCTCCGATACCGCGCGAACCCCCGCTGACCAGTGCTACTTTGTCGATGACCCGTTCCATGTGATGCTCCTTCGGTGATGCGGGCGGATAGGGACGCTGGGCGGAACAGCTTGGTTCCATGGGACGTCCATACCGGCGTCTGGGGTAGAGTCCAAGGTCCCCGGCGTGGAGGGCCGCGCCGGCCACGCCGCGCAGAAAGCCTTCGAAGGGGCACTGCCGCTGGCCGCGCTGGCTAGAGTGTTTCGGGGATCGGGCGTCCCGGGAAGAGTTTTGCATACTGCTTGCGGTACATCCTGCGGCCGATGAGACGGTAGGCAAGGCGGACCGGCGCGGCGATCTCGTCGAAGAATATTGCCCTTCGGTCAGCGGGCGGGTTGGTGGCCAGAATCATTCCGAGGTAGGTGACCAGGAACTTCTTGTCGTGCTGCCTGACCCCGTGCTGCACCATCGTCATCAGTTCCTGCTCGGTGATCACCCGATCCGCGACGGGCATTACCTCGGTGACTTCGCGGCGCAGATGCTCCCTGAGGACAGCCTGCACGTCTTCATAGCCCTTTGCGACTTCGTCCTGAGTGTCTGCGTCTGCCGTCTGCATCCAGCGCTTGCGAACAGGCTCGATGCCCTGGACGCGTTCACTGATCTGCCTGTGCTGATCGAGCATCATCCCGACGTGTGATGTACTTGCCGGCGCCCGCTCGGCGAGTTGCGCGTACATGTGCAGGTCCTGGCCTTCCTGGTGGATCAGGAGCACCTTGTCGAAGTTCCCGAGCACCTCCCCCACATAGGCGGCGCGGGCCGTGTCACCGGCAGGGACGGAGCGGACCAGGCCGGGCGCCTCACCGTATGCCCAGAGGAGGAAGCGGTGGACCCGCCGCACGCCGGTGGACCCTGTGGACAGGACCGGTCCCGGTGGCACAGGAGCCGCGGTTTCGCCGGGGTGCATGGTGAAGAAGTCGGTCATTTGGATGGCCTCCATTTAAGGAATCTTGCGAGGCCCGGCCTGCTTGGCCTGGTGGTGCCGGACCGGGGCTCGGTCACAGTGTGGTTTTATTCGGCATGGTGAGACGCCGGTAGCGCCGCGGGTTCCTGACCAGACGGGCAGGGTAAGAACCTGCGGGGGTGCCGGGGCGCTTGTGAGGATCGAGCGCCGAGGGCCGGAGGGGTGGCAGCTAGGCCTGCCATGCATCCAATTTACTACTTATGTAGTGGACGTGTCACTACCTTTATAGTAGGCGGTATGAACACTCGCGCACGGGTCCTGGATGCCGCCGTCGAGCTGCTTGGCACGCAGGGCCTGAAGGCGCTCACCCACATCAGGGTTGATGAGGCGGCCGGGGTGCCGAGGGGCTCGACGTCGAACTATTTCCGGACCCGCGCCGCCCTCCTGACCGGCGTGGTCGAATGGCTCGCGGAGCAGGACCTGGCCGCGCTCGGTGGTCCACCAACCCCGCCGGCTGATGTCGCCGCCTTCGTCACCCTGCTGGCGCACACGGTAGAGACCATCACCACCACTTCCCGGACGCGGACGATTGCCCGGTATGTGCTCTTCCTCGAAGGCACGCACAACGAAGAGGTCCGGCGCCCGCTCATCGCCGGCCGCGTGTACTTCCGGGCCTTTGTCGAAACCGCCATGGCAGGCCTGGGAGCGGCTGATCCTGTGGCTGCCGCGACTGCCATCACGGCAGTGGGCGACGGCATGATCATCCAGCGGGTGGCGGTGGACCCGGACGCGGACGTGTTCGCGCCCATTGATGCAGTTGTCCGGGCGTTTGTTCCAGGCCCGCGCGATCGCGTTGCAGAGTAAGACGCGGAGACGGGATTTCCGCCACCCACGGCGCCATGAGACGAGCGCGCACCATGGGTCAACTCCCTCGCAGGACTATGTCCGTCGCCCGGGGGCCGCGCCATGGCCCGCACGGCGTAGCCTGAATCCATGAAATCCGAAGTCAGTACTCCGCGCACGCTGGCCGGACGGGTGAAGGCGGTCTACAACAACCTTCCGCTGCCGGCGCCAGTGGTGGTTGCGATGGTTCTCGATTTCCTCCTTGCCAGGCTCCGTCCCATGCCACTGCCCGGCCCCCGCTCCGTCCACAGGACAGCGGGGGCAGGCCTGGTGCTCGCAGGCGTCGGCCTGAATGTGTGGGCTCTGGCTGAACGCCGACGGCGCTCGGCGGGCCCGTTCGAGCTGGAACGGCCGGAGGCCCTGGTGGCCTCCGGACCCTATGCCGTCACCCGCCATCCCATGTATGTGGGCTGGTGGCTCATCCAACTCGGCGCGGGAACCGTGGCCGGTTCAGCCTGGGTCCTCGCTCTGCTGCCGGCCGAACTGCTGGTGGAGCACCGGGCTGTCCTCGGCGAAGAGGCCACGCTCGCCGAGCTGTTTCCGCAGTCCTACCCCGGTTACGCGGAAAGGGTTCCGCGCTACCTTGGCCTCCCCCGCGCATAGCCTTCTGAGTTCGGAACCCAAGCGCCGCCGTCGAACAGCAGCCTCCCGATCGCCACATCCTGCATGCCGATCCCCACGTGGCATCGAGGTCGTGGCCCTCGGCGCCGTCCAGCGGGATGTCGGAACGGACGGGCGCCTGCCAGCGCAACCAGGATGGGGTAGGCCTCGAAGGAGCGCCAGGCGAAGATCACTTCCTCGCCGGCGTCGCACAGGCCGGTGACGATCTGCTGGAGGACG
>DATFAE010000112.1:0-2413 GCA_035254945.1 Arthrobacter sp. | reverse complement strand
CGTCAAGGCCACCGCCACCGACGCCGCCGAACACGTCAAAACCGAAGGCCAATACGCCGCCGCAGACGTCCGCGACAAAGCCACAGACGCCAAAGACCACGTCCAAAACGCCTGAGGTTCCGCCAACCGCCGGGCCGTCCTTCCTCCGGGAAGGGCGGCCCGGCGGAATTGTCACGGGCTTTATCCGCACGACAGCCGAAGGGAACCTTCGTTATGAAGAAACTGCTGCTCGCGTTCCTCCCCACCATCATCAGCCGCGTCCTGCGCGCCCGCCGCGCCAGGCAGAATCCCGCCGCAAACCCCCGGAGCCGCACCCGGTTCTGACTCAAAATTTATGGCAATCCTCAAAGCAACGAAGGAGTGGGCATCATGGTCTCCGCGAATGTCAGGACAGGGCACAAGACCGGCCTCGAAAGGGCGACACAGGCAGTGGGGGCAGCCTTCCTTCTCGTCGGTGTCCTGGGCTTTGTCCCCGGCATCACCACCAACTATGGCTCCCTCGGCTTCGCTGGGCATGGCTCCGAAGCGCTGCTGCTGGGAATTTTCCAGGTCTCCGTGCTGCACAACATCGTCCACCTTCTCTTCGGCGTCGCCGGCATCCTGATGGCCCGCGCTGAGGGCAAAGCAAGGAATTTCCTCCTTTACGGCGGCGTGGTGTACCTGGTTCTCTGGATCTACGGCCTCCTGATCGGCCATGACACCCCCGCCAACTTCGTCCCGATCAACACTGCGGACAACTGGCTCCACCTCATCCTCGGACTCGGCATGCTCGCTCTTGCTGTCGCGCTCTCCGGCACGCCGCGCGGAACAGACACCAGCCGGTAAGGGAAGCCCCGCAGATCCCGTCAGCACTTACGGAAGATTCCTTAGGAGAACCATGCACCTCCCCGAACCGCGGGGTCCCGTCAGCGCCGCCCTGCTCGAGATCCTTGCGGCCAGGCCCACGGACAATCCAGTAGGACTGGGCGAGCTCCAGGCACTCTCCGTGGCACAGCCGGCCGGCGCTGAAGACGCCATAGACGACGGCGACCTTCAACTGGCACTCTTCTGCCTCTACGAGCTGCACTACGGCGGGCTGGACGGCGTGGATGACGGCTGGGAATGGCATCCAGGGCTGATCACCCTCCGCCGGCGCCTGGAACAGCCGTTCGAACACGAGCTACGGGCCGCGGCCTCAGCCACGGTCCCAGAGGTCCCACGGGTTCCTGCAGAAAGTCCTATCAGCGACGGCGTGGCCAGCGTGCTCTTTGCCCTTGCCGCTGCGGACACCGGGCCGAGCCTGTCCAAGTATGTGGCGAAGAAGGCGACGCCCGGCCAGCTCCGGGAATTCCTGATCCACAAGTCTATTTATCAGCTCAAGGAAGCGGACCCGCACACGTGGGCCATTCCCCGCCTTGCCGGCCGCGCCAAGGCCGCCCTGGTGGAGATCCAGGCGGACGAATACGGCGGCGGCCGGGCCGACCGGATGCACAGCGCCCTGTTCGCCACCACCATGCGCGCCCTCGGGCTGGATGACAGGTACGGCGCCTACGTTGACGCCGTGCCCGCCATTGCGCTGGCGTCGGTCAACATGATGTCCCTCTTTGGACTCAACCGCAGGCTCCGCGGCGCCATCGCCGGACATCTGGCAATCTACGAGATGACCTCCTCCCGGCCCAACCAGCTCTACGGCAACGGATTCCGCCGCCACAACTTCGGCACCGCAGCGACGGCGTACTTCGATGAGCACGTCGAGGCGGACGCCGTCCACGAACAGATCGCCGGGCGTGATCTCGCCGGAGGCCTGGTGGAGGCGGAACCGGGCCTCCTCCCCGACGTCCTGCTCGGCGCGACGGCGGCCATCGCCCTGGACACCAGGCTCACCCTCCACATCATGGACGCCTGGGAGAACGGGCGGTCCTCGCTGCGCACCGAACGGGTCGCGGCCGCATGACGGGAGAAAGCCAGGAGCGCATGAACCAGGAACCTGCCGACGGGTCCATCACTGTCTGCCCGGACGGGCCCCTGCTGGTCCGCGGGGACTTTGAGATCCTGACGCCGTCCGGTGAACCCGTGCCGAGGCAACGCCGGACCGTGGCACTGTGCCGGTGCGGCGCATCGGCGATCAAGCCATACTGCGACGGGACGCACAAAATGATCAGGTTCCGGACCGAACCTGCCGGCCCCGCAGCCCCGGAGGCATAGGCTCGCCCTGGGCACTGACCTCCGCGCCAGTCCCGGAAAAGCTGAACGGACGACGGCGGGAAACCCCCGCCGTCGCCCTTTGGCGTTTCGGCTGTATTTCACTGCTCAAACATCGGTTATGTCGATGTGTATTGTGCGGAAAACATCGCTTTTCCTTAACGCTCAACGGTTACATACTTGGTTCCAGACCACATGAATCCAGCGTCGGATTTGGCCCAGGATGCCCCGC
>DATFAE010000111.1:0-3995 GCA_035254945.1 Arthrobacter sp. | reverse complement strand
CGGGGGCAAGGCCTGGCCGCTGGACGGTGGCGTCCTGCACGACCACGGCTGTCCCGTAGTCGGCGGCGCCGCCGCGCAGCATGGTGGCATGTGCCCATTCGCCGGCCGGCTGGCTGCCGGCCTGGGGGTCCGTGTTGGGTCCGGCAAAGAGATTGCCGGGAACCTGCGGCCGGGACTCTGCCGCCGGCAGGGCTGCAGGCGGAAAGGCCGGCGGTAAGGCTGACGGCGGGGCGTAGTCCGGCCCCTGCGGCCGGGTCCGTGCCGGAAAGGTGGGGGCACTGCCGGTCCGCTCCGGGTCGATGGCCGCGATGCTCCGGACCCGCGTTTCTTCGTAGCCGTCGTCCGGGTGACTGTCCTCGGAATGCGGCTCTTCGAGCACTTCGAACGGCGTGACTGACAGGTTCAGTTCCGCCTGGATCCGCTGCAGCGCAAGGGCAAACGCGTGCGCGGAGGAATACCGGGAGGCCGGCGACTTGGCCATGGCCGTGGAAAGCGCGAGCTCCAGCGACTCCGGGACGTCCGCCCGGCCAAGGCGTGGCAGCGCCATGGTGGTGATGCGTGAAATGAGCTCCCGCTGGGAGTTGTCCGCCCCCGGCATCACGAACGGCGACCTGCCCGCCAGGAGCGTATACAGTGTGGCGCCGAGCGCCCAGACATCCACCATGACGCCGTCGGTACCGCCGTCCGTGAACTGCTCGGGCGGGGACCACGGGATGGACATGCCCGCGTCGTCATCAGCATCCGAACCGCCCAGGGTTCCGGAAATCCCGAAGTCCGTGAGCGCCGGGCGGTTGTAGTCGGTCACCAGGATATTGGCGGGCTTGATGTCCCGGTGGGCAATACCGGCACGGTGGGCGGTCTCGACGGCGGAAGCCACCTGGATGCCCACCGCCAGGACCTCGTCGATGCTGAAACGCTGTCTCCGGTACCGCACGTCCAGGCTGGGCCGTGAGCAGTACTCCATGGCCAGGTAGGAGTGTCCGGCGTCGGTGACCTCGGCCTCATAGATGGTCACGATGTAGGGGTGGGACGACAGCTGGGCCATCAGGTTGGCTTCGGACTCAAACCGGCGGCGCGCGCCCTCGGTCTTCAGGTCCGAGAGCAGGACCTTAACAGCCACCCTGCGGCGGGGCCGGTCCTGTTCGTAAAGGTACACGTCTGAGAAGCCACCTGAACCCAACAGGCTGACGTAGGTAAACCCCGGGATATGGGGCGGCGGCGCAACTGGCCGTTTGGAACTCAAAGAATCTCCTCAAAGCGAAGCGAAATGCCGTCGCCCAGTTCTGCGATGTCGCCATCAAGCAGGATGGCCATTTCGTTCTGGGCGAGGCGCCTGGGCGGCTGTCCTGCCCGGACCAGGACGGTGCCGTTGGTGGCTTTCAGGTCGCACAGCATCACATGCCAGCCCTCAAGGCGCACCTCCACGTGCGAGCGGGAGATATCGCCGCCCGGGCTCGCCACCTGCACAAGCCTCGGCATCTCGCCGCCCTGGACGCGCGATACTGACGGCTGGCGGCCGATCACCAGCGACTGGTCAAGGTCCACGAGCTCACCGCTGGATACGCGCATGCGGCCGAGCCTGGGCCGGGATACCTGGACGGCGTCCGACGGCAACGGCTGCCCGCAGGCGGCACACTGGGCGTGGGTTGGCGGATTCGCGTGCCCCTGGCCGCAGACCCTTGCCAGCACCATGGGACCGGCAGATCCTGCAGCGTTTTTGTCGGCAGCGGCTGCAGGGTGGGCGGCCATCCCGGCCAGGTCACTCTTCATGATGGTCTGGCCGTCGTGGTCACTGTCGTCAATGGCCGGGGCGGGCTGTGCCGGGGTTCCCGCCGCGGTGTTCCACGGGACGGAATCGATCAGCCCGACGGCGGGAGCCGGTGCGGGTGCCGGTGCGGGTGCCGGTGGCGTTGCCGGCACCGGGGTTGGCGTTTCCCGTGCCGCCGGCAGTTCCGCTTCGTTCATCGCGGCCGTTTTTTGCGGCGCGTCGCCGACAGGCAGCGCGTCGGGATCGTCACGGACAGCAGCATCTTCGATGCTGCGCACCACTGTGCGCTCCCATAAATGGTCGTAGGTGCTGGTCTGTTCAGAGGCCGGCGCTGCCTGGTCAGCCGGCAATCCCTCATCGGCGGAAACAGCATCACCCGCCGGCAGGACTGTGTCCTCCGTCGGCCCCGGGTCCGGTTCCGCGGCGGGCAGGTCCTCGAATTCATCGTCCAGGACACCAATAACGGTTTCGGACGAAGCGCCGTGCTCCGGGGCATCCGTGGACGGGCTGCCCTCAGCCCCGGTTTCCGGCGACGGCTCGTCAAACACGGCGCTCTCAGCGTCGGACGGTTCCGCATCCCCGGGATCCGCGGCGGGCTCCAGCGGCGCGGCCGGCACCGGTCCGGCGACAAGTGGTTCGGCAGCAAGTGGTTCGGCAGCAAGGGGTACTTCAACCAGGGGGACTTCAGCCAGGGGCGCCGAAACAGCAGGCACGGCGGTTGGCGTCGCGGCAGCAGCCTCGACGGTGCTGCCAGGACCCACCGTCAGTGACTGCAGCAGCACCACGCCCTCATGAAGGGGCAACGGCAGGCCGGCGGCATCGTCGCCCGGGACACTGATGCGGTACCACTCCGGGGCAGCGAGGTGCCGCTCGGCCCACGTCGTGACGTCGCGGCCGTGAAGCTCCATTGGCCCGCCGGGCAGCTGCACTGCCAGATCGATGTCTCCGCGCAGGAAGACGCGCAGCGAGTCCGAAAAGTCGACGATCCCGAACGGCGGTATGCGGGCCAGCGACACACCAAAGCTGCTGGTGACCGCGTGCAGCAGCTCGTGGACCTCTGGTCCGCTTTCCAGCAGTTCCCACAGCGAGGTGACCAGCTGCGGGGGCGTGTCAGGTCCAAGAAGGATGGCCGTGCGGGACCGGACTATGCCGTGCCACGTGCCGGGCACGTAGCTATTTGCGGTCATCGCCGGGCTCCTCAGTCTGGTCCTCGGCTGCAGTGGGCTGCCGTGCCGCTTCCACGACCTGGGACCGCGGCAGGGTGACCTCCTCGGCGTCGGCGCCGGGCCTCGGCGCTGTGGTGGCGATGCCGCCGTCGTTCATCACGTTTTTGGCGTCCACCACGATGACAGTGACGTTGTCCCTGCCGCCGTTCCGGAGGGCGGCCTGGATCAGGGCGTCCACCGCGTCCTGGGGATGGGCTACGGTGCTGAGGATCCGGAACATGTGCTCGTCCGTCAGCTCGGCGTTGAGCCCGTCCGAGCAGACCAGCATCCGGTCACCCTCCTCCACCGGCAGCAGCCAGTAGTCGGCTTCGGTCTCGTCTCCGGTTCCGAGGGCCCGCGTCACTACATGGCGGCGGGGGTGGACGGCTGCCTCCTCCGGCGTGATCTCGCCGGCATCGACGAGTTCCTGAACCTCGGAATGGTCCACGCTGACCTGGGCGAACTGGCCCTGGCTCAGCCGGTAGGTCCGTGAATCGCCGATGTTCACGACCAGCCAGTAGGGCATGCCCATCTGCTCGACCACCACGGCTCCGGTCAAGGTTGTTCCAGCCCGGGCGCCGGTGGCTTCCCGGATGGAGGTGTCTGCCTTCACCAGGTACTGCTGGATCACGGCGGCCGTGACGCTCCGTTCCCCGGTGGCCAGCTGCGGCATGGCGGCCAGGGCGCGGACGCACATTCCGCTGGCGATCTCGCCGGCTTCGTGGCCGCCCATCCCGTCGGCAACGGCGAAAACCGGATCGGAGGCAATGAAGGAGTCTTCGTTCAGTTCGCGTCGCAGTCCCCGGTCAGTGCCGTAGCCGTAGCTCAGGCTCAGCCCGGGGTTGTGGTCTGCTGCGGCGGGAACGCTGGCGGCTTGGGAATTCATGCCTGTCCTAGGTGGAAGGAGCGGTCACCAAAGTGGACAGTGGATCCCGGGCTGACAAAGGCGGGCACGCCTGGCTGGAGGGGTGTGCGCAGGCCGTCCGGAGTGGTGACGGCGCTCCCGTTGGTGGAGTTCCTGT
>DATFAE010000110.1:0-3343 GCA_035254945.1 Arthrobacter sp. | reverse complement strand
GCGGGGCCTGGCCCTCGGCGGATGGAGCATTCATGCCTGCGCGGCCCATGGCGGCCTGCCCGGCCTCGGGAGTTGGGGCCTGAGCCTGGGCCGCCGTTGCGGTCGGTGCCGGCGCCGGTGCGGTTTCCGTAGTGGATGAAGGGTCTGCCGCCGTCGGACCGGGAAGCGTGGGCTGCAGCGCAGGAGTGGGCGTCTGGGTCGCTGTTGGTTCCGGCGCGGGGGCGCCCGTGGTGGGGGCCGTCGTCGTGGGCGACGGTGTCGGTGCCGGCGTGACGGCAACGGCGCTGGTCCCGCTTAACAGCAGAGGAACAGCCAGTGCTGCGGCCAGAAGTCCGGCGCGGCGGGATCTGAATATGGTCACGGTTGCCCCCGAGGAATTTATTGCGCGGGGAGAACTCCCAACGTCGTCCTACCGAGAGTACCCAACCGTTACTGGTGTGACCAGTGTTATCGGAGTGAAGTATGCCAAGGTCTCGAAATCGGCCTGCAAAGCGGTTGCCGGTAAGCTGAGCACCATGCAGAAACTCCTTGTTACCGGCGGCGCCGGCTTCATCGGCTCCAATTTTGTCCACTATGTCATTGCCACTACCGACAGCCATGTCACGGTTCTGGACAAGCTCACGTACGCGGGCAACCTGGAATCACTCCGGAACCTCCCGGCCGACCGCCTGACCTTCGTCGAGGGCGAAATCGCTGATGCTTCGGTGGTCGACGGGCTCGTGGCGGACTGCGACGTGGTGGTCCACTACGCTGCCGAGTCGCACAACGACAACTCCCTGCATGACCCCCGCCCGTTCCTGGATACGAACATCATCGGCACGTACACGCTGATCGAAGCGGCCCGGAAGCACAACAAGCGCTTCCACCACATCTCCACCGATGAGGTCTACGGGGACCTGGAACTCGATGACCCGGAGCGGTTCACGGAGCAGACCCCGTACAACCCGTCCAGCCCGTATTCCTCCACGAAGGCCGGTTCGGACCTGCTGGTCCGTGCCTGGGTGCGTTCCTTCGGGCTGCAGGCGACCATCAGCAACTGCTCGAACAACTACGGCCCGTACCAGCACGTGGAGAAGTTCATCCCGCGCCAGATCACCAACGTGATCGACGGGATCCGTCCCAAGCTGTACGGCAAGGGCGAGAACGTCCGTGACTGGATCCACGCCAACGACCACTCCTCGGCCGTGCTGGCCATCATCGCCAAGGGCCGGATCGGGGAGACCTACCTGATCGGCGCCGACGGTGAGAAGAACAACAAGGACGTCGTGGAGCTGATCCTCAAGCACATGGGCCAGTCCCCTGATGCCTACGACCACGTGGTGGACCGGCCCGGCCACGACATGCGCTACGCGATCGATTCGACCAAGCTCCGCGACGAGCTGGGCTGGGAACCGCAGTTCTCCAACTTCGACGCCGGCATCGAGGACACGATCGCCTGGTACCGGGACAACGAGGACTGGTGGCGGCCGCAGAAGGCCCAGACCGAAGCCAAGTACAAAGAACAGGGCCAGTAGACGATGACGATCGAGTTCTCGAAGAAGCTCGCGGCCCACCAAACCCCCATTCCCGGCGTCATCCTCTACGATTTGCCGGTCCACGGAGATAACCGGGGCTGGTTCAAGGAAAACTGGCAGCGGGAGAAGATGCTTGCCCTTGGCCTGCCCGACTTCCGGCCGGTCCAGAACAACATCTCCTTCAACGAGAAGGCCGGCACGACGCGGGGGATCCACGCCGAGCCCTGGGATAAATTCATCTCAATCGCTACAGGCAAGATCTTCGGGGCCTGGGTTGACCTGCGCGAAGGACCTTCCTTTGGAGCGGTTTTCACCGCTGTCATGGACCCCAGCCAGGCTATTTTCATTCCCAGGGGAGTGGGCAACGCGTTCCAGACGCTGGAAGACAACACCGCCTACACCTACCTCGTCAATGACCACTGGTCAGCCGACGCGCAGGGCCAGTACACCTTCCTGAACCTGGCCGACGAGACAGCTGCCATCGAATGGCCGGTACCTCTTGATCAGGCAGAGCTCTCGGACAAGGACAAAGCGCACCCCCGCCTGGGTGATGTCGTTCCGATGCCATCGAAGAAGATCCTGGTCCTGGGTGCGGATGGTCAATTGGGCAAGGCGCTGCGTGAACTGTACGACGGCGACACGACAGTTGAGTTCGCCGCCCGCGGCGACTTCGACATCACCAGCGCTGAGTCCTACGCCAGCAAGAACTGGAAGAACTACTCAACCATCATCAACGCGGCGGCCTACACAGCCGTCGACCAGGCCGAGACGGCAGAGGGGCGGGCGGCCGCCTGGCGGATCAACGTCACAGCTGTCGCGCACCTCGCCAGGACCGCCGTCGAACAGGATCTGACCCTGGTCCATGTTTCCTCCGACTACGTGTTTGACGGAACGGAAGCGGACCACCCGGAAGACGAGCCGTTCTCCCCGCTGGGCGTCTATGGACAGTCCAAGGCTGCCGGTGACGCCGTGGTGGGAGTTGTGCCGCGCCATTACATCGTTCGCACGAGTTGGGTGATCGGCGAGGGCAACAACTTCGTCAGGACCATGTCATCGTTGGCAGGCCGTGGGATCGCACCTTCGGTGGTCAACGATCAAATCGGACGGCTCAGCTTTACCCAGGACATCGCTGCCGGCATTCGGCACCTCCTGGAAGCCGGTGCCGATTACGGAGTCTATAACCTCAGCAACGACGGGGAGCCGCAGTCCTGGGCCGATATAGCAGCGGATGTGTATGAGCTCAGTGGCGCCTCCGGCGAGAACGTGACCGGCGTCAGCACGGACGAATACTTCAAAGGAAAGGCCGCTGCGCCGCGCCCCCTGAACAGCGTGCTCAACCTCAGCAGGATCAAGGCAACGGGCTTCGCCCCGGCCCAGGCAGCCGAACGGCTGAAGGACTACCTCAGGTCCTGATCCGCCTCAACGAAACGCCGTTGGTCCTCCGAACAGTCGGAAGGCCAACGGCGTTTCTGTTGAACCTGTTACCGGGCTGGTACTGCGGTCCGGGCAGCGGGCCGGCGCCAGGGGAAGAACGTACGGCCCGGAAAGAGATAGCCAAACAGCATATGCGCCGCGACGAGAAAAGCGGCAGCATAAAGGAGCGTAAGTCCTTCCCACGTCAGTGGCGGCTGCCAGCCGGGCACCGTGATCATGGTTTGCCAGTTCCCGTAATCGGGAATGCCGACGACGTAGCGGCGCAGGACGTACAGGAAACCGTAGACGTGTGCCAGGACAGCTGCCCCCAGGAACAGCCGGGTCATCGATTCGGCCGGGCGGCCCCTGGGAAAATGCCTGAACCGGAATGACATTCCGGCGGCGATGACTGCAAT
>DATFAE010000109.1:0-5490 GCA_035254945.1 Arthrobacter sp. | reverse complement strand
TTCATGCCTGTCCTAGGTGGAAGGAGCGGTCACCAAAGTGGACAGTGGATCCCGGGCTGACAAAGGCGGGCACGCCTGGCTGGAGGGGTGTGCGCAGGCCGTCCGGAGTGGTGACGGCGCTCCCGTTGGTGGAGTTCCTGTCTGTCACCCATACGCCGGCACCGTCCGTGAGGACGTGGAGATGCGTTTTGGAGATCGACCGGCCGGGGTCTTCCACGGCCAGCAGCTGGGCCTGCTGCTCACCTGCCTGCCCAACGGGGTTCCGGCCCACCAGGACATTCCGGTCCAGCTGGAAGTCCCGTCCGTCGTCGAGCCTGATCCTCAGGACGGCCACCGGAGCCGCCTGACGGAACCCGCCGCGCATCTGGGTACGGTCGTGGTCGTCGTCGGGGTGGGCTGCGCCGGCCGGCCGGGCGGGGGCGGGGTGGGCCGGAGCGGAGCTCTGCGCTGCGGTGGCAGGCTGTGCGGCCGACGGCGGTGTGAACGGCGGCGGAGCGAAGGCCTGTGGAGCGGCGTGCAGCTGCTGCGCGGACGGCCCGGCAGGTGCGTACGGAACAGCAGGGGCCTGCGGAACAGCAGGTGCGTATGGAACAGCAGGGGCCTGCGGGGCGGGGTCCGGCTGTATACCGGCAGAGGGCGCCTGCGTGGGCGGCTGCCCTGCCGGCGGCTGCCACTGGTTGGGGTTGAGGGGCGCCTGGGCGTTGATGACCCGCGGCGCTTTGGCGGCTCCAGCGACGGGTGAGGCCACCTGCTGAACAGGTGGGAGGTCCAGGGGCGCGAAGCTGTAGGGTCCCTGGATCCCGCCCGTCTCAATGGGGTTCCGTCCGGCGTTGACGTCGAAAACAAGGGTTTTCGCGGCGGTGTCGTGCCAGCCCCGGAGCCTGCCGTTTTTGTCCCAGGTGTTGGACACCACCACAAGCACCGCCCAGGCGGCGCCGATGAGCGCCAGCGGCGCAAGGATGAAGAGTGCTGAGTCGAACCATTTGAAGATGACCACCAGGGCTGCCGCCACAACAGCCAACAGGATGCCGGCCCCGGTGACGAGTCCGCGGAGGAAGACTCCCCCCACGCCCGGCGCGTAGCCGTCTTTGTCGGCGCTGCGGATGCCCATGAGCCTATTGCCGATGGTGGTTCCCGACCGGCCCTCCATGCCCAGCAGGACAAACATGTAAACGAGCGTCAGCCCCAGGCCGACGCCGCCGAACAGGACCAGGGAACCGGTGCCGTAAATGATGGACCCGCCGCTTTGGGTGCGCGTCACTCCGGCGAATCCGATGGCGAAGGTCACCACCAGGACCGCAAGTGGAGCGAGCCAGTCCAGTACGGCGGCCCCGAGCCGTTTGCCCGCCGTGGCCGGAACGAGCCCAAGATTCACTGCCATTCCCGTTCTTCCCCCTCGACCGTGGACGGCCTGTGTCATTCCGGGACCGCTGTCAGCCGGGGCCCGTTGTACTACCGGGATAGTACCGGGAATCCCGGCCGTATGCTCGGCGGCCCGTTCCATCTGGGCCCGCTGGGCGTGGTCGACGTACCGTGCATTCCGGGCAGCCCTGTTGGGCAGCGGAGCACCGCAGGCCGTGCAGAACGTGGCCCCGGCGCGGATCAGCTGCTGGCAGCGCTGGCAGCGCTCCGAGTCTTCCGTCATGGTTCGGTGGGGTTCTTCCTGTCAGGGTTCCTCAGAACAGTGGACTCATCCGGTTCGGAGGGGCCTGCTGGCTCTGCCGCCGGACCGCTCTCCACCCTACCTGCGCCCGGCTGCGGTGCGCTGGAGCCCGGCTGCGGTGCGGCGGAGCCCGGACGCCGCAGCGACGCCAGTCCCAGGCCGGCGCTGCGTAGCCTGAGGGCGGCGCGCCCGTCCGCCAGCAGCGACCTGGGCGAGAACCTGGCCTGCTGGCGGCGCCAGAAGCCCACGGTTGCGGTCATTTCCTTGAGGGAGCCGTCCACGATGGTCCAGTATTCCCTGACCTCCTCCTCGCTGGGCTGTCCGGCACCAAAGATCGAGGCATCCGCCCGGCGGGCCAGCAGGGTGGTGGTGGTCCCTGACCCGGGGAAGGCATCGGCGACCACCGCGGCGCTTTCCCTCCGGGTGGCGCGGGTGTCGATCCCGGCGCCCATGTCCGTGGCGAGGCTCAGCACCTCGTTCCAGCCCCCGCCGACGCGCTGCGCCGGGTGTCCTTCCGTGAAGCGGGACTTCCGGCGTCGTGACTTGAGCAGGGCAATGAGCAGCAGCGGCAAAGCCAGGATGGACAACGGGATCAGTGCGATTCCGAGGGCGCCGAGCAGGGCACCCCAGAAGAGCCAAGGATTGTTCTTCTTCTGGTCTGCGTCCAGTGCGTCCGGGGAGGAGTCCGGCGGCAGGTCCGCCGGTTCCTGCGGGGGCGGCGGCGGCTGGAGCACCTGGGGCTTCGGCTTGGACTTGTTTTCCGGGTCCGGCGGGATGGGAATGTTGTCCTTGGGCGGTGTCGGGTCAAAGCTGACCCAGCCCACACGGTCGAAGGCGACCTCGACCCAGGCGTGGACGTCCTTGCCCGTGATCTTCACCTCGCCGGCACCGTTCTCGGGGCTGGTGGGCTCGGGGTAGAAGCCCATGACGACGCGGGAGGGGATCCCGAGGTGGCGGAGCATCAGCGACATGGCCACGGCGTACTGTTCGTCGTCCCCGAGCATCTGCTTGGCCGTCAAGAGGTTCCTGATCCGGGAGGAACTGTGTCCGGACACGCTGGGCAGCTGGCCTTCGGTGATGAGGCCGTTGCTGAAGGCACCGGTCTTCTGGAAGTGGGCTTCAATTTGGCGGACGCGGTCGATCGCGGTGGGCGCATCGGCCGAAAGGTCGTTCGCCTGCGAACCCACCACCGGCGGCACCTCCAGGGTGTCCGGCAGGGTGACTTTGGCAAAGTCGTACTGCGTCAGCTGGCCGTGCTCCAGTTTGACCGGGTCGGAGACCTGGACGCTGTAGGAGTCACCCTTGGACAGTCCCTTGGTGGTCACGGCAGTGTCCGTGCCCGAATTGAAGTAAAGGCCCGAGGCGGCCGCTGACGCGCTTTGGTCAAAGCTCAGGCCCGTGGTTTTGCGGCCCCCGGGGACGAAGTAGCCCTGGTAGTCCTCGATGGTGATGTCCAGGGAGTAGTCGTTGGTGGGCACCACGCTTGAAGTGTCGGCCAGCGTGTTGATGGATTTGGTGTCCCCCACCTTGCTGAAGTTGCCGGAGCCGTTGGGGTCCATGTTGTAGTTGGTGCCGTTGAAGGCGTCCAGCGCCCCCAGGCGCACACGGCCGTCCCGCGGCAGGCCCTTGACCACAAACAGCGTGTCGTCCTTCTTATCCTTCACGAAGGTCCTGAAGCTCGCCAGCGGCGTGATGTAGGCCTTGGGGTCAAACGGCGGAACCACCACGTTGCGGAGCACTTTGCGGTCATCGCCGGCCGTGACCAGGGGCGCGGCAACGGCGGTGATGGCCACGCTGGCGGCGATGACTGCAGCCGCCGTGCCGAGCCGGCGGATCCGTGCCCGGTGGGCTGTGCCGGCGTCGCTTTGGGGTCGGTTGACGGAGACTTTCCGGGTGTCGCTGCGGCGCAGCGCGTCACGTCGGAAGGTGGCCCATGCGATTGCGATGACCGTCAGGGCGATGCCCCGCTCGACTGTCAGGAAGGCGGCGTTGGTGCTGAACGCAATGCCGGTGACAAAGAGGGCGAGCACCGGGAGCAGCGGCCAGTAGGGAGCCTTGGCGCGCCAGGTGAGGATTCCGGCCACCAGTGCGGTGAGCAGGGAGCTGAGGAACGGGACAATGAGCACTCCCCCGGCGGTTCCCACCGGCACACCGACTGTCAGCATGTCCTTCCAGGCGAACACCACACCCAGGAGCAGCGTCCGCAGGGAGTCCAGGCTGGGGACGAAGCCGGCGATGGCGGCATCCGGGACGGCGAGCACGGTTCCCAGCACCAGGTAGGCGCCCAGCGCCAGTGCGGTGGTGATCAGCAGGCCCAGCCGGAGGTGGCCGTTGGCGGCGGCGAGGGCGAGGCCCACGAGGATGCCGCCGAACCCGGAAATGAGATAGTAGGCGTCCCCGCCGAAGCTGAGGCTGAAGCCCAGGACCCCGAGGCCGAGCAGGATGGTGAGCGCGCCGGCGTCGACCATAAAGTGCCAGGCCGGCTGGCCGTCCGCGAACGCTGACTGCTGCTGTGAGGTCCGGGGGCGGAGGTCGGATGCGGAGCTCATGCGGCCGCCTTTCTCAGGACGATGGCGAGGTCGGCGAGGTCGCCCAGGGTCAGCACCGTCAGGTCTGCGATGTTGGCCCTCGACGGCGCGGCTCCGGTCTGCAGCCGCACCGCGAGGCTTCGGACGCCGGGGGCGACGGAGGCGGCGGCGGAGCGCAGCTGGGTGGGCGTGACGTTGCTGCCCACCACAAAGAACACCACCGAGGCGTTGGGGACGGTATCTGCGAGGGACCGGGCGAGGTCGACGGCGGTGCGGCGCATGGGTGCCCCGACAATCCTGGTCATGTCGTCCAGCATGTTGCGGCCGGTTTCGCAGCGCAGCGGTCCCTTCTGCGTCAGGACGTCCAGTTCGCGCTGCTCCCGGATGGCTTGGCGGCCGATCGACGCGGCCGCCGAGATGGCCATCTCAAATTCCTGCTCGGAGGCGTACTCGTCGGTGTTAATGGACAGTGAAATCGCCAGGTGGGCGCGGCGGGTTTCTTCGAACTGGCGGACCATCAGCTTGTTGGTCCGGGCGGTGGTCTTCCAGTGGATGTGCCGCCGGTCATCGCCCGGCACGTAGTCCCGCAGGGCGTGGAAGGACACGTCAGCGCTGGACAGGTCCGTGGTGGGCATGCCTTCAAGGTCCCGGATGAACCCTGCGGCTGAGCCGGCCAGGGCGACGGTCCGGGGATGGACGTAGAGGTCCTCGGGCTCGGTCCACAGCACCTGGCGTCGCAGCAGGTGCAGCGGGTCGGCCCGGACGGAGCGGACGGGGCCCACCACAATGACGGCGCGGCGGGCGGTGGGGATGGTGAAGAGGTCCTCGTGCACCTGCTGCGGTTTCATCCTGGGAAGGTGGAACACGGCCGTGGCGGCACCAACGGGCAGCTCCAGGGCGGCCGGCAGCAGCGGCCGGGCGGAGGTATTGGAGACCGCGATGCTCCCAACGGCGCTGTCCCCCACGGCGACGCGGGTCCGGGCGAGGTCCAGGACCACGCCGTAGGAGGACCGGCCCAGGATGAAGCCGACGGCGATCACAAACAGCACAAACGCCGCGATGGCCGCCGCCTTGGCTTCCTGCCAGCCGAACGCCTGGCCGGTGGCCCACAGCAGGATGGCGGCGGCGAGCACTGACCAGCCCAGGACGCTCACCACGGAAAGCACCGGCCACGCGTACCGCAGCCAGAGACCGCGGACGTTATGCCAGGCGGGGGCAAGGGCCAGGCCGGCCGTGCTGGTGGCCTCGGCCCAGAAAGCCGGGGGGTGCAGCCTTGTGGGCTTGCCGTTCCGGTGGAAA